>JAGVJP010000058.1 GCA_020051075.1 Parachlamydiales bacterium
GGACATAGCCATCATGAAAATCTTGGCCATGTGCAGCCCATTGAGCCTCCCAGTTGATTGGAGGCAATTCATGGGGAAGGCAGGTGGTAATAAAGGAGAAGTTGTCTACTTCTGAAGGGTCACTCAGCAAAGTAAAAACGACGGCTTGTCCATCCTCTTCCGAACCGTAGAGGATTTCAATTCCATTTACCTCAAGGGTATTCCAAGCCTCTTCTAGTGAAATGTCCTGGACGATAGTTAGCTGAAAAAGCGATTTCATCATCAGACACTCGGATTCTGCTGCATTTTACCCATAAGTTCTGCGACAAGGTTGATTTGGACAGAACTTTGAATCATACCGCTCCGTTGAGCTCTCATAATGTTCCCGATCAAAATTTTCGATCCTTTTTTCATCGGCCTCGGTCTTTAAAACGATAATAGCATGCTTTAAGGAGAAACGCCCCCATTAAAACAAGGGCAGCGATTGCTATAGTGGACTCTTTTTAGGTCCCTTAGGTCCTTGTTGTCTCTTATCCCTTTCTTTAGGTCCCCTGTCTCTTATAGGCCCTTTAAATGCCAGTTTGATCATCAAACACTTTTCTCCGGCTCTGAGGAAGTGGTTCCCTTGACCTGAGAGAAATTCATGGCAGATCTCTCCATCCTTCTTAACGAGAGGAAAACGTGGATATAAAAATGAAGGAACTTTTGCTTGGTTCCATTCCTTTTTCACTTTTACTAAATTCAAAGCCGGACTAAGCTGCCCCACTTCAAGTTGATAGTTCCCATGTGGCAAGAAACAGACTAAACGGCCGGTCCACCCTTCTCGCCAAGTTCCTATTTGCTTTGTTTCGGAAACATCAACTTCAACGGTTTCAACATTCCAGCTGCCGAGTTGTTGAGATCCTTCTTTCAACGCAATAGAACAGCTCTCTTCATCGGAAAATTCTTCTAGAAGAAATAAGCTCTTGCGATCAATCGCAATCATCCGATTCCCTAACATAAATTTCTGCAAAGGCTTCCCTTCTTGAAGAGCTATCGCAGCAGTGGTGAAAGATTGACGTGACAAGTAAAACCCATGCTGTTTACAAAACAGCCGCAACAAATATTTTATTTCAACCAACACTGTCGGCAAGGAGTTGCGTAAATCTAAATAGATCCCCCAAGGTCCGACGACTTGTTTATCGAGAACACCTTTCAGACGTTCATGAAAAAACGTCGACAGCTCTTCTGATTCATTGGCGAGTTCAATGAGGTTATTTTGGACCTCTTTTCCAAACATCTCATTCAGCCAGGGAAAAATCGTTTGCCTCATCCGCGCCCGAAGGTGTCGACAATCTTGGTTGGTTTTATCAATGAACGGACTGAATGGGAATGCACACACCATTTTCTCTATTTCGCTTTTCGAGAAATTCATTAACGGGCGGAGCACCTGCACCCCATAAAGGAGGCTTTTGGCTTTAAGGGTGGACCATGACGACCAATGAGCCCCTTCAAAAAGTTGCTTTAATATTGTCTCTGCCCTGTCATCGCGATGATGTCCAGTCACAACACATTGACAGTGATGTTGTGTAGATAATGCAGCAAAAAACGCATAGCGTTCCTCCCTGCAAGCAGATTCAAGATTTCCCTTGAGGGTCGTTGGATCAAGCGTCTTTAAGAAAAAAGAAACTTCATGAGAGTCTGCGAGCTGCCTCAACGCCTCGGCTTCGAGGCGGCTCTCCTCCCGCCACCCATGGTCGACATGAGCGACATAAAATGGCACGTTGGACCGCTCCCGAAAGCGGAGGAGGTAGAAAAAAAGAAAAAGCGAGTCTGGCCCACCTGATAACGCTAACAATAGCGGTTCAGAAGACGAACAGTACTGGTCAAAAAACCGATCTATGTCTTTGATGTTTACCATAATCAGCGGTTCAAAAGATAAAATGTATAGGAAATAATGAGCAAGAAAACAATCAACCACAAGATAAATTGATAGGGATCTTGTTGCATGATCACAGTCACCTGTTCTGATCCCAATTCCTCTTTAAGGGGAGCAAGTGTTGGCTTCTCATGCAAAGGTTTCGACTCCGGTTCATCTTCAAAGAGAATGTTTAATTCTGGGACGTGCCGCGCTGGAGTCCACTCGCTAAAACCCTTTTTCCAGACAAGCGTATCAGGAGTAATGAATTTTTTAAGCTCAAGCAAACGAAAGGGACCTGCTTGGTTATGATCAAGAATGACATACCACTCCCTATCACTGGGTGGTGAGCTCTTCGTGTTACCCATAACTCTCCTTCACACTATGAATAGTTATAATAAATCTTGATATTGCATCATTATAACAGTTTCTGTCATTATTTCTTCTAAAAGTATTCGTTTACCTGTAAAATTATTTAATCTTAACCTGAGTTTTGGTAACTTTCATGCCCATCCTATGGCGCTACCTCATCTATCATTTCCTTAAAATCGCCTCTCTCACGATTTTGGCTTTTATAGCGATTTTATTGACGATGCGGTTAGATGAAATCGCCCACTTTGCTGCTTTAGGGGCCCCCTTATCGTATATCGTCATATTTACCCTCTTTCAGATCCCCTACATTCTTCCAATCGCGATTCCATTATCCTGTCTCATCTCTTCGTTTATCCTGATTCAACAAATGTCCCGCCTTCATGAATTAATTGCATTGCGAGCAAGCGGACTCTCTCTGCGCGATATCCTCACCCCTCTGCTCATCGCTGCAAGCTTTCTTTCTATTGCCAATTTATGGATCACTTCCGAGCTAGCCACCTACTCCCATCTTCAATCAAGCCTCCTAAAGAGCGAACTGCGCGCCGTGAACCCTCTCCTTCTTCTCAATAACAAACACCTCATGAGGTTAAAAGGATTCTACTTTGAAGCTCTTGGTTCGTCTGTTGTGGGAGAATCAGCCTCAGACACCATCCTAGCCTTTCCAAATAAACACTATGGACGATTAAATCTCATGGTGGCCCGTGATCTGAAAGCAACTCCTACACTGTTTGATGGACAGCATGTCACTCTCTTAACAAGCACTCCAACAATTTCTAACGATGGCTTCGACCACTTATTGATAGAAAATATGCAAAGTTCTGTCACCCTTGTTGAAGACTTCTCCGATCTACTGCAGAAAAAGGTATGGACAATCAATAACGATTATCTACAGATGCCATTGCTGCTAGCCCGAATCAAAGATCAGCAGGTGCAGCTGACAAAAGCGATTGAAAATAGAGAGAATAAAACCCAAATTAAAGTTTTGCTGACAGACCTAAACCGAAGCTATAGCGAGGTGACGAAGCGGATTTCCATTGCTCTTGCTGTGTTCAGCTTCACTTTAATGGGATCGGCTTTTGGGATCAGTATCAGCCGTCAAAAAAACTATACTCCTCTGTATCTTGCCATCGGACTTTCGACAGCCTATCTCATCGCCTTTTTTATCGCTAAAGGGGTCGAACATCAACGCGTGCTAGCAGACCTTCTTTATCTTTTACCTCATGCTGCCATCGTTGCCACATCGATAGTCGTATTAAACAGAATCAGCAGAGGGATCGAATAATGTTCTGTAAAATTTGGGAACGCTATTTTCTAGGACAATTTATCCGAGTTTTTCTCTTATTCCTATGCTGTTTTTATGGCTTATATGTGATTATCGATTTTGCAAGCCATACAAGCATCTCCTATTACCGCCAAGGGCAGCTTCATTTACAAGATATCGTCCTCTATTACCTCTATGTATTTGCTAGCAGGGCAGAAATATTGCTCCCTATCGCTCTGCTGATTGCGTTCGTGAAAACAGTCTGCACATTAAACACTCAAAATGAACTGATCGCTCTCATGGCAAGTGGAATTAAAGTTAAAACGTTGATGCGCCCGTTTCTTATTGTCAGCCTCTTCTGCACTCTCCTCTTATACGCTAACGAACAGTTCCTCCTCCCTGAGGCGTTAAAAAAATTGCGACGGCTAGAAGATTCAACAAAACATCAAAGAAGCAGGAATCATCCAACCGTTGCTGTCTATCATCTCGTTTTGGAAGATCGCTCAACCCTTCTATATCAGAATTACGATAAGGTAAACGAACGTTTCTTCGACGTCTTTTGGATCCCTTCTATCGATAACATCTACCGAATGAAATATTTATCCCACAATCAAGATATCCCTCTCGGAAGTTTTGTCGACCATTTTACCCGGAGTCAATCAGGAGAACTTCTTCAAGAAGCATCCTACCTTCAACGCACTTTCCCCGAAATTCAACTCAACGATGAGCTCCTTCATTCCGCGATATTCGATCCTGATATTTTATCTTTCAGCGGACTCACTGAACAAATTAAAAGTTTCTCACTTATTCAAAATGAAAAAGAGAGCAAGGTGCTCACTGCATTTTACTGGAAGCTAGCGATTCCCTGGCTTTGTTTCATCACCATCATCGGTGCCGCGCCTTATTGTGTCCACTTTTCCAGACAGCTTCCTGTTTTTTTGATCTATGCCTGTACATTATTTAGTTTAATCGCTTTTTACATGTTTATCGACGCTGCTTTAGTTGTATCGAAAAGACAAGTAATCCCCCCTTTCATAGCGATTATCTGTCCTTTTCTTACAGTTTTTGGTTTCTTTCAATGGCGCTTTGCAAAATTGTGACGACCTGATATATATACCGACAAATTCCCAAAAAGGATGTTATGAACCCGTCTGAAATACATTACCAGAAAATCCACGAACTCTCAAAGCATAGACGTATTTTGGAAGGGGTTGTCTCATTACTAAATTGGGACCAAGAAACATACATGCCACCTGAAGGTGCAGGAATTAGAGCAGAACAACTCGGAGTGATGGCAGGGATCATCCACCGAGAAAAAACAGGCCCCAAATTTGCCAAAGCTCTGAGCAAACTCATTGATCTTCCAAGCGGAAAACTCCTCTCGAAAAGGCTGTCACAGCAACAAAACGCAGCATTAAGAGAATGGCATCGAGATTACGTCCACGACACGGCCCTTCCGACAAAATTCGTCGAAGAATACACTAAAATTACTTCTCAGGCCTTAATGGTATGGCGAACAGCAAAATCTGATGATGCATTTCATCAATTCCTTCCCTTCCTAGACCGCATCGTGATTCTAAATAGGAGAAAGGCCGAATACTTGAAATACAAAGATCATCCTTATGATGCCCTTTTAGATGAATATGAACCCGAAATGAAGACAAAAGACGTTGAACAGCTATTTACAAAACTAAGAAACACTCTCATCCCGCTGATTAAAAAAGCAGCAAAACGAAAAATCAATGATGATTTCTTATTCGGCAAATGGAGCGATAGTAAACAGATCGCTTTTAGTTTTAAGATATTAGATGCAATGGGATATGACAAAAATAAAGGAAGGATCGACTTTTCTTCCCATCCCTTCTCCTCGTCCTGCCACCCCAATGACAGTCGCGTCACAACTCGAATTCATGAAGATTCTCTCATGAGCAATATCTTTGTCATCCTCCATGAAGGGGGTCATTCACTCTACGAGATGGGCCTTCCCATTGATCAATATGGAACTCCTCTTGGGGAAGCCCGCTCTTTAGGGATACATGAAAGCCAATCCCGTTGGTGGGAAACTTATATCGGAATGAGCAAACCTTTTTGGCAATACTTCTTGCCACAGCTTCAATCCCTATTCAAAGGAAAGCTCAGCGACATTTCCCTCGAGCAGTTCTATAGAGCTATCAACATCGTGGAACCAAGTTTGGTTCGGGTTGAAGCAGACGAACTGACCTATCCCATGCATATTATCCTCAGATTCGAACTAGAAAAAGCACTGATCGAAGGGTCTTTATCAGTCCGGGATCTCCCCGAAGTATGGAATGAAAAGATGAGCAAGTATCTTGGGATAACACCTAAGACAAATCGTGAAGGGTGCCTACAAGACATTCATTGGGCTATGGGAGCGTTCGGCTACTTCCCAACCTATACATTAGGAAACCTTTATGCTGCACATCTCTTTGAAGCATTTGCCCACCAACATCCAGATTGGAAACATAGGGTTGCTGCAGGAGAATTATCGTTCATCAGAGAATGGCTTCATGATAAAATCTATCAATATGGGCGCCGCTATTCGACTAAAGAACTCCTCAAGAAAGCCACAGGAACTCCTTTCACAGCAGATGCTTATTTGAGCTATCTGCAGGATAAATATACCTCTCTATAACGTTTATTTTGTATGCACAACCCCTTTCAGAATTGATTTATCATAAAGTTTGCTGAAACCTTCCACAACCATGTGAGCAAATGACTCAGCCCCTTGTTCAATCCAAGCATTTTCTATTGATTTAACAACATTCAATAGGCGATGAAACCGGTCGGGAAGCATACTCCGTTCCCTAATCAGTAGAGAAGGGACATAAATCATAAAATTGAGGAAGTTCCACTCTCGCTGATTCCATTCTTCATTTGCAATCAGTTTGAGCAACAAGAAAAGTTCGGTACTATAAGCCTCGCCGACATCTACTCCATCTTTGCAAGTTAAGCTGACTGTGTCTGGAGATAGCCACTCAATCAATTTCAGTTGCAAGAACAAATAAAAGATCTCGATGAAATCTATTCTCCTCTCTCTTGATAGAACGTTCTTATTTGAAAAGAAGATCTGGTGGATCGCTTTAAAAGCCCCATCTATAAAATGAGCCAGCTTATTCCGATCAATCGAAGGAGGGAAATAATATCCAGCGCTCTCATCTAATAGAAGTTCCTTAAATTGGCCTAAGAAAGTTTCCGCGCTGTTCACTTGGCGATAAGGTCCTAACTGGTGATAGAACTCTGTGTCAGTTGCTAAGGTAACCACATTAATTGCATTTTCCAACCCTGGTTCGCTTTGCAGCTGCTCTAGAGCTAAACAACGAGCATATTCCCTCCAAGAAGTTCGATCCTGAAGGTTGATCAAGAGATGCTTCCGAGGGCTGGGAGATTCAACATAATGGCGAAGAAATCCTCGAAATTCAGGACTGATTTCAGCCTTATTAATAAATTCTTGGCAAATGGGAGCGCCTATTCTAATCACTCCAACTCTTCGTTCTTCAAAAACGATGTTAAACAAAAAGTTTGGCATATTGTGTTGGAGCAAGGTGTCGAGGACATGGAATGAATCTTCTTCCAGAATTTCTAATACTTTAAATAAAGGTCCATTCGGACGATGTTTAAAGATAGTAGCCATAGAAGCGTGGTCAGCTGCTAAACGGCTGCTGAATTGTTTATCGGGATTGATTTCATCATGCTTTTCTCTTGAAAGCCTATTTTTCCCTTCTTCTAATAACACTTCAACGACGGGGATCATTTCATCCACACCCAAGAAATTGATAAAAACAGCCTTACACAGTGTATGGATCAAATCAAGCAATTCATGAGCAAACAGGTTATCTTGCTTAGGAGGGTGAGTCATCCATTTTTTATAGATGTTTGTTTGAAGTGCCTTTCTGAGAAAACTCTGAAAATCTTCGAAATACTCCCGACAACTCTTCACTGCCTCGTACTGCATTAAATTCTGTGGGTTGGCGCTGAGCATCAAAGCAAAAAGCGCCTGGTTGACAACCGAAACCAATTCATGGTCTTTCACGTGTCTAATTTCACGAAAAAAATGACCGAGGCGCGAACCTAATGATTTAATCAGCTCCTTTGCACAGAGATGAAACATCTTATCCCGCCATTCTTTAATCCGTTCTAGAGGATTCGATTCACGCCTCTCTCCAAAATAGCCGCTGAAATCACAGACAAGTTTAATATTTCTTAGAAGGCGGGGGCTGAAAAAACGACTGCCATCTTCTTTCCGAATGAAAAAGAGCTCGTATTCAGTGTCTTGCTTGACGGTTTCAAAATCAACGAAAGCACGTTTTGGTTCGAGAGGTTGAACAACAGCCACCGAAGTCAGTTTAATTTTTTTAGATGGTGGTGCTTCTTCTCTTTTTAAAGCAATGTCATGAACCCATTTACCAATTGCACCTTCTTCAATTTTACGAGCCACTTTTTTGCGATAGAACTCTTGGAGTTCCTGATATTCATTAAATTCGGTGACTCGTTGAGTTTGGTGGAAATAATGTGTATATTTATCTAGTTTTTTGCCAGCTTCTCCAACTAATACCATGATGGACTTAATCGCCTCTAAAGTCTTTGGGTCAGTCACTTGGTTATATTCAATTTTATAGAATTGCTTGAGATAGTGTAAAATCACTCGAAACGTTTCGCGAACTAGGTTTACTGTGGAAGAGGTTTCATTTTTGTGGAGCCAATGAATCGTCTTATAGGATATTTTTTCATTTCCTAATACCATTTCATGCTTCCGTGCGATCCCAATATCTCCATCAAATTCTAGATCTGCGATACAAGAGAGTGTTTCAACCACTTCTACGAGAGATAAATTAGATTGGGTAGCCATATGCCCCCCTTATTTTGAGTAAGTCCCCAGGGAGTTATGATCGTAAAGAACCTTGAGAACTTGTTTGTTTTTTGATTAATCGACCACCTAATTAAATTATTACAAAACATTCATTTAATTGTCATTTTAATTATTAAACATGAAACAAATCAATAAAAAGAATGAGAATGAGTAATATGGACTTTATGGACAAAATCGATGTATTCATACATTTTTTATTGCTGTTCAATTTAATATTGTTTTTCTGTATTCCATTCCTGTCCATATCGGTCCATACCCGTCTATATTTTGTCCCTTACGTCCCTTTTTGTGGCAGATTTTCCTGAATTTTTTATTTTTTCTGTAATAACTATTGACCAAATTGTTTCAGATTCGGTATAAGCTTAGCCATTGGTCATCATTTGGAAGAGTGGCAGAGTGGCCGAATGCGTCTGTCTTGAAAACAGAAGTCCCCTCCGGGGACCGTGGGTTCGAATCCTACCTCTTCCGAACTTTTTATTGACACAACCCTCGTTTTATTATGAGCTTCATTTCCAATAGCGTAAGATCCATTGTTCAACCCGCAGTTCGCCTCTTAAATCAACCTCCAGTCAAACAAGGGGTTAAAGATCTTGTTGGTGTGCTGACAGTGATTTTTGGATTAGCTGTCACCTATGATACGTTTCGAAGATTCCATCAAACCGCGACAAACGAAGCCTCAAATGCCCCAATAAACGCAATGAAAGTTGCCGACAAAGTCATGATTAACTGTGCCAAACTCTCGTTAATCCTTAGTGCGGCAACTTCTCGCCTTGGTGTGATTGCACTCTCAAGGTTAGTCCACACAGTTGCATCCAGCGCTCAGCTCGAGCGTCTATTTGGACCCAATACGATTTTCGCTGTAAACCCGTGGCATCCCCGCCATGTCTTTAGCATTGGCGCAGTGCTTTTAGCGTTTCCTTTCCTTGCACGCTCCATTTATCAAAGGGCAACCAGCTGCTGCTCCCCTGAGGCAAGATCTCAAACTGCAGAGCCAGTAGAAACAGGGACGTTAACCCGCTGGAAAATCAATACAAATACATTGTTGATCATGTTATTTATCACCACTGTCACCAGCCGACCTGTTTTACATCTGGGTAACCAATTAGGACAATTGCTCATAAAATAATCTCACCAATCATTTCTCACTGATTAATGCCGAAAACTTAACCACGTGGGTTGCTGACCAACAGGGAACAGAAATAGGAAAAAGACCAAAAGGTTGGGTAAGCGATGCAGCAGCAAATCAAGCAGTTTATTCCTATTTATTAGATAATGTGACTGTTAATTCTGATCTTATTTGCCTTGGTGGGACAGCTGAATCACAATTTCAGCCTAGAACCGCCAGATACCTCGATGATGCTTCCCTTCATTTGATGCAAAAAGGGTCTGCGATTATCCCTGATTTATCAGAAGAAATACGGCCTGGATTTAGAGATTTTTTGGTGCAAACCGCTAAAACATATGTGTCAAATCAACCTCCCTCCATTCATGTTTAAACACAACGTCTCATCCCACCTTCTCAGGTATGCTACTCTGGATTAACAACCTCGGAGGGTTGTGAAGATTCCGTCTCCTGAGAGTGCTGCAAGTAGGCTAGGGAGAGGGCATTCTTCTCCTTGAGCTGTTTCAACACATTTTCCATAAGGTGGCGTTGCGCCTCATCACCGAGGATTTTCTGGTTGGCACTTGTTTGCTTTGCCATAGCAATGAGTGCTTGAGAATCACTCCCATCTCCTTTGACTTTGAAAAAGGTGACGTTCCCATCTGCCAGCCTTCTGACAGAAGACCATTGCTGCGAGGGTAATGCCAAAGCCTCATCCAAGTCGACGGCATCAAGTCCTTTTTTCCGGCTGACTGTGAGTTCTTTTCGCTCTATTTTCCACTGCTCTTTGAGCGGCTGTGCGGCCAGAGCAGCTCCATCTCCTGTGTCCTTGACCAACTGATCTATGCCAGCTGGATCTTTTGCTGCCTGCATTCGCAACCCATTGATGTAGGGGTAAAGCCGCAAGGAGGCAAGAGAATCTTTCCCTGGCGCTTTCCCATCAGCTAAGGAAGGATTTTCTCGATCGACCAACTCTAAAGCTGCGAGTAAATCTGCGAAATATTGATCTGCTATCGCATCGTGAACAGTGCTGAAAGCCTTCCACTCATCCCCCTCTTTTTTATAGAGGGCAGGACTCTTTTCTCTGATAGAGAGGTAGTATTTTTCTAAAATTTTGTTCCGCACTGCCTTTAATGTCCCATCTGCATTGGCTTCTGCAAAAGTCAAAACCTGGGGATCTCCCCCTTTATCCAATACTTTGATTCGGTAGTAGTTCTGTTGATCAGCAGTATAAGCATAGAGAGGCGACCCTGCTTCAGGTTCAGCGCCAACGATTGCATGATCCAGATTATTCATCAGAGCTAGACGGACCTCTTTCTTCTCTAATCCGCTGAACGGAGCGCCCCCCCCTTCCATCCTCAATCCAATGACCATCGTTTGTGGAACAGCTTGGTTCAACGCGTCGTTGATCCACTCAGAATGTTCTTTAACAATAGTTTTCTTAGCAAATCCATCAACCTTAGTCCTTGTAATAGAATCTAATTCATCTAATACTTGAAACCGCTCATCCCGCGTTTGAGCAGATTGCAGCCCTAAATCTGGAAACTGTTTAATGAGCAGCTGCCAGTGAGCGTCTTCTACTTCCCAATTCCACAGCTGGCGAAGCCCAATGCGGGATTGAAGATTCTTTTCGTTTATCTGTGAAATCTCGAGTTTGTAACGCTTCTGAACAAGTTCGGGAGTGTTTTTTAATATTTCAGCGACAGATAGGTATTCAGTAGGGAGGTCGAGGCTGCTTTTTTTCTCATCCTTGGCTACGCTCCTTGCATAAATTTCGAAATTCTGCAAATCGTCATAACTGCTTAACCGCAAGTTTGAAGGGAGTTGATAGAGATCAACAACAACGCTCTCATTGGCAAATTCGTGCAGCCTCTGAGTCGATAGGGTATCGACGAGAACGACTGATCCCGCATCATGGAAATAGCGGCGAAATAGAAGAACTTGCCGCCATATTTTAACCGCCCGGGCCTGGTCGATGTTAAGGAGGTTTAGCTGATGAGTGAGGTATTCTTCTGGCGTTGCAACCCCCAGACGAGGATTTTTTTCATTTTGTTGAAAACTAAGTTGGGTATTGCGAATGAGATCGGCAACCGCTTCAGATTGGGCAACTTGATAGCCTTTTTGCTCTGCGAGGATAGCCGCATTGATAATGAATTCGCTCACTAATCGATTAAAACGTGGTCCGAACCAATCTTCCATCGTATGATAGCCAAAGAGAGCAAGATCAGTCTGATCTAAAAGAGGATCGGGCTTCAACCAGCTATACTGCCTTTGTTGGAAACGTAAAACCTGGTTCAGAGTCTGTGGAGAGATCTTCCCACGCTCTCCAAGAAATAGCTGTATCCGTGCTTGGAAAGCTTCCGGATCCAACCCGTTTGTTGCCTGGGCAAGCAGATCAAACTGACGGTTCATTTCAGGAGCAAAGTAGTTCCACACATTAGCGACATTCAGAAATGGAGCTTGAGGATGAATATATCGAGTATATTTTTTTTCCTTTATGAGGCGCTTATCAAAATCTTCCTGAAGCTCCTCGCGGTATGCTTGGACAAGTTCTTGAGCCAAGCCTGTTTCAAGAAAATCTTTTTTTATCACTCCATCATTCAGAAAGTTAGGTCCCCAAGCACCGCCAAAAAAGGCTTTGTCATCGTTATCGGTTGCCAAAAAGAGAGCCATCTCATCAACATCTAAACGGAGAACTTCATGTCCATTGATTGCCTTAAATGCAATCTGCTCCCTCCAAGTGTTTGAACCTAATGTACTGTAGGTTCCAAAAAATGAAAAAGAAATGATGATCACAACTGTAATTACAAAGAAGAAATAACGTTGATGTCTGCGCAGAAAATCGAGCATAGGTTTAGTCTCTCCATCCAGGGTTGAAAAGGTCAGAAAATGAACACGAGCATCCATTTTCTCGTGAGTCTGATATCTTACCAAAAGATCTCATTCCTTCAAAATCTTTTCAGCATTGTTGCATGAATCACCTCAAGAGGCTGCCCCTCTTTTCATGAACAAGCCTAAGCCCAAAAACTAACAAGATGAGCAGGATAGGCAAAAAATGTTGCTTTTGATTCTGATTTCAACTATTCTACTTACAAATAAATAAAGTAAAAATTATGTCAATCAACAAATATTATTCTTCCTTTTTCAAAGAGACTCCTCCCTACAACTATCCTCTATACATTAATGCCGAAAAAGAAACCGCCAAATATCCATTTCCTTCCAAAGCAACTGAAGAACCCACTGCGAGAGAACTCACAGCACTCCTTCAAACTGATCTTGAAGGGATCACCTTTTCTCATTTTTTACAAGAATCGACATATGACCCACATACCTCTGCGAATCGAATACACACTTTGCGTCAACGGGGTTGGGAACAGTTTGGGGGAAATGATGAGTACGGCCTCATCTTAGGGCATCCTTCGCTCCTCCCTGGCTGGTTAATCAAAAAGAACTATTCTGCTTCAGCAAACTTTGCGGGCAATGAGAGAAGGCTTGGAAAAATGATTCACTACACTTCCCTGCCTGTATGGATGCTTCCCCATTCTCATCCGAGAAGGGAGGATCCAACTGATGAAACCGAAGAGCACTCTCTATTCGTTCCCAATGACGTCATCAATCCTTTACGTGTTGTTGTCCTTCAGCAAGGAGAACAGTGTATTCGTGAATTATTTCTAGATTGTGTTACCCCCTGCAAAGAATATATCTTTCATCTTCCCAATGCACCTACAACGCTGCCATTACATCAAAGAACGGTGGTCATTTCAGAAAAAATGAATATTTTCTCTCATAGAGAAAACTTCACGCATTTAACTCGGCTCTTCATCACCGATCGGGAATATTTCATCAAACTCGCCACTCAAATTTGTCTCTTTATTAAATACACCCGCATGACTGACATGCATTTAGGAAATCTCGCTTTTATTCGTCCAGAAAACCCGACCGAACTTCCAAGACAAGTAACCTTTTTTGATGGTGAACCTTTAGGGTCGCTTTTTGACGAATCGCTTCTTACCGCTGCTGAAGAAGGTTATGCTCCTAATTTTAATGAATTTGACCGTGGAGCATTTTCCCTTTTAGGCCTCTTAAAATTAAAGCGCGAGTTAGAAAAAAAACTAACCCGTTTAGAACGCGAACAATTCGGATTCGACATCACCGAAAGCGATGAATCGAGCGACGACAATTCAACAACAAGCAGAAATCTCTCTAACACTAACACAGAAATCGTCAATACCCAACAGATGATTCGTGCATTCTGTGAGGTGATCGAATCAACGGAGAAAGGGGTCAATCGCGAAAGGATGTGGTTTGCAGCAAAGAATCGTCTCCCGTTCTTGTGGATCGTATTTTTTGCCATCGCCTGCATTCGATCAGTCTGCGATTACATTGGCTTCACTCGCCAGCAGCAGCGAAGCATAAATTAGCAATCAAGGCCTTTCGGAGTTTGCTACGCCCCTCTGAAAGACCTGATTCATCAACATGGTCACCCAATAAATAAAAACTATTTTGACGGATCGACGCAATCTTTTCCTCTCCATCAATGAATACCTCTCGAAGCACTTCAAATGGAGGCATGGTTAAGGATAGGCTTCCTTGATGTAGAAGGCCATTCTTTGACTTTCTTTGGGCTGCGCCTCCCACTTTCTTTCCTTCGAAGATGAGGTCATAAACCGTTGCCCGCTCCATGCAGAACGTTCCACATTGCTCTTTGACATTACAATCTGATTCGAGAAGGGTAGGTGAATACAGACAACATTCTTCAACAGCTAGAGCAACCTTCTCATTTATGCAACGATAACACTGCAATGTATTTGAAGAATAGAATGGATGTTTTGAAGGGACTAACACTGAAAAAGCAAAATCGGAAAGATGGAAAATAATCCCGCCCCCAGTCGGACGTCGAGCCATTTCAATCCCGAATTTCTCTAGATTCTCACCATTCAGATATTTCAAAGGATTGGTAAAGTAGCCAAAAGTCAAACAAGGTGTTTTCCATTCATAGAGATGAATCATCGGAACTTGATTTTGACTGATTTGGCTTAGCAAGGCAGCATCTTTTTCCATTATCTCTGAAGCAGTCAACCTTCCAGAATCGATCACCACCCATGGAAATGACATCTATCGATAGACAATGGGGTGAAGGCGATCGTTCAACTTATCGTTGAAAATATACCCGAGTTGTTTTAACGCATGCGTATGGGGATCCGCAGTTTGCAAAATGTAGCGGGAGGAACGTCGCGTATAGACAATGAGATAATAACGCTGTTGAGGGCTGCTGCAGATAGCATCCCATTGAATATTTAATGAAGGGAGGAAAAACACAGCGTGCCCTTGAGTGCGGGGGAAAATGGATTTTACTTCCTCTACACCGTTGCCATCCTCTACACCGTTGCCATCCTCAACAGATGGCGACTCTCCCAAGGCAAATATCAACCCGCAAGCGACATCGGTTAGACAGCACATAGAATCTAAACTTGACTCTCGGCTTAAAAAAGAATCATAGATGGAAGGGTGAAGACTTGGAATTGTGTTTGGAGAGGGATACAGCTGATCATAGCCCATTCGAAGAGGTTTTTTTTCAATCAATTCAGTCGCAATTTCTCCAAATCGGGGAAATAATGTACATTTACTCAGTGTTGGACTCGACCGCCACAGATCATGCCCCTTTAAAAAAACTTGTTCGGAAGAAAAGGTCTTTAAATTTCCAGGAGAGGCGTCGAGGCGAGTTGCAAGCACCTGGTCGATTTCCCGGTTCATGATCATAAGCTGATCCGCCGATAGAAGATCATCGAATTCAATCCATCCATTTTTCTGAAAAAATTTACGATGTTCGTTTGCTATGGCAAATTTCATATTGACTATCCTTGATAAAACAAAAATTCGCACATCGCGTGCAATATAGATATAAGACACTAGCATAAAAAACATTTATCGCCTACACTCTTATCCATGAATTTAATGGAAGCATTATCACAACATCTCCCGCTTATCGAAAGCAAGATTGGGTACACATTTAAAGATCGATCCCTCCTTGCACTCGCTTTTGTTCATCGATCCTACGTGAACGAAAATCATGCGATCACAGAACATAACGAGAGACTCGAGTTTCTAGGAGATTCAGTGTTAGGAATGATTATCTCTGATTACCTCTATCGCCAACTTCCAGGCCATCCTGAAGGAGAGCTGTCATATCTCCGCTCCCGTTTAGTTGAAGCAAGTTCATGCGTCAGCTTCATTCAAACTCTCCACATTGAACCCTACTTACTCCTTGGCAAAGGGGAAAGGATGAATGATGGAAGGGGCAGGGAGTCGATCCTAGCGGATCTCATGGAAGCACTCATCGGTGCCATCTATCTTGATGGCGGGTATGAAACCGTGCGCAACTTCTTATTCCAGAATTTCCTCCCTCAAATAGAGAATATTCTGAAAACTCCGCTAAAGAACTGGAAAGCACTCTTACAAGATTTCTGTCAAAAAAAATACCAGCAAACGCCAAGATATCAAGTATTAGAAGAAGCAGGTCCTGATCACAGTAAAACCTTCCACATCGTTGCTTTCGTCAACGACCTAGAGCTGGGAAGAGGAACAGGGTCTTCAAAAAAAGAAGCTCAACAGGCCGCCGCCGCAGAAGCTCTTTCAAAGCTTATTCCTTCGCATTAAACAGGAACTCTGATGGCAAAGCAAAAAAATGTATGGGTCTGCTCTGAGTGTGGCCAAAAGCAATCCAAATGGGCTGGCCAATGCTCTTCATGCAATCAATGGAACACATTCCATGAAGAACTTGAGATGGCCTCGATCCCCCGTCGTTTTGAAGCACAACTGTCTCATGTCAGCAAGCCCATCAAACTCCATGAAATCAAACGGAATGAAACACCCCGCATCCAAACGGGCATCCGAGAGTGCGACCGTCTTTTCGGTGGAGGGATTGTCCCTGGTTCGTTAACTTTGATTGGAGGAGACCCAGGGATTGGAAAGTCAACACTGATGCTTCAGCTCTCCTGCGCCCTGGCTCAACAAGGGTTGCTTGTCTTATATGTCTGCGGAGAAGAATCAGTCGAACAAACCTCACTTCGCGCCGAGCGATTAGGGATTCATACAGAGAACCTATACTTATTGTGTGAAACAAATTTCTCTCTGATTAAATCGCACATCGATCAAATTAACCCTAACGTCCTTATCGTCGATTCCATCCAAATCGTCTACAAAAGCGAAATCTCATCCGCACCAGGCTCTGTTTCACAAGTGAGAGAGACAACAACCGAGTTCATGCATCTTGCTAAAGGGCGGAATATCGCCACGTTCCTCATCGGCCACGTCACTAAATCTGGAGAGATTGCAGGCCCTCGGGTTCTCGAACATCTCGTTGATACCGTCCTCTATTTTGAAGGGGATAAACAACATCAATACCGGATGATTCGGGTTGTCAAGAACCGTTTCGGCCCAACTGATGAAATCGCCATGTTTCAGATGAAGCAGTCAGGGTTAATCGAAGTGCCGAACCCTTCTGAGATATTCCTTGAAGAACGGATGAAAGGGATGATTGGTTCGGTCATCATCCCAACGCTTGAAGGGTCGCGCCCCATATTAATTGAGGTTCAAGCTCTGGTCACCGATACTGTTTTCAGCGCCCCTTCAAGGCGTTGCACCGGGCTGGATCAAAACCGCCTGGCTTTATTGCTCGCTGTCTTAGAAAAGCGGATGGGCTACCAAATGCATAAATGTGATGTCTTCGTCTCCGTTGCCGGAGGATTGCGGATTCTAGAACCAGCGATTGACTTAGGGATCCTCCTCGCTGCTGCATCATCGATGCGAAACCTTCTTGTCGACCCTGACACGATTGTGATTGGCGAGGTCGGCCTGGGCGGGGAGGTGCGCAGCGTTCCTCGGGCTGAAAGCCGTCTTAAAGAAGCCATTCACATGGGATTCAGTCGCTGCATCATCCCTAAACGTGACGCAAAAGGAATTTCTGAAAACATCCTGAAGAAAATCAACTTGCTCGAAGTTGAATTTGTCGAGGAGGCTATCGATGCCTTGCTCAAATGAACAATTGATGATCCAAGTTGCCGCCCGCTCTTCCCCTCTTTCTCGAGTTCAAGTAGCCGAAATCTTAGCAGAGCTCATTCAACATCATCCTCATGTCATATTTGAGACGCACTTCATGTCAACAGCTGGAGACCGCGACCACTCCATCTCATTGAGGACGATCGGTGAGCGGAGTGATATTTTCACAAAAGACATCGATCTCGCCATCCTTCAGGAACGCTGCCGCATCGGAATCCATTCCGCCAAAGATCTTTTCATCCCCCTTCCAGATGGACTAGAGCTAGTATGCCTCACACAAGGTCTCGATCCAAGCGATTCTCTTGTTTTACGCTCGCATGAGACACTAGAATCCCTCGCTCAACATAGCGTCATCGCCACCTCATCAATTCGAAGGGAAGAAAGTGTAAAAAACCTGAGGAGCGGCCTCAGTTTTATAGACCTTCGAGGGACAATCGCCGAACGGTTGACGAAATTGGAAACTGGCGAAGCTGATGGAGTTGTCGTTGCCGAAGCGGCGCTGATCCGGCTTGGATTGACCCATTTGAATCGGATCAAGCTGCCAGGTCCCACAGCTGAGGGACAGGGCCAACTCGCCGTCATTGCCAGGTCGGGTGATCAGGAGATGAAGGCCCTTTTTGCCTGTATTTCAATATTAAATGCTTGACCACAAGATCAAATCTGTTTATTCTATGATTATACAATTTTTTTGAGTTTACAATGAGTCGATATCTAGATCCAACAAATGACGTTGCCTTTAAGAAAATCTTTGGAACAGACGATCATAAGCCCCTTTTAATCAGCTTCCTCAACGCCACTTTAGGGCTGACTGGGCAAGAGATGATCCAAACAATAGAATTTCTCCAAAAAGAGCAGGTTCCTCAGATTAAAGATAATAAATTAACGATTCTCGATGTCAAATGCAAGACAGGTCAGGGAACGATCTTTATCGTTGAAATTCAGAACAAAGTCGTCCCAGAATTCATTAAACGAACGCAATATTATGCTTCGCATTGTTATGTCAATCAACTCAACAGCGGCTCGACATACCTTGAATTGAGTCCTGTCATCTTACTGGCTATTGTTAATTATACTCTCTTTCCCAATAAAACTGAACGAGTGGTCAGCTTCCATAAGACATTAGATA
Organism: Parachlamydiales bacterium; assembly: GCA_020051075.1. GTDB lineage: Bacteria > Chlamydiota > Chlamydiia > Chlamydiales > Parachlamydiaceae > JAGVJP01. The sequence goes on from JAGVJP010000058.1 coordinate 18,684, forward strand.
TCGAATCCCACGAACATGACCATCAAGCGATTTCCTATGCTTATATCGAACTTCCTAAGTTTGAAAAAAAAGAAGATGAACTCCAAACGGTACAGGATAAGTGGATCTTCTTTTTAAAGAATTGGAAATATTCTAAAGAGATCCCCAAGAGTGTTCAAGAAAAAGAAATTATAGAGGCTTACCAAGCGATTGAGCAGTTTGGTTGGAATCCGTTTGAAATGGATGAATATGTAAGAGCAAATCTGTTCCGTACCGACCTCTATCGACAGCAACAAGTCAGTTACGAAGAGGGCCTCGAGAAAGGGAAAGAAGAAGGCCTTCAAGAAGGGCTTGAAAAAGGCCTTCAAGAGGGGTTTGAAAAAGGCCGTCTTGAAGAAAAACTCCATCTTGCACAACAGCTGTTAACAAAAGGTTTCTCCCAACAGGAAGTCTCTGAGATGACAAAACTAAAGCTAGAAGAGATCGTTAAATATGCTGAGGTCATGAACAAAACTTAAGGACCTCTGCAATGTTACAAGAGATGAGAGTTAAACAGATATTATATTTAGGATTAGATCCGACCAACTATCAACATCATGGAGAGCTCACACATTATCCGATCATCCAAACAGTGCCTCGCCCGATATCTGATCCAGAAGTCTATGCCGCCCTCTCCTTATTCGATCATTATACTCATCTCATTATCTCCTCTAAGACGTCGATTCCAATCCTCCTAGACTACTTGCCCAAAACAGGCTTTTCGTTGAAGCGATGGGCAGAGATGACAACACTAGCAGTCGGGCAAGCAACAATGCGTCAACTGCAGCGTTCCGGTATTTCAAACATCCTGACTGCTGAAAATGAGACTGCTGAGGGCATCGTCGATCTCATCAAAAACACTGTCCCTACGAGTGCTTACCTCTTCTGGCCGCACTCTTCAGGAGCAAGATCAGTGATTAAAGATTTTCTACTCGCACAACAGATCAATCACGAAGAATGCAGCTTATATGATACTATCCCTCGCCCACCTGCAACTCTGCCAAATCTTTCGGTATTTGATGAGATTGTCTTTACAAGCCCCTCCACCGTAGACGCATTCATTGAGGTATTTGGCCAGCCACTCCCCTCCAACATCACCCTGACCCCTATCGGGCCGATCACTAAGGAATATCTCAACTCATACAAAAACTCTTTCGATAAAAGAAGGATCGTCCTATAATCGGGAATACCAAACAAATTCTAATCAGGAGTCATGATGAATTCAGAATCCCATTCAACCTCTTTCGAACTTCCTCCTCTCCCCTATGATTTAAATGCCTTAGAGCCTTTCATCAGTGCAGAAATTATGACCTTGCACTATACCAAGCACCACCAAGCTTATGTCAACAACCTCAACAAAGCTCTTGAGCAATTTGCCGAAGCGTCAGCCAAACAAGATCTGGCCGCGATGACAGCACTCTTATCAGCCATCAAATTCAATGGCGGAGGACATGCCAACCACTCGATTTTTTGGACTAACTTATCGCCAAAAAATAAATTGGGAGGCATCCCTCCTGAAGGCATCCTTGCCGAAAAAATCAACACAGAGTTCGGCTCTCTCCAACATCTCATCGACCTCATGAGCGCCAAAGCCGTCGCTCTTCAAGGTTCTGGCTGGATTTGGCTCGGACTCGATAAACCAACAAGTCAACTGACGCTAGCCGCCTGTGATAATCAAGATCCGTTGTCAACCAAAGGGCTCATTCCTCTTTTAGGAATCGATGTGTGGGAACATGCCTACTATCTCCAATATAAAAATGTGAGAGCTGATTACGTCAAAGCCATTTGGAACATCGTAAATTGGAAAAACGTCGCAGAACGGTTTGAAAAAGCAAATTGAAAATGAATTTATTCTCTCGAAATAAACCAAAAATCCACATTCAGACCACAAAAAAGGATGGGTTTAGCGGATGGTTGAAATGCACCCACTGCAACGAACTGATCCATACTAACGAACTCGTACAAAATCAAAATTGCTGTCCTAAATGTGATTACCATTACCGTTTATCCACCGAAGAACGGATTAAGAGCCTTAGCGACGCCAATTCGTTTGAACCGTTATTTAATCACTTGCATCCTCTCGACCCCCTCCAGTTTACCGACACAGAACCCTATCCAGATCGTTTAGCGAACGCACAAGAGAAATCAGGAGCAAACGAGGCGGTCGTCGTCGGTTCTTGCTTGTTGAATAGGCAGGGAATCGCTTTGGGGGTGATGGACTTCAATTTTATGGGAGGCTCTATGGGCTCTGTAGTTGGAGAAAAACTCACTCGTTTGATCGAATATGCCATCCAATTCTTCCTCCCCCTTGTCATCGTTTCAACTTCAGGAGGAGCACGAATGCAAGAATCGATATTCTCCCTGATGCAAATAGCAAAAACGTCAGCTGCTCTTGCAAAGCTCCATGAGGCTAAACTTCCCTATCTCTCCATCCTCACAAATCCGACAACAGGAGGCGTCACAGCCTCATTCGCCTCCCTTGGCGATGTGATTATCGCCGAACCCAACGCCCTTATCTGCTTTGCAGGGCCTCGCGTCATCGAACAAACCATCGGGCATCAACTCCCTCCCGGCGCGCAGAAATCAGAATTCCTCCTTGAACATGGAATGATCGATTGCATCGTTCGGAGGCCTGAGTTAAAACAAAAAGTCATCGACATTCTTGAAATATTAAAAGGTAATCATGAGTAGCACTACAGAGCAAAAGGAAATTTTCATCCCCCTTCAAATTGAAGATGAAGAGTTTATTCCATCTTATGCAACAGACTGCGCTGCTGGAGCAGATATCAAAGCCTATTTGAAAGATTCGATCACTCTCCTTCCTGGACATTCTGCCGCCATTCCAACAGGAATGCGCATCGCTCTTCCTGAAGGGTTTGAAATTCAGATCCGGCCACGGAGCGGGTTGGCACTCAACTTCCAAGTGACAGTGCTAAACACGCCCGGCACAATCGATGCAGATTACCGTGGAGAGATCCGCGTGATATTAATCAACCACGGAAAAGAGCCTTTTACCATTACGCCTGGCATGAGAATCGCACAACTCGTCGTCGCCCCTTGTTTTAGAGCAAATTTTACCCTTGCCAATGAACTAACATCCTCGACAAGAGGTTGCGGAGGCTTTGGCCATACTGGTTATCAATGAAAAAAATTTCTCGCTACATGAAGCCTAAACACGTTATCTTCCTCTCGGCAGAGTCTCGCGATGATGCCTTACAAAAACTTGTTCATCATTTATATAAGCAAGGAGAAGTTGAAGATGAGCAACTGTTTCTCCAGGCGATCATCGAAAGAGAGAAAATTGTGTCCACAGGAATAGGAATGGGTGTAGCGATCCCGCATGCGAAACTCCCTACGTTTAACCACTTCTTCATTGCTATTGGAATATTGCGCAAACCGATAGACTGGCACGCATTGGATCGAGCTCCCGTTCGAATCGTATTCATGATCGGTGGTCCCGATGATAAACAAACAGAATACCTCCAAATTCTCTCAGGTCTCACACAGATGATCAAAGATGAAGGAAAGCGAAAAAAGTTATTAACTCTAGAAGAGCCTGCCGCAATCATTGAAATATTTAACGGGGTCTGATATACACAAACAAGATCAATACACAAGTCGGCACGCCCTCTTATCAATCCTCTAATAAAAGGTGGTTATGGATTTAAAAATCAATGACGTTGCAGATCTCTTAAACGTTCCCGAAGACACAATTCGTAAATGGGTCACTGAAGGCAAGATTCCTTATTATCAGATTAAAGAAGATTTCCTCTTTTCAAGAACTGAATTTGAAGACTGGGTCATTTCTCATAAATTAGATAAGTCAGATGGCATCTCTCCCTTTACACATCGAACAGCTGCCGATCAAAATGAAGAAAACAGCAACTCCCCAAGGATAAAAGGGGGAAGTAAACAATTCAGTTTGTTCCGCGCAATTCATAAAGGAGATGTTTTACCCAACGTCTTAGGGTCTACGAAAGAGGAAATCATCCGCTCCGTCATGCGCAAAGTAGCCAAGCCCCTTAACATTGATGCTGATGTGATGACAGAACTCCTGTTAGATCGGGAAAAAATGATGCCAACAGCCCTCAACAACGGCATTGGAGTCCCTCACACGCGCGACTCTCTTCTTTCCAGCCATCAAGATGTTGTGATCGTGGTCTTCCTCAACGAACCGCTTGAGTATGGGGCCTTGGACGGACAGCCTGTCCTTACTTTGTTTTTTCTCTTTGCTTGCGAAGATAAAAGACACCTGCACCTACTTGCGAAAATCGCTCATCTCAGCAGTCAACCCCATCTTCTAGACTTCTTGAAGACAAAACCCTTGAAAGAACATCTTCTCACTTTTATCAAAGATTGGGAAAATCAAATTCCTCAGTAAGCTTATCAGATAACAAAAGACTTTGAAGGCTGGGGCCACATCTTCCCCAGCCTAGTGTGCAACTGAGGGCATTTCTCGCGTAATTTAAACACCCCCTGTAAAACATCATCTTTTACCTATAAAATACCCCATTAAAATAGATTATTTTCGACAAAACACCCCCTATAAAATCTCGATTTTGCTAGAATAGAGAAAAACGAGGGATTATGCGCCGAATGATTGAGCCTATATTAAGAAAGTGGAAGAATCAAGCAGATCGTTTGCCGATTATTTTGCGCGGAGCACGACAAGTTGGCAAAAGCTTTATTGTGGAAAAATTTGGGTCAGAAAATTTTGAATCTTTACTGACCGTCAATTTTGAGTTTCAACCAGAATTACGTGATTGTTTTAGTAACTTTGATCCTCAATCAATATGCGCAAAACTGGAAATTGCTTTCAAAACCAGGATTATACCAGGGAAAACCTTATTGTTTTTCGACGAAATCCAAAACTGCCCCAGAGCTATAACCTCTTTACGTTACTTCAAAGAGAAATTTCCTACCCTCCATGTTATTGCAGCAGGTTCATTGCTAGAATTCGCTTTGAATGATGAAGAATTTTCTTTTCCAGTGGGTCGTGTACAGTTTGTGTATTTAAAACCGATGTCGTTTTATGAATATCTTCTTTGTCAAAATAATGAACCACTTATAGACTACGTGGATAATATCCACGTAGATCACATAATAGAACCTTTTATCCATGAACAATTGTTAACTCTTCTAAGAGAATATTGCTTGATAGGTGGAATGCCATCAGTCATTAAGTGTTTTCTAAATACTCATTCATTTTTAGACTGTCAAACCGTTCTTAGTGGATTATTGGAGACTTATCGTTCAGATTTCCCGAAATACGCATCAAGAACACAACATAAGAACGTTCAATTATTTTTTGAAAAAACTCCTGGTTTAATTACAAAACATTTCAAATATACCCACATTAGCCCAGACCATACCGCTGCAGCTCTTAAAATTGCATTGAACCAATTAGGATGGGCAGGACTTGTACACAAAGTACTTTCCACAAGTGCAGCAGGGATCCCTTTAAACGCTCATGCAAAAGAAAACAAATTCAAGTTGATATTTTTAGACTTGGGACTTGCCAATTGTGCTGACAAATTAGATTTTCAAACAATCTGGGATACTCAATTACTGCAAGTTAATGCAGGGGCTTTGGCTGAACAATTTGTGGGTCAGGAGTTGTTGGCTCATGCTGATCCACATATGAATGCCCAACTATATTATTGGGAAAGAGAGAAAAAAGGAGCGATGGCAGAAGTAGATTATGTCGCCCAAATAGGTTCAAATATTTTCCCTATAGAAGTAAAGGCTGGAACAACAGGGACATTGAGATCCATGGCTCAATTTATTCTCGAAAAACATCAACCGTTTGGGATTAGACTCTCACAACACTCACTTTCATTTCATGATCGAGTATTATCCGTACCTCTATATCTAATTCACAAACTCCCACAGTTCGTACAAGAACAACTAAACCTTATTTAACGAGAGTTGTGGAACAACTTATCTCAAACATGCAAAGGCTGTGAAAAAATTAGAATCCATTTGACTTCGTTCGAAATTTTTTCACAGCATCGTATTAAGCGCGTTTTTTTCTATCCCATGAAGGTTTGCTTCCTCTCGCGGCGGCAGCAGCAGGAGCCTTGGAGAACGTCCTAGCAGCATTGCTTTTATTACCGTAGAGAGAGCGGCGATTCTTCTGAGGCTTGAATTTTTCCTGCTCTCTTGCTCTGGGCTCCAAACCTTCAATGATATGAATCTCTAATGGCTTCCCGAGCAATCGTTCGATTTTTACAACTCTATCTCTGTCTCTAAATGAAGCAAATGTCATCGCAACACCAGTCGCCCCTGCACGGCCCGTACGTCCAATGCGGTGGATGAAGTCTTCAGCCTGAAAGGGTAAATCAAAATTAATGATATGGCTTAATGAAGCAATGTCAATGCCTCTTGCTGCAACGTCAGTAGCGATAAGAAATTGAAAATCCCCTCGACGCAACCTTTCGATTGTCTTAGTCCGTTGCCTCTGATGCATATCCCCATGAAGGGCCTCGGAAGCATATCCTCTATGATATAAATAACTGGCTAATTCGCCTGCTAATTTAATTGTAGAAGTGAAAATAATCGATTGATTGACATCATTTGTCTTTATAATATGCTCTAAAATCGATTTTTTATGCTCGAGATCATCGACATAATAAAGACGCTGCTCAATGTGGCTTTGCGTCAATGGATCATGTTCAACCTTCAGATGGTGAGGCTTGTTTTGTATCTTATTCGAAAAAGGGAGGATTTTATGATCAATCGTGGCTGAAAACAGAAGGGTCTGCCGACCTGCAGGAATGGCCCTTGCGATTTCCTCAACATCATCAACAAATCCCATATCAAGCATGCGATCAGCTTCATCTAAAACAAAGATTTTTACTCGAGAAAGGTCGACCCGTCCCGCATCTAACTGGTCTTTCAGACGACCAGGAGTGGCAACAAGAATCTCATAACGGCCAGCTAAAGCTCTGTTTTGAGGTGGATAGGGAACGCCGCCATAAATACAGACAGTTTTTGTACGAGACAGATATTTACTAAATTTTTTTGCTTCATCGGCAACCTGCATGGCTAATTCCCGGGTAGGAACCAAAATGAGCACTTGCGGCCCGCCAGCAGCTCGGTAATCTGGTTGTGAAAGCAAATGCAGTATTGGCAACATAAAGGCAGCGGTCTTACCTGTTCCTGTCTGCGCAGAAGCAATAACATCAGAACCTTCAAGCACTTTTGGGATTGCAAGGGACTGAATCGGTGTTGGTTTCTCATAACCAATTTCGTTAAGAAGTTTTAAAATTTTCTCGTCTAGGGCAAAATTAGTGAAATTAGGCAAAATATAACATCCTTTTTTAAACGTAAGCTCTCATCACGGAATTTTTATCTTTATAAAAAGGATTGTTTGCATCAGCAAAAATCATCCTATTAAAAAAACGGTATTCCCGTAATTATAGTGAAGAAAGATCGTGAACGAGCTTATGCTCGTACCCAATAAAATTTGACCCACAAGCCGTTTTTGAATTTTATCGGGCAAGTGCTGTCATAGCGAGTGAAGAAAATCAACTAAGAACTGGATACAATAAGAAATTTTTTTTAAGAAAAGATCTAAAAAACCAGCTTCTTTCGATTTTAGAAGTTAATCATAACCGATTGCAAATATTTGTGCAAGAAAATAAAACATGATAGACAGTCATGCTGTGAAATTGACAGAATCGAGAAGATGATAGGAATAAAAAATTTTTCCCTTATCTTTTCTATTCTCTTCCTCCTGTAAAACTGAGCAGAATGGGAAAGATAGGAAGAATGGGGAGAGACTGGAAAGAAAAAGAAAGAGATTTTGGACCCATCTTCGAGAAAGAATCTGGGTCCAAAAAAATGCACTAAGATTGAGGTTACGCTTCCAGCGCCTTAGTTATGGCTTCGCTGCTCAGTCGATACCATTCCTCAGACAGGCCTAACGCTTCTCCTAACCTTTCTGTCCGACGCGTTAACTTGCCCAGAAAATCTGCGATATAAGACTCATGTAATTCTTTGTAAGTAGCAACCACCGGTTCATCAGATCCATCAATTTGGAGCGATACTACCTGGCCTGGATTTCTAGACCCTCTTCCAAGAGCATAGTCGCTAAAATGCTTCACATAAACACTTAACATCCGCAAAGAGTGTACGATATCGGTTAAGTCTCGAATTTGAACTCCTGCAGGATTCAAACAATTGTCTAAAGCTCTTTCTAAAGACGAGATATTCCCATCATAGGCTCTATGTCCCTTGTAAGCGCTACCCTCTGGACAGACTTCAATAATCCTTTTAATTTGATTTACAAGCTGTTTAAGCCTATTGAGATCTGTATCACCATCCACATCCTCTTTTAAAAAGAGTTCCTGAACTATTTCAGAGATCTTTTCCCGAGATAGCATCGATAGATTTCCGCAAACTGGGGGTTTGGGCATCGATCCATTGCCCTCAACTGAAGGCGTCGGTATCAATCCATTGCCTCGAACTGGAGGCGTCGGTATCGATCCATTGCCCTCAACTGGAGGCGTCGGTATCGATCTATTGCCTCGAAATGGAGGTGTGCGCATCGATCCCTCTTTGTTTGAATGCGATTCAGGAAATTCAGAATCTGTTATCATCCTATTTATGTCTTCGTCGCTCTTTCGATACCAATCATCAGTCAAATTTAACGCTTCTCCTAACCTATCTCTCCGACGGGTTAACTTATTCAAAAATTCTGTGATATAATTTTCATGAAAATCTTTATAAGTAAAAGTCATCGGTTCATCAGATCCATCTACAGGGACCGATATGACGTGGCCTGTATTTCTAAGCCCTCTTCCAAGAGCATATTCGCTAAAATGCCTCACAAAAACCCCTAAACTCCGTAAATTGTGTACGATCGAGGTTAAGTCTTCAATTTGAACTTCTTGAGGATTCGAGCAACGGCCTAGGGTCAATTCTAAATTCTGCATAGTAGACTGATAGTACCTATTTCCCTTGTAAGCACTGCCCTCTGGGCAGGATGCGATAATCGTCTTAATTTGATTTAGCATACGATGAAGGTTATCAAGATCTGTATCACCATTAATATCTGGTGTTAAGAAAAGATCTCGAACAATTGCAGAAACCCTCACTTGAGCAGGGGATGATGTCGATCCCTCTGTGTGTGAGCGCGTCGATCCATCTGTGCGTGGCTGCGGCAATGCATTCCTTTCCCTTGGAGGCGTGGATGTCTTAAAGCAATTTCTAGTCAAGCGATGAAACGCTTCTCGGTTGAAAACAAAATATGCTAAGGCTAATAATGCTAATGCAGCCACAGCTACAATAACAACTGGACTAAACTTCGGTTTAAACCAAGTGTTTGAAAAAATTCCAACATTGGCATTGGAAACGCGAATAGTGTTATTCAACATAGTTACTCCTTTATTAATAAATTATAAGTTACATAAAATTGTAGTTTTTTTATTAAAAAAAATCAACAAGAAAAGATTAAAGAACAAAAAAACTGCTTACGGGCGGCACGACCTGGGTATAATCGACCCCAAATAGTGAGCCCTTGGCATGGGCATGATAGATTCAGGCCCGTTCATGAAAAGGGACAATCGGCCACGAAAAGGGGGCAATCGAGCGATCCTGCTTATCCTGTTATACCCCTTTTGCCTAGATCCAATTATTTCTTTTGCTCTTTTTGCTTATCCTGAATATGTCTTAGAAAGACCTCTTCATCGATAAAAATAATTTTTCCATCTTGAACTGTAACCTTACAACGCCGCCCTTCATTAGGGTTCATGAGCAACTTTTCTGCGAGAGGATCTTCAAGGAACTGTTCAATCACGCGTCTGAGAGGACGAGCTCCCATTTCAGGCTGGAATCCCTGTTCCACTAAGAAATTGCAAGCAGCCTCATCGAGTTGGATATAGACATCGCGGTTGTTGAGTCGTTTTTGCAATTTATTGATTTCAAGTGTGATCACCTGCAATAAATTCCCACGATTCAACGGATGGAAAATGACAACATCGTTGAGTCGATTCAAAAACTCAGGTTTAAACCGCTTCTTGACCTCAGCTTCTATCTTTTCTTTGATCCGGTCGTAGTCAAGAGAACCCTCAACGACACCAAAACCGATTTCTGTCGTTTTTTTGATCAGATCAGCCCCTAGGTTAGAGGTCATGATGACAATGGTATTGCGGAAGTCAACCTTACGTCCGAATGAATCTGTTAACCGTCCCTCCTCTAAAATCTGGAGAAGCAGGTCCATAACATCGGGATGAGCTTTTTTCAATCTCATCGAACAAAACCACTGAATAAGGGCGTTGGCGCACCTGTTCTGTGAGCTGTCCTCCTTCTTCATGGCCAACATATCCTGGGGGAGATCCTGTCATACGGCTGACAGCAAATTTCTCCATATATTCGGACATATCGACTTGGATGAGCGCATCTTCACCGCCAAACAGATTAATTGCCAGCAAGCGGGCTAATAAAGTTTTTCCAACGCCCGTCGGACCTAAAAATAGGAATGCACCGATGGGGCGATTAGGATCTTTAATATCAGCGCGACTTCTGCGGATGGCACGGCACACAGTTTTGATTGCATCTTCTTGTCCGATGATGCTTTCTTTGAGAATCTCCTCCATTTTAAGAACTTTCTGCAATTCACCTTCTGTGAGGCGATTGAGAGGAATCCCCGTCATTTTAGAGATCACGTTAGCGACATCCTCATCTTCGACGATGACTTCATGTTCTTCTTTATTAATTTCCCATTCAGCACGAAGCTGCTGCAGCTGTTCGCGGAGATTTTTTTCACGATCCCGCAATTTTGCAGCTTTTTCATATTCCTGCTTGCTGATTGATTCTTCCTTTGCAAGGCGCGTCTCTTCGATTTCAGCTTCGAACTTGCTGATGTCTTGGGGTTGGTTCATCATGGAGATCCGCATCTTAGCGCCTGCTTCATCAATCAAATCTATCGCCTTATCTGGCAGGAAGCGGCCATAAATATACCGGTCAGAGAGAATCGCAGCCGCTTGGATGGCTTGAGGGGTAAAAATGACTTTATGATGTTTTTCATACTCAGGCTTTAACCCATAGAGAATTTCGATCGTTTCCTCGACACTTGGAGGGGCGATCATGATCTTCTGGAAACGACGCTCTAGCGCTGCATCTTTTTCAATATGTTTTCGATATTCATCGATCGTCGTAGCGCCTATGCATTGAAGCTCCCCTCTTGAAAGAGCAGGCTTCAAAATATTTGAAGCATCGATAGCACCTTCAGCAGCTCCAGCGCCAACAATCGTGTGGAGTTCATCAATGAAAAGAAGAACATTTCCATTTTTCTTGATTTCATCCATCACGGTTTTTATCCGCTCTTCAAACTGGCCTCGATATTTTGTGCCCGCGATCATCAGCGCTAAGTCGAGGGTGATCAGTTTCTTTTTGCGGAGGGTATCGGGAACATTTCCCCTAACGATAGCTTGAGCCAATCCTTCAACGATAGCAGTCTTTCCGACGCCAGCTTCACCAACAAGGACCGGATTATTTTTGCGGCGGCGGCATAAAATAAGGATCAGCCGTTCAATCTCTTCTTTTCGTCCGATGACTGGGTCCATTTTACCTTCACGGCACATCTCGGTTAGATCATGCCCATACGCTTTAAGAGCAGGCATTTTATCATTAGTGGTGCTCGCGGATTGTGATTTATCATAAGGAGGCTGCTTCTGAGCTCCTGGCTGATTTTGAGCTGGCCCCATTCCTGTTCCTGTGATGGGAGGGAGCTGTAAATTGAACGTCTCAAGCTCTTTCAAGACCTCTTTTCTAACTTCTTTAAGGTTGACGTTCAAATTCTCAAGAACTTGAGCAGCAACACCATCTGTTTGGCGCAGAAGTCCTAAAAGGAGATGTTCCGTTCCAACATAGTTATGATTGAGGTTAGCTGCTTCTTCATTTGCAAATTCAAAAACCTTCTTGACCTTTCCTGTTAGAGCAGGATCGCCATAAACCTGAATTTCGGGTCCATAGCCAACAAGTTTTTCCACTTCACTGCGGACTGTTTCGAAGTCGATATTCAGATTGCGTAAAACGTTGACAGCGACGCCCTGGCCAAGTTTGAGCAAACCTAGAAGAACATGTTCGGTTCCTAAGTAATTATGGTTGAGGCGCTTCGCCTCTTTTTTTGCCAGCTTGATGACTTGCTTTGCGCGATTGGTGAATTTATCAAAAAACATGCTGTTCTCTCTTGTATCTGTATTATCCCTAAATGTAGAGAGGCGTTCGATTTTTTGCAAGTGCTCATAACAGATACAAAAAATCGCATAAGACTAAAATATTCACAAAGAATAAATCTTCACTCAAATCGTTGTGAACAGGATATGCAAAAGAAATAAAACAGGATAAGCAAGATAATGATACAGTATTGTTTTCCATCCTCCCTATCTTTCCCATCCTGTCAATTTTTACAGGATGGGGAAGATAGGACAGGATATGATGGGATAAGTTTTTCTCTTATTTTGTTCAAATTTCCCCAATATCTTGCTTATCCTGCCGCTTGCGATCCTGCCTATCCTGTTCTGTCCTTTTATCTTGCATATCCTGTTCAACATGATTTGAGGATGTTCTTAAGATTGCAGTTTTGAGATGGAGTTGCGTGCGGCGGCGATACAATCATTGATGGAGGCGCCAGTAAATGCAGCGCCGCTCAAAGTCAATCGTCTAGCCCAAGGGGCAGTTTTTTCAAATATCTTCTGTTTCCACACCTCATAACCCAGTTCATATTGTGGAATTGCCTGATGAATCGTACGGACATGAACCGCATCGGGAAGAGACCAAATTCCACAATGCTCTTGCAAAGCTGAAAGGGCGGTTTCAACAACTTGCTGATCCTCCCAAGCTTCGACGGCGGGATGTCGTCTTCCACCAATCATCACAGTAAGACGGCCTTCACCGTAAGCGTTATTCTGTTGAGGAAAAACAGAAGAATCCCAGACGCAGCCTAGCACAGGAGATCCCATGCAAGAAGGAATTAAGTAGCCAAAGCCTTTAAGGGAATTTTCAAGACGGCGATACCCTAGGTTCACCACTTTCACTGAGGCATAAGATAACTCTTCTAATTGTTGCGAAAGAGAAGGATCTACTGATTGAAAGATCGAACTGCATGCATATGCTGGCAGCGTTGAGATGAGATGGTCTGCCTCTAATGTCTCTCCATTTTCTAAGAAAATTTCTACTTTATCATCCTTTAGAACCAACCGTTCGACAGTCTGATGCAAATGCAAACAATCGGTTAATTTATCAGTTAAAGTGCGAGTTAACGTTTCGAGTCCGTGTTTAAAAGAAAACATTGGACGAAGAGAGGCTGATTGAACAAACGAACTGACGAAGACTTCTTCTTTTCTCCGAGAAATCGACGACAACATTAGAGATCTTCGCTTTTGTTCCATCTGATCAATCTGTGGAAAACAGCTCTTCATAGACAGGCGGCTGATATCACCAGCGTAAATTCCTGAAACAAAAGGATCAACCAATTTTTCTACCCATTCTGCCCCGACGCGTCTCGAGAAGAAGTCCTCAATGCTTTCATCCTCAACAGCCCGTTTTGGCATCAACAGATCCCGCCACAGAGCCTTGCTCCAGCCTCTCATCAGCGGTGAAAAAGGAATTTCCCAAAGATTCCTAGGAACATGCTGCAGCCCTTTTTCTGTATAGATAAAGCGATTGTTAGCATCAGCACTCGGGAAAATGACCTGTTCTTCCAACCCAAGCGATTCAATTAACGCTAATGTCGCGCGGCCTAATCCTTGCGTCCGGCAACTTCTTGGTCCCTGCTCGAATAAAAACCCGTCTTTTTCGATGGTTTCAATCCACCCTCCAGCTCTTCCGCTTTTCTCTAAAACTGTCAGCCGCACTTGCAGTCCAAGAGACTGCTTAAGATACCATGCAGTGGCTAATCCAGATATTCCAGCGCCTAAGATAACAATCTGTTTCGGTTTCATGACATTCCTTTCACAGTCTCAATCACCGTTCTAACTGCATCTTCAGAAACGTCGGGGTGAACCCCATGTCCTAAATTAAAGATGTATCCTGGATCTGCAGCCATCGAATCTAATAGGGCTGAAACTTCACGTTCAATTCTTGCCAAAGGGGCATAGAGGAGGTCAGGATCAAGATTTCCCTGCAAAGCAATAGGTACAGGAATGACTTTGCGAATATTGGCAAGGGAACAATTCCAATCCAAACCCACTGCTGAAGGAGAAAGTTCAGCTAAATCGGGCGCAAAAACAGAAGAGCCTCGGCAAAATAGTATTGTTGGAGTGCCTGTCGAACGTATTCCATCAATAATTTTCTTGAGGTAATGCAAGGAAAATTCTTTAAATTGACGATGAGCTAAAAAATTTGCCCAAGAGTCAAAAAGTTGAACAGCATCAACGCCTGCTTGAATTTGCTTCTGAAGATATTCTATCGACCAATCTGCAATAATATCTAAGAGCTTATGAAAGCTGCTTGGATCTCTAAACATCCATTGCTTAGTCTTCTTTAAATCTCGGCTGGACCTTCCTTCAATGATATAACTTGCTACAGTGAAAGGAGCGCCGCAAAATCCAATGAGGGGAACGTTTAAAAGAGATTTAACTTGCTTGATGCCTTGAAAGACATAATCGAGGAGGGTGAGATCGCATCTTTCTGGCAGAGCTTTTAAATCAGTATGAGAAGTGATTGGCCGCTCAATAATGGGCCCAATGTTATCTTCAAAGCGGAGGCCAAGCCCCATCGCCTCAGGGATCACCAAGATATCTGAAAATAAAATTGCAGCATCTACCTCATAAGTTCTGATGGGCATCAACGTCACTTCAGCGATGAGTTCGGGATGATGGCACATCTCCAAGAAAGAATAGCGCTCTCTTAGGCGTCGATACTCCGAGAGATGGCGACCAGCTTGCCTCATCAACCAGACAGGCGGCCTGGTCGTGTTGCAGCAGCGGAGGGCGCGTAATAGGAGATCATTAGTCATGGGGATGGGGAAAGTCCTTTACAAAATCCGTTCGAGAATCGCTTCGACAGTAAATCCAAATTCTTGCGCTAAAGCACTTGCAGGTGCTGACTCTCCGAATCTGTCCATACAGATGGCGATCCCATGGCGGCCAATATACTTATGCCATCCTAAATCAACTCCGGCCTCAATGCTGACTCGTTGCCCAAGATCTCCTCCAAAAACGCTTTCTTGATACTCCTCATCTTGCTTGTCAAACAGTTCCCAGCAAGGCATTGAAACCACCCGAACCGACTTGCCTAATTTTCGAAGTTCACCAGCAACATTCATCGCTAAAGATAGCTCAGAACCTGTTGCAACAAGAGTGTAGTCAGGTTTTGAATCTTCTTTCACGACGATATAGGCACCTCTTCCCACTCCTTCCGAATAGGGTACTTTTGTTTCAGCAAAATCAGGAAGGTTTTGCCGCGATAGAAGAATGGCTGTCGGCCCTTGATATCTAAGGGCTGCAATCCAAGCCATCCTCACTTCATGTGAATCCGCAGGGCGGATGACTTGTAATTGCGGGATGGCACGCAAAGCAGCGTAGTGCTCTACAGGCTGATGTGTCGGGCCATCCTCGCCCAGAAAAATTGAATCATGGGTAAACTGATACACAACGTGAGCAACTTGTAAAGCCGCTAAACGGATAGCATTCCGCATATAATCTGAGAATGTCAAAAAAGTGCCGATGAAAGGGATGAAAAAACCTGTTTTATTCAACCCTGTTGCTATCGTCGCCATCCCAAATTCTCTGACGCCGTATTTGATGTTCTTTCCAATGAAGTGTCCTGCTGAAACCAGGGGAGAATTTTTTATCATCGTCATATCGGAAGATGATAGATCTGCAGAGCCTCCAATCAATTGAGGGAGATAGTCTGCTAATGCATTAATAACATCTTGAGAGGCCTTCCGCCCTGCAATCGGCACCTTAATAGAGAGATCCCATAGCCTCTTTTCGATATCATTTGGCAACTTATTATGCCGCATGGTCTCATAGTCATTAAATTTATCTGGGTGCTCTTGCGCCCATTTTTCAAATGTCTGGCGCCATTGTTCCTCTTTGGCTGCATCGGCAGGCAATTTATTTTTAAAGAAGTTCAAGACAGCTTGAGAAACATAGAATTCTTCTTGAGGGATGCCGAGAGCCTCTTTAGCCGCTTTAACCTCTTCAGTGCCTAAAGGAGCGCCATGAGCTTTATGAGTGCCGGCTTTGTTGGGAGCTCCCCTGCCAATAATCGTATGCGCAACGATGAGGCAAGGCCGTTCTTGGTGTTCTTGGATATGAGAGAAGACCTCATGGATTGCATCGAGATCGTGGCCATCGATCTCAAAAACATCCCATCCATAGGCACGATAACGTGCTAATGTATCTTCTGAACAAGAATCAGGCAATGGACCATCTAACGAGATATGATTTGAGTCATAGATGGCGACGAGATTATCTAGTTTAAGATGTCCTGCAAGTGAAGACACCTCGGAAGAGATCCCTTCCATGACACATCCATCGCCCATTAACACAAAAACTTTGCTGTTGAAAACAGAATATTTTTCGGTATTAAATCTGGCTGCAAGGAGTTTAGTTCCAAGAGCTACTCCAACAGCATTGCCGACGCCCTGTCCTAAAGGACCTGTGGTGGCTTCAACCCCTTCTGTCATGTGAGATTCCGGGTGCCCAGGCGTACATGAATGCAGCTGTCGAAACTGTTTGATATCATCCAGGGAGATCTTATAACCAGCTAAATAAAGGCATGAATAGAGCCACATCGATCCATGACCTGCAGACAGAACAAAATGATCGCGATTGGGCCATTTCGAGTCTTTGGGATTCTGCTTCAAGTAATAGCCATAGAGATATGCACCCAATTCGGCACATCCCATCGGCAACCCTGGATGCCCTGAATCTGCCTTTTGAACAGCATCCATAGATAATCCACGAATGGTGTTGGCAATCTTCTTCAGCATCTCCTTAAGCTCGTGGTCCAAAGGAATAATCTTTGATGATTTTTTTTCATGAGTGCTGAGATGATGGGTCATAAAAAATATCCATAGGGTAAAAATGAAATAAAGCAACACTGTAAGAAATGGGCTATATAGTGGCAAGAATTTTTTTTTAAAGATGACAAGTAACAGAAAATAAAGTAATATTAGCTCAACAGTAGGACGAGTTATGCAAGAATTATCCAGACACCCTTTTCCAGCATTCACTGGGATAAATCCCAATGCCATCACCCCTGCAGCACAAGGGGGAGATCGTACGTTCCAAGCCATCTTCAATACGGTGTCCAGAGAAATGCCTCAGATTCCCCTTGCTGTGCAACGACTCATCGAGTGGTTTAGAGGAGCGCATGATTACTATCGGTGGTATAAGCTGCACACTCTACAACAACAAGCCAGAGACAATGGCATTCCAGCTCAAGCTGCTCTCTATGGCCCTGCAATCACGTTTTTAGCAAACGTCTCAGAGACTGTTAATTTTGCTGTCAACTTCGCCATCGTCACAAAATGCACGATGGACATCCTCTCTAAATACCGCGAATTGAACGATTCTATCAGAGAGTTTCAAGATACTTTGTGCTGGAAAATTGTTTTGCAAGATAGCGCTCGACTTGAAAACGAAATCCACATTTATTCCCTTTCTGTTTTCCTTTCGTTTAACGATGGTGTGTCTACCCTATTCCTACAAGTCATTAAAATCGCTCGATGTGCCTTAACTGTTCTATGGAAGGCATTTGAATTGAGCATGATCCTTCAAGATGCCTATTTATTTTTTAATCGCGATAATCAAACCCGTTTTTTTGCGAGCACCGATTTAGTCGTTAACTGGCGATCCTATTCCAATCTACTTAACGACGAATTAGGCAGAGCTCTTGAAGAGAACCAACTCGTTGCTAGTGAAGTCCTAACCGAGCTTGGGGAAAATAACTCTAATCAAATCGTGAATGGGTTGATTAGCCAATTGAGAACAGGTGTTCAATCGATTAGAACGTTCCTTAGTAACAATCAAGGCACTTCGAGCTCAACAAGTTTCCTTCCCTTTGATGGTTCGGGCAATCTTCAGAGAGCGAATTTCAGGTTGCCGACCATCCCCCAAAGAACACGCATACAACAACGTTCTACAAGATAGGCGTGTTTTTCTACAGACACAACTTGATGTTTTCTGCATCGAAAATGGCTTGGAACTCTTGTTTGATCGCCTCAAGATCATCAGAGGAGTCTCCTTCAAACCGCATACTAATCAACGGCTCAGTGTTGGAAGCGCGAACGATCCCCCACCCATTAGGCAAGTGCACACGCAATCCATCGATAGTGATCAACTCGCAGTCCGAACGATGAGCAAAGTGTTCAGTTAACGCATGAACAACTTCAAAGCACACTTCTCTTGGACAGGGCAGACGATACGTCGGCGACGAACAGACTGCTGGAATATCGGTAAGCAGCTGATCCAAGCTTAAACCAGTCCGATCGAATAATTCGAAGAGGCGCAACAAACTGTAAAAGCCATCATCATACCCATAATACCGGTCTTTAAAGATGGTATGGCAACTCATCTCTCCACCGACCCAAGCCCCCGTTTCTGCCATTTTCTTCTTTACATTGGCAACACCCGTCTGAGAGAGTATTGGCACCCCGCCCCACTGCTTGACGATTTGTAGAAGGGATTTAGAGCTGGAAATATCGAAAACAACCGCACTGCCAGGAAATCGTTCAAGGATCAGCCTGCTCTGCAAAGCCAACAACAGATCTCCTTTGATCAGCCTTCCTTGGCTTGTCATGGGTGCCATCCGGTCGCCATCGCCATCGAATCCTAATCCCAGTTCAGCATTGGCATGGATGACCGTTTTCTTTAAATCAGCCATATAGCTCTCTACGGTCGGGTCTGCGATGTGGTTAGGATAGGTGCCATCCACTTCAGGATACAGCAACATCACTCCTTCCCATTGCATTCTCTCCAGCAATAACGGCATCACTGTCCCAGCCGCCCCATTCCCACAATCGACGACGGCCCGAATCCCCATCCCTTTAAGATGCGAGAACTGATTTGTCAGAAAATCAAGATAGTAAGAAATCATATCTTCTTCACCATAGGACCCACGCTCTAAAACTTCTGTTGCAGCCCTCTTATCGGGGTTAAAGTAGAGAGAACGAACTCGCTTGATGTCATTGCCCGACAGAAGATGTTTTCCTAAACACATTTTGACTCCGTTATACTCTCCAGGATTATGAGATGCAGTGATCATGATGCCTGCATCTAACCCAAAATGATGAAGAGCAAAGTAGAGTACAGGTGTCGGACATGTTCCAATATCAATGATATCGAAACCATTTGAGCGCAATCCTTCAATCATCTGCTCTTTAATCGCAGGTGAATGGACCCTCCCATCAGCACCGACGGCAACCTTCTTCACCATGACACCCGATTCGTTATAAAAGGATGCTATCGCACACCCAATCTGATAGGTATCTTGAATCG
Organism: Parachlamydiales bacterium; assembly: GCA_020051075.1. Lineage (GTDB taxonomy): Bacteria > Chlamydiota > Chlamydiia > Chlamydiales > Parachlamydiaceae > JAGVJP01. The sequence continues at coordinate 38,159 of JAGVJP010000058.1, forward strand.
TGAACTCTTTTCCGACAATGCCACGGATGTCATATTCTTTAAAAATCGCTTCATCAGCTACAGAGAAAAGCATATACGGGCAAATGATGAAGAAAATAAATAACCAATACCGGCTCATTGGACCTCCTCAAATAAGTAAAAGAGAGAACAATTACCTAAGCTGGAAATAATGTCCAGAAAAGATCCTTCAAAATGTTCTCCCCCATCCTTCTCATCCCATACGCATCAGTTGCTATGCTGGATTTCGAGTCGATCTTATAAAGATCTTTCTTGAAAAAGAGCGAACACTCCAATTAATGTGTTTATTCACA
>JAGVJP010000130.1 GCA_020051075.1 Parachlamydiales bacterium
AATGTGGCTTCGCGAAGCGTTTGGAGTGCGGAAGCCCTCTTTCGCTTTTCAGCAAAACGTTCTGACAAGCACCTGTGGATAGGTAAAGGACGGTTTGGTGGTATTCCGACTGGTAGACACACCTAGAGGGTGCGTTTCTTGCCACACTTGTTTTAGACCCTAGAAAAAGGCTTTTTCTCTTTATTTTTATTCAATAATTTGTTAGAATTACTTATTCTATAACGTATTAATCATTTAATTTAGTGGTATTATGAATATTAGCTTAAGCCCTCTCCAATCTAGTTTAAATAACTATAGTGGTTTACACCTTGTCCTCAAGCCGATTGTATACTTGGTCGCAGCGATCGCTCTTGCGGTCTTTGCTGCAGTGGCGGTTAGTTTATTCTCAAACGCGCGGCGGGAGCGGCCTGTAACAACACCTACACCTCCTCCAACCCCGCCAACGAGTCATCTTGCAGCAACGAGTCATCTTGCAGCAATGCAGGATTATCCCCCGCGAACAGGAAATTCTCCTCTGCCAACGGTTAACCCTTCTCCATCAAGGGGTGGATCTACACCACCTCCCGCCCAGGCGAGACGAGGTTATGATGTTCAGTATATAGCGGGTCAATTCGAAAATGATAGAAACGGTGTGTATGAGATTTCTATCGCAGATAGAATGCAAGAATCTCAACCAGAGCTACAATTAAAATTTTTAGCAATTAATATTCTGTTACACGGGGTTCTTCCTAACTTACAGCTCAGGTATCTTGATGACGATCTAAACCCGCATATTTCGTTTGATACAGGAGGAATGGGAAGGCAATATATGACTCTTCTTTACAAGGCTTTGAAGACTGATATTGAAAAAAATCGATCAGGTGATTTCAAGTTCCATAACAACTTATTAGTTCCTCATAGAGAATTTAACCCAGAAGATCTTATTCCAGATGAAACGATGTTTGATGAACCTTCTGAGGAAACGATACAAGCTCTTTTGGGATCCCCTCTCTTTTACCATCTTGGAGCTGTGATGGCCTATATCTATTTAAATCCTAACGATTACTTAACTGGCTCGATTTTTCATCAGGCGATTTTTTCAGCAATTTTCTCTCTCTCTCCTCAAGACATTGCAACACCTTTCAACGAGCTTTCTGACCGGAGAAAGATTGTTATGTGTAAAGCATTAATCATGGCTCAAATCGAATCGGGAGAGGATTTTGAGTATCTTTTGCCTGTGTTAGGGCTATTGGATAAGGGGGAAGCTGCGTCAGATGAAGAAATTAAAAATGTGGAGTCATTTTATTATAATTCCTGTTTGAGCCATGCTAAAGAAGATGAAGATCAATTCATTACGACAGATCGAAGTGGATTGAATCTAGAGGCCATCAAATTAAATAAAGAAGGGTTCCTTAAATCTTGCTTTAATTATCTTTTACAACAACCGACCCCCAGCTTGGGAACGATTGGTTTGACTCTCTATCCTATTCAAACAATGGCTAAAGGAATGAGAGATGTTGCAGATAGGAGATGGTTTGAAATCAGGCCGAGTCCTGGAGTTTTAGCGCGCGAAATAGATCCTGCAAACGGTATTCCCGATCTTGCAGCAGCGACAAGGAGAGCTGTTGAAAGGCTTCAGCGACGCATTCAAGGCTCATTAGATCGACAACAGATGATCAGCAAGATCACCTATGCAGATGATTGTAATGACATCATTAGGCAAAAAGGGAAATTCTTGGAAGATTGGATATTAAGGCCTGAAACGACAGACAGTCAAATTGAATCTTTACTGATATTTTGGACTGGGTCTTCAACTGTCGATTCTGATCTTTCGAAGAGGCTTACCATTGAACCACAAAAGATAATATACGTTCCAGGAACAGATACGATTAAATACGGCCTTGAGGCATGTCCTAGATCTGAAAGTTGCACGAAGATTCTAAAGTTTGCTCCTGTCTGGATTGAAGAATCCTTTAACGATGATGGAACGCCGACTTTAACCCCCTATGATAAAACAAGGGAAGGATTCTATAACATCATGGAGATCATTACTTCTGGAAGTCAGGAGTACAAGTGGACAATGCACTGATCCCTACTGACGATGGGCAATAACGATACTTACAGTTCTTAGTGGAACATTCGAAGGTGAATTACTATTAGCGTTGGAGAAAATCTTTTCCACGAGTCCACTTCGATGCTTGCTTTTTCGAGGACCTTTTGAAGCGACAAAAGTTGAGGTCTGGTTTACACCCGGGACTGGGAAGTTAGACACCGTTAATGACCCAACACCAATACATCGATTATCAATCGTGTATAGAATCGGCAAATCAGTGTAGTTCTGAGCAGATTGTGTGGCTGTGCTAAAGAAAACTGAAACATTTAAGAAATTTAGCTTGCCTGTCCCATCTTTTTTCAGTGTAAATTGGGCAATGCTGGTGACTGCAGCACTGTGAGGATCTAGGGTTGTATTCCCCCCTGCGGAAGAGGAATAGCTGATATAATCTCCTGCAAAATCAGAAAATTTAAAATCTGCGAAAGAGTCCCAAGGGAGTAAGACGATGTATGCCAATAGAGCTAATTTTGGGAATAATTTCATGATACATCCTTGTGGTTTCAAATTTTAGAATATTGCAGATTTCAGTCAATGATTGTATTTTTTTACTCAATATTGACATCGTCCCGTAAGAAATCCATGGCTTAGTTTTAAGCCATGGATTGTTGAAAGATAGGATCTTTCGAATGCTCTTCGATTTTACAGAAATTGACGACGAGCAATAATCACAGAAGCGTCTCGTAAAGGTACAAGCGCTGATGAGTTGCTGTTCGCATTAATGTAAATCTGGTCCACAGATCCACACCGTTTCTTTGTTCTTCGAGCGCTTTTGGAAGCGACATAAGTTGTGTTCAGATTGACACCAGGGACTGGGTAATTCTCAATAACGAGTGTCCCAACACCAATGCTGGCATTGTCAATAGTATAAGTCGCTGGTAAATTTGTGTAGTTCACTGTAGGTTGTAACGTTGTGCTAAAAAAAGCTTTTGCATTCAAGAAATTGACAATGCCTGTTCCATCTTTAAATAGCCGAAATTGCGTGACAGTAGTGATGCCGGCAGAGGTTGGGTCAATAGTGGTATTGCCGCCTGCTGAAGATGAGTAGCTGATATAGTCCCCTGCTAGATCAGAATGTTTCAAATCTGCAAACGATAAACAAGGTAATAATACTGTGCATGCTAATGCAACTAGTTTAGGTAATAACTTCATACTACGCTCCTATTGGTTAGGGTTGTTTACTTACTTTATCATGTACTGATCCCTGTTTTTTCTGACAAGTCTTTTTTTTGATTCTTTGAGTCGTTCTTGTATTTTTGCAATTCTAGGATAGTTGCAACCAATTTTTCCGGATCTGAACCTGCTTCTCCTTCGAGCGTCTGACTTTGGTTGTGATCTAATTGGTAAATGAGGATGGAGGGGCATTCTTGGATTTTAAAATTATTTTTCATCAATTCAAAAAAAGTTGTTGCGGTCTTCAACACATCGTCAGGAGGGAAATCTAGTTGTTGGGTTGAGAGAGCTGTCTTGGCCTCTTCGTCAGTGAGAGAAGCCCCCTTTATTGCTAAATCAAAGAGTTGTTCTCTGGCTTTGAGGTATTGATTCAATTCTTTGTTTTTATTGAACAGGAGGGCTTGATTGATTTTTGTCAAACTGGGAGCTTGCTCTGGGTGTATATCAATAAAGTAAAATTTGACATTATTTTGGAGGTTGGGGTCAATGTTAGCGAGAGTATGATTTAATTGCCTGCTTTTAGGACAGTTCCAATCAGTGAAGATATACACTTCAGTTTTAGTTGTGGGGTTGTTGAAAGACATTTCTGTTCTCACATAATAAAGACGAGCCATTTCTGGGTCGATCGCAAAAGAGAGCAGTAACAGAGAGGCTGCTCCAAATATGATTGCTATTTTTTTCATGACATCCTTCCTGCTTCTTGAATAGTTACTGTTTTTTAGTCCAACTTGTCTTTGCAATCAAGCTTTTTTTAACGCAAACCGACCATTACCACAGGGAAATTGCATGAAAAATTTATTAATCCCTAAGTAACATACTATCTTGTCTATGCCATACGTATCAGACTAACTTCGCTTTTCATCTCAAAAATGTTTGATTGTGAAAGAGTTAACGTAGAGACGGGAGCTCAGAGAGACGCAGAGGTGGACTTTGCATAAGTCGTACTCTAGGGAAAGGACAAGGGACCTCAAGGAAAGGGACAAGGGACCTCAAGGAAAGGGACAAGGGACCTCAAGGACCTAAGAGACCAAAGGGACCTAAAAAGGGACGTAAAGGATAAATAAATATCCTTCTTAATTGTTATGAGCTCACGAATGTCGTTAGATGTAACAAAAATCTTGTCTAGGAGATTTGTCAAATGGTTTCATTTAAATGCATATTTTGTCCCTTACGTCCCTTTTTAGGTCCCTTTGGTCTCTTAGGTCCTTGAGGTCCCTTGTCCCTTTCCTTGAGGTCCCTTGTCCTTTCTATAAAGTTCGCTTAACCCGTTACGATCAAGTATTTTTGAGAGGAAAAGCGAGTTAGCCTGCTATGTGAATTTGTCAAGTCATTCGAGCACTCCGTCTCTTTCGCGTCAATTATAATTGCATAACGACGACAATTACGACTG
>JAGVJP010000103.1 GCA_020051075.1 Parachlamydiales bacterium
AGGATAGGTAGGATCGCTTCGCGGCAGGATAGGCAGGATAGGTAGGATCGCTTCGCGGCAGGATAGGCAGGATAGGTAGGATCGCTTCGCGGCAGGATAACCATGATGATAAGAAAAATCCGACAAATATCTTACAAAAAAATAGAGAAAAATTTGTCTCATCTTATCATCACTATCTATCTATCTATCCAATCCTTTCTATCCTACCGCGAAGCGATCCTACCTATCCTACCTATCCTACCTATCCTACCTATCCTACCTATCCTGTTTTGTCCTTTTTGTTTATCCTGCACATCTTGTTTAGCAGGAAGGGATTTGGATAGTGTCAGAGTGCATTTTTTGCTCGGACATAACTCCGAACGCTTTCGATCACCTTCCTAGCGTATGGATTAGGATATTGGTTATAGACCTGCTCATATTCGGGTTTCCATTGCAGGGGGCCGAAAGGAGGAATGACGCGGTCTTCTCCTTCTGCATAGTCCAGTTTATCGGACAGATGTGCTGTAGTGTGCACGAAATATCGATCGATATGAATCTGACAGTTTTCTCCTAGAGGTAAGATGACATGATCCTCATTCGTAAAATTTCTATTCTCCACACTGATATCCAATAGCTTTAACTCGGGGAATGGAACACCCGATGACTCATACCAGCTGAGCAACACTTTCAAAAATGAGGCGATACTCCCTCCCGTCCCAATCAGATCAATCACATAAATATTTCCACAAGCTCCCAGTTGTAGAGGACACACTCCTTTATCTCGCAAAATTTGTTTATAGTATGACAGAGAGTTGGGTACGATCACATTCGACAGCTGCAGGCTTCTATAATGTCTATTTAAGCAGGAATAGTCAGGAGCTCCTGAGCACGGAATCTTGTAAATGAATCTAAAATTTTCGTTGCTTTCATCTTCAGAGATCAATTCTTCGAGTGCCTCGACAATATAAGCTGGGCTTTGCCCAAGACTTATCAGATGATCTCCGCAAGAAGTCGCTTCTAGTATCTCCTTGGCAGTTTGGTAAATTTCTTCCAGCTCGTCTTCATTAAAATAATGTTCAGGATCTACCTTCGTCTTTTTAGTGAAGCGTGCAAAGTAAAATTGGGGGGAGAAACTCTCTAAAAAAACTGTTTGCACGTAAGGGTTTTCAAGATAATTGTCAATTCCCAAACATGGACCGAAGATGAGCAGCCCCTCTTCTGGAGTCAACTCTTCATGCAATAGCGTTTGAATGACAAATTCTCCATTCATCAACGCGTCGATACGTTCATTTAACTGCGTTAAGATTGAATAATATTCACCTGATAATGACTGCTTTTCTTCGTCTGATAGGGTTTGTATTTTTGTTAGCAAACGATAATCTTCTGGTAAATCGCCGTTAATCCGAAATCCTGAGCCGTCAGTAGAAAGGCATTGAAAAGCAGGTGGAAAGATACAACATAGGAGCAGACAGCAAAATGCACTTGTTAACTTTGTCATCTCGTGTTCCCTCACATTTTTTTCAAAAATCCTAATCCTGTCGTTTCTATTTATACAAGAAAAAAATGTTGTGGTGTTCTTGTGCTGCTAGAGACTTGGGGCAATAACCTCTTGTTTGTATATCAGATAAATTTTATTGTGAAAAAAAATGGGGAGAAGGGGATGGCTAAAGAGATAGAAGTTCAAGTTTATCGCATCGATGTGGAAAAGATGCGAAAAAAATTGGCTAATTTGGGAGCTGTATTTTCTGCTAAAGGTATTCAAAGGCGTTACACTTATAAGCTTCCTCTTTCTATTATCGAGCAAGGCTTCATAGGCTATATACGCATACGTCATGAGATTGACGGCAAAGTCAAACTCGTCATTAAACGGCGTAAGCAGTCAGATAAATTTACAGATGAAGTTGAGATTATCAGCGTCAGTTCTCTAGATGATTGTTTTCATTGGCTAAATAGCATGGGGCTGGAACTGTTATCCTATGCAGAGCAATACCGTGAGTGTTATCTTTTGCCTGGATTTAAGGAAATTACTTTTGATACCATGCCAGCACTACCCACGTATATGGAATTAGAAGCTGAGTCGGTTGACCATATTCACACGTTAGCAGAGCAGCTTGGCATTGACGAATCACAATTTAGATATCAAACTTATGCAAATGCCTATCATGAAATTTATGGTATTCCCATTTCTGTGATTAACGAGCCCTATAAACACTACGAACCAGGGAAAGCAACGTTAACATTTGCTAATGCTTCACAAGAATTAGGAGCATTTGTTACTAAAAATCAGGAGGAATTTAAAGAATTAGCTCATGTCCATCGATCCTTGAAATTCAATGAGACTTAGCTGCGATAGGTAAACTTGCGCGATTTTCATGAATAGAATGGTAAACAGTGACACGAGCCTTGCGATGACGAGGTTTTGATTTAATAACAATGTCTACATCCTGACCAATTTCGTTGAGGAAGTGAATTAAACGTTCGACTGAATATCCTCTAAACCGTCCACTTAAAAGTTCTGACAATTTCGGTTGAGAGATGCCAAACATTTCGGCAGCTTGTGTTTGTGTGAGCTTTTTCCTTTTAATAGCTTTACTTATCTCCATGACGAGATTAGATTTTGTTTCCATTTCTTCATAATTTTTCAATCCGAGGTCAGCGTAGACACTTCCCGTACTTATTTCTACATTGGTGTCAGCTAGTTCTTCTTCATATGTTCTTCTTTTTTTCATCATTTCCTCCGTTCAAGCAACCACTTTTCATATTCTTGTTTTGCAAGTTTAAATCGGCTTTGAATCAGATCTACATCTTGTTTAGGTGTTGCGATGCCCTGTTTTGATTTTTTTTGAAATACATGTAATACTGCAATAGCCTCTTTGAATTTTACAGTATAAACAGCTCGATAAGTCCCCCCTGTATTGTTTTCGACTATTTCCAATACTGCTGCACTTCCAAATCCTTTAAAAGGTTTAGCCTTGTTGCTTTTCTCACCTTTTTGGGCTTGAAAGAGCGAACATCATCTGGCATAGAAATAAGATCACTTTTAGTCGATGCAACCCAGATAATTGGCTTTACTTTTACCATGAGGTCTCCATTTTTTATTATCCCCCATATTAGGGATAATTTCAAGAAAAATATCCGATAAAGATTATTTTGATGCTTTACGTTGGTTTAAAGAGCTCATGGAATTTTCTCTAAGGTGATATGTAGGATGAATGCTATTTCCAATATTTGTTATGCTCATGTATGGAAATATGCCTAAAATGACAATTAATGACAAAATATTTTCTTGTTATCCCTATCTTGCCTATCCTGTTTTTTTATGTTGGGAAGTTGCCATGTTGCCTATCGTGTTCATCTTTGAGCAACAAACTCCGATAGAGGTAAGATGACATGATCCTCATTTTGGGGTAGTCGGGGAGAAAACCTCCGGCCTGCATCTGCCACATGTGTGCATAGTGTCCTTTCTTCTTCAATAGCACCTGGTGGGATCCCTGCTCGATGATTTTCCTTTGATCGAAGACTAGGATCCGATCCATTTTAGAAAGAGTGGAAAGGCGATGTGCCACTACAATCGTTGTCCGATTTGACATGAGCTTCTCTAACCTATCTTGAATATTAGGATTGTATTGTAATTCTTACTTAATTTTCATATAGTCGATTTGGATTGAAGATCCAACACCCCATCCATTGGTCGTGAAGAGATTGCTTCAAAAACAACAAAAGAGCTTTAAATAATGACAGCGATGAATTTTGGTAGAAATTGTCTATCCGTTCTCTCTTGCAAAGCATTTGCGGCTCTGATTGGCATGATGGCTACAGCTCAGATTTTTGGTGTTAACCTCTCACACGAATGCCTGGATCGACAAGAAGTGTATGGCAAGACCACCACGATTTATCATGGGGCAGCTGTCGAACCGTCGATTGCTGTTAATCCGAAAAAGAGAAAACAGATCGTTGCTGCTTGGCAGCAAGATCGCATCTCTAATGCCGCCGCATTGGAAATTGGTATTTCCTATACCAGAGATGGCGGCAAAAGGTGGTGTAAAAGCAAAGTCCCTTTTCAAATCTGCGCTGGAGGCATCACCCAAAGGGTAGGGGATTCTTGGCTTAGCTACGCCGCCGATGGAAGCAAAGTCTACCTATGCGTTGCCGTTCTCAATGCTACCCAAGAGCCCAATACTGACAATCAGGCTGGTGTGGTCGTTTCAGTGTCCGAGGATGGCGGTAAAAATTGGAGCACCCCTCGTTACCTATTCTCAAGCATGGAATATCTCTCCGATCCTACAAAGCAATTTGCCAATCCTGACAAAACTTCCATCACCGCTGATCCCAACGACCGAAGACGCGCCATCGCTGTCTGGGCCAACTTCAACCCCAGCACATCCTATCATGGTGATGCTCAGGGAAGCTACACGGTTGATGGCGGAAAAACATGGTCGGCAGTCCAACAGATCTATGACCCTTTTCCCGACCTGGTGAGGGAAGGGTTAAGCAATGGAATTCAAAATGACAACCAAGCAAGTAATAATGTTGTCGTCATTTTGCCGCGAAAAAAATATCTCCGAAAGCCTCGTTTGAGCGGGGATTGGTTGAACTTTACCGTTCGAGTTTATGCAAGGCCGGGAACGACTGATGCACAATATACAAGCGATACATTTCCTTTTCAATATACCCTGACTGATATTGCAGTGGTCCGTTCAAAAGACCGCGGCAAGACCTGGGATCCTGAGGCTACAGTGATCGTCCCTTCCTTTGTGAATAATCTCATTTTCACTGGGGGATATACCTATGATCAAGACGGAGCCATCACAGGGGGCATTGGGAGCCTGATGCGCGATGATCAAACGTTGCCATCCTATAACGTCAATCCAAAGAATGGCTTTTTGTATGTCGCTTATCAGTCTAGTGAGTTTAGATCCGATCAGCTTCAGCAAATTGGTCTTTCCACCTCGCGCGATGGAGGTCGGTCCTGGTCTGCTGGTGCGCAGGTGAGCCGTACGCCTGCTCAGTGTCCTAATCCGCAGGCTTTTGAACCTTTTGTAGCGGTGACGAGGAATGGACGTGTTGGCGTCCTTTATTTTGACTTTCGCAACGATGACCGATCAGATCTCAGCAAAACTCAGATGGATGCATGGCTTGCCATCTACCAAGAAGTCGAAGATCCTCAAGGAGGAAGCACCAAGATAGGCTTGGACTTCGTCAAAGAAATACGCCTTTCTGAGGAATCGTATATTGCTCAAAATGGACCTTTGACGACTCAAGGGTATATGACGGACGGAGATTATCAATTTATGACTACGCATGGAAATGATTTTTACGCCATCTATACGAAGTCATTTAATGGACCGTTTGCCCCTGCAACAGTTTTCTTTACCGACCCTATCCATCAAGCGATCATTCTCCTTGATAATAATTACCGCACAGCACCATTTGTGAGCATCATTAAGAATACCAGAAATGGAGCGAACCTCATCTCAACAAAAAAATTAAAATAAACTTCTATGATGAAAACGCCAAGACTAACTCAATCTCAGTTTACTTCTGTGGATGGTAATCCATCATGCTCTACATCAGATGAATCCTCATCTATTAGGGACAGAATTGACGAGGTAGGGAGCGTATCATTTTCTCTAAGTACAAGACCTTCACAGGGGATCTTGAAGATAGGGGAACGTCGCCTCAAAGAAAAAGGAAAGGTCACATTTGACGAAAAAACCGTTTTTCCAGAACGCGAGGAGAATCCAACTAAGGCCATCAAATATACCTATAAAGCGCAGTTGGCCAATTTTCGATTCTGCAGTTCCAATACAGAGAGAATAAAATACTTCGAATTGATCAGGAAACTCGAAGGCTTTCCAACTTCATTGAAAAGCAATCCCTTCATCGATACCCTGCTCTACAGAAATGGAAGGCCAATCCCTTTGTGTGTGAGAGATCTCAAACCTCGTGAAAAAAAAACTGATGAATACACAAAGATTCAGATATTCGCTCAGAAAGACTCTCTATTTCAGGGTCATGAGCCACAAAGCGGCTTTGACAATGAATGTGGTTTCGCCAATTCGTTGCCATATTTTGTCCCACTCCCTGATTTGTCCTATGAAGAAAGTGTTGCAGATTCTTCTGTTTCCTACCTTTTTTGCTTGTGTAAACAAGTATTCCTGTAACTATTCACGTCTCTCCCTTTTTAACGCAAAGGCCAAAGGCGCAAAGAGGAGTGACAAGGTTTGGGATGGCGTTTTACGGGGGTGTGGCAAATGGATTGCGTTTTGGGCTCTATTTTGGTGTCTTCGCAGGAATCCTTTCTGCTTCATGGTATCTGTGGGTGCCTGTACCGGCAACACTTGCGTTGGGATGGATGGTGACTCGTTTTATACAAGTTTTGGGTGCTGGTTTTATTATTGGCCTCGTCTACCGTAAACATGTAGAAGTATCAAATGTCTCTTAAATCGTTTTGATGGAGTGGAAACAGATGAAAGCCATTATTTTTGACTGCGATGGAACTTTAGTTGATAGTGAGATGTTGCATTATCGTGCTTGGGCTCATGCATTAAAAAAACATGGCTGTGACATCACCTTGGAAGATTATTACAACTGTGTGGGCATTCCAATCGATAAGGCTAGCCATATCTTTGCTAAAAAAATCGGGGAAAATTACGCAGAAGAGCTTAAAAAAGATAAATACGAACATTTTAAATCGTTGTTGCGAGAGGGAATAGCCCCTATTGAAGGGACTTTAGCTTTTCTCCACAAGTTACTGAACGAACAGAAGCGGTTAAACTATAAGCTTGCAATCGCTTCAGGAGCTTCTCATGAAGAGATTTCACTTTATTTGCGGTCGTTGAACATCTCGGATGTTTTTGATCTTGTCCTTTCAGGTAAAGAAGACCTTGCCCACTACAACGATCCTGAAGGAACGAATAAGCCTAAACCCTATATCTACCTCGAAGCGGCGAAACGGCTTGGAATTAATCCTTCAGATTGCATCGTGATTGAAGATAGCTATACTGGTGTGATGTCTAGCAGCAAAGCAGGCTGTTTCACCGTTGCTGTGCCAAATTCATTTTCTCTCAATCATGATTTCTCTGGGTCCCATTTGTTAATCTCTTCGTTTAACACTTATTCGGTGGATCAGTTTTTCAAAGATGTTGAGGCTAACAGGCACCCCGATAGAGAACAAGGACCTGTTCATCTTGTTTAGTGCGAAGTGTTTTGGCCGTTGATCACATTTTTATAGATAGGGTTTTCGAGTTGTAGTAAGATAAATCATCAAAAAGTTAAGCATTTGCATCTTCTTAAAGATAAAAATTAGAGGCAATAACATGAAGGAAAAAAGAATTGGTGTTCTAGATTTAAAAATTGATGAAATGGTTTTTGACAATCTTCCCTTAGAACAGCGGCTTGAAACCCTTATTGAAATATGGAATAGCGACTCTGATCGATTTGAAGAGGTTGATGAAGAGCTCGATCTTGAAGAAAAAACGTTACAAGTCCTTTCTGAACTTGAGGACGAGCGTTTACTGAAAGAGATAGAAAGGCTTGACGCTGCAATGCGAAATCAAGCTCATCGCTACAAGGATTTAAGCCAGTATGTCTCTCACATCCTCATCCCCCTCTTTTTGGCTGAAGATAGAGAAAACTCTGAGGTAAAAGATAGTCGTCTCAGAGAATATTTGACTCCCTTTTATAAAAACCCAGTAAATTGTGCTGAGATATTCTTTGAAGTATTGGATAAATTGATTTGTTATGATCAATCTGCTTTAGCTGTTGAAATTTGTAAAAAAACTTATAGCAAAATAGTTAATTCGAAAGAATTTTTTTATAATCCCCTGGGAACTCTCGAAGACATTATTATGTTCGATGAACTTCAAGAGGTCTATTTAAAATTAAAGAACAATCTTGAGGTTGATTGGATTTCATTTTCTCAAAAAATGAAACCATATGGTTATGAATTTCCTGAGGATGAGTTAAAAAAATACGGAAAAATCATGTTGGACCAAATCGATCTCAATCAGATGGTTAACTCGTTTAAGAAAGAATCCCATGATGTCCTCATTGAGATCAAATTGATTTTCTGCTGTTATATGTATGATTTGGATAAAACGTCTTTCGTTACTTCTTTAACTTTTTCCGATATGATAATCGATTTTCTATATTCGATTCCGGGCAGAAAAAGATCCCCATTACACGTTTTTTTTAAGGTGAAGGAATCTTTCTTGATGAACTATGTACTAGATTTACAGAAAGGATGGTTTGATCGAACATATAAGATAGTCGCTTTTCTAGCCACCTTTCCGATTTTCTATTTAACTCTTCACAAAAAAGGAATACTCGCAATGAAAACTGTAGAAGAGGCACTTGCAACAACTATTGTTCTTAAAAGTGAATTTAAACAAAACTTCTCAGTTAAACCGTGGAAATATAATTTCATTAGCAAATTAGAGTCACAGGCAAGCATCCTTGCATTAAAATGCTGAGCTTCCATTGGTGAGTCATTTAAAGATCAACCACTGACGATGATTTACCCGAAGGAAAAGGTTTATTTATGCGCAAGATACACTCCGATCTTAGCTCATTATTTGTTGTTTATAAAGCACTTTAAGAGAGATGTATGAGTCGCGCCCCTTATCAGTTTTCTTGTTGCATTGAGCGCTGTCAGGATTGTAAGGAAGTGCAGGCTTTTCTTCCAACCACCCATCTAAATATTAATTTGAGCATTGGCGGCACCAAAATTTTAACCGCCATTGTCGATCCCAAAGGCAAAATCATTTGGGAATCTGGTGTTTTTAAGTGGCGTCATGATCTCGATAAACTTCATGGGATGAGTTCACTTGAAAAAAGAAATTGGTTTATTTCTCATATGATACAAGAAGTCTTGAAAGCTGAAGATTATGGACGCAAAAATATAGAAAACTGCGTATTCGAATGTGTGGGCATCTCATGGCCTGGTCCAATATTGAGAAATGGAGCACTCCTTGCTCCAAATATCGACGGTTTTAAATACAATCATTTATCTCAAGAGGAAGTTGCCCTTGGAGGGATATCCTTGCAAGCCCTTTTAATGAATAAATTTTCAGAAATGGGAAAAAACTGGAATGTTTGTATTTTAAACGATTCAGATGCTGAAGGGTCTGTGACGTTTGCTCATGATGAAGTGGATCATGGAATGTTAGTTATTTTAGGGACGGGCATCGGAGCCGGCATTATTCTGAATAAAAAATGGCATTTTGGTCCGCCCGATTTCATCAGCCGCATGGGTGAAATTGGGCAACACTTAATTTATGACAACAGCAAAGGGCTCTATTCTTATTATGGTGTAAGAACTAAAGGAATAGTTTTATCAGAAATCGAAACGCCAACCATGCAGGATCGGTTGGCAGGGCCTGCGGTAGCAAAGAGGTTTTTGGATCAACTTCAAAAAGACTTCAATAATGACATCACTGTGACTGAAAGCTATTTAAACACTGGCGTTGAAGAGAATTTGATTGAAGAACATGAAATTGCCAATTACTATAATAAGTTATATATCAATCTGAAAACCGAAGAAAAAATCCTTAAGTTGATTACAGCAAAAGCATTGCAAGGCGATGAACGAGCCATTCAATTCATTGGTGACATCGGATATGAAATTGGATCCGCTCTAGGTGTATTCATCTTTCTTTTTAAAGATAAGCCCTATGTCAAGCACATAAAGCTCGCTGGTTCCCTTGGACAGCATTTTGGTTTGAAGGTGAGAGATTTAGAGGGAGACGACCTATTCATCTCTCAAATCAAGAAGGGGATTCATGCCTCACTCAGACTCTGCAAATAGGTTCGTTGCATCAATCACAGCTTTTTCCATCCTTGAATCAATAGAGTGAGGTGATGCCTCAACGATCCACAATTTGCTATTAGACCAATGTTTATGCAAAAGCTGAGCTTGTTCCAATGGGCAAATCCTATCAGAATCTGCATGAATAATGATTGCCGGAAGATGGGATAGGAGGTGCATATGTGAAAGGATTTGATTCGGTTCTAAAAAAAAACCGTTCGCTGCATAATGCAGAACAGCCCTTGCGACGCTAAGAACGAAATGATCATTCTGGAGGGTTTGATCGATCTTAGCATGATCTGAAGGATCGATCAGACCAGTTATTTGATAGCGAAGAAAAGCGCGCGCGAATGGCATATGGAGACGGGGATCAGAATCCATGACTTTTCTGTAGCTTGCTGCGATCAAATCTCCTCGTTCTTCAGGTGGTATCTGGAGAAGGAATTCTTGATAGGCTGCGGGATCAAAATGGACCCGGTCTGAAAATAGATTGATTTCTTCCTTGCAGCCGAGATAAAATCCACTTAAAATAAATCCCAAACAAGATTCTGGATGTGATTGTCCATATATCACTCCAAGCAGCGCCCCCCAAGAATGTCCAAAGACTAACCATTGAGAAATTTTAAAATGGTTTCTGAGTTTTTCTATATCCTCTAGAATATGTTGAGTCGTATTCTCTTCCATGCAAGCGCACGGTTGAGATCGCATGGCCCCTCTTTGGTCAAACATAATGACATGGTATCGCTTGAGATTGAATAGACAAGAAAGATCATCCGAACTTCCTCCACCTGGTCCGCCATGGAGAATGATGACGGGAATTCCCTCAGGATTGCCATAAGCAGCATGAAAGAGGTGATGGATTTCTGAAACTTGCAAATACCCTTCTTTATAGGGAGATTGGATAGGATAAGCCGCCAGTTGAGTCAAAACTGAAACATTGGTTGCAGATATAACAAGAGCATAGCAGATGATTTTTTTTAAAACTGAGTTCATAACATCTCTTCAGTGAAGTGTTTATTTCATATAGTTTTATCTAACAGATCGGTTGAGAATATCCAGGAATTGGAGAAGCAATTGTCGTCCCGCTGAAACAATGGCGTGCCTCCAAGCTCTATCTTCAGGGTAAAATGCTCTGAGCATTGCCTTTCCAATGGCCTCATTTGGGTTATATGAGACTCCTGTACGTTGTGCATGATGAAAATGGCAATTTTCATCATATAAAGCTGAAAGAACATCTTCCTCATTGATTGTTCCAAATTCTTGACCGACAATGTAGATGTGAGAAGAAGGACAATGCGTAGCCTCTTTGATGCACTTTGCCAATTCTGAGACAAAGCAACCTGTTGCTTGATATCCCGTCGTTGCCATTTGAACTGCGATGGACATTTTTTCACCAAAAATATTCAGCATAAATTCCGTTGGAGGTTCTATCGTGAGCAATGTATCGATCCCATAAGGGCCCAAACCTGAATGAACATCAATAATACCAAAATATCGTTCGTTAAAATTAATTTCTAAATTACTCAATTCAGATATGCACCAATTAAGGACAAGTTTTGGGCCTGGAGAAATCTCTTTCCCTCCATAAAATAACCCTTCGGGGAAATCGTATTGACCTACTATTAAAGCCTTTCTGATCTTATCCCAGCCATGGGTAGAACAAAGTTGATGAAAAAGCTGCGTGTTTAAATTTATTGGGTATTTGGGGTTAAATAAAGGATCGATGACTGGATAAAGATCTGGAGTAAGACGGATATCAGTGCAATTGCGATTGAGATCGACATTCAGCTCATTAACGCGGCGATTCCAAGCCATTCCATAGGGATTTAGAGTATGAATAAAAATAATGGCTAAATCTTCTGGGAGATCAATTGGGTTGGATATGAATTCATTTTGAATGCCTGAACCAGGTCCTCCCTCGGCGCCATGGGTACCAGAAATATGGAATAATATTTTTTTGCGTTTTTCAAATGCCCTAGAACAGCAACATCGATGAATAGATCTGTTTCCTGAGGGCTTTTCATCCCAATACAAAATGACTTATGCTGGGAAACACTCTCATTTTTCTCAACTGCATTGATGAATGCCCGCCGTGCCTCCTCATAGTTTGCAGGGCAGTAGTTTGCCAGAGGAAAAAGATCGCTCTCGCATCCTGACAAGTCAAATTTCATAAAAATACCCATGATAAATAATATAGAAATCCAATACATCATCACCCCCATCATTTTTTGAACGATGAC
Source organism: Parachlamydiales bacterium (assembly GCA_020051075.1). Lineage (GTDB taxonomy): Bacteria > Chlamydiota > Chlamydiia > Chlamydiales > Parachlamydiaceae > JAGVJP01. Next base: position 12,028 of record JAGVJP010000103.1, read on the forward strand.
AAATCATATTCGATGCTGAGAAATTCAAATAGGGGGGAAAACCCCCTAAAAGCTTTGAAATGGAGGATTCTAAGTGAAGAGGCCTAATTGGAACATCCGATCAGCTTCTAGAAATAATTCTGAACGGGTACATATGCCTAGTTTATTTTTTGCTGACTCTAAATAATGTTCTACGGTTCGTTCTGAAATGTTTAAACAATCACCGATTTCCCGATAAGTGAATCCTTTTCTTAGGAGGCTTAAACAATCACGTTCACGCGCAGAAATTTGCAAGAGGCTGTTCCATCCGCATGAACTAACAATCGCTCTCCGATCCTCTGGAGAGAGCGTTGTGTTCAGAGCCGGCAGCTTGTGAGAGGGAAGGTTGAAATTGGACAATCCGACACCATGATCGAGCAAACTCAATGAATGTCGTGTAAGCCGCTGTTTAAAATAATCTACAAATCCTCGGAAAATCCCAGGCTCATTGATAAATATGTTATAGAGTGGTTGTTGCGCCATGAATCCAGAAAAGCAGCTGGCTTCGATATAATCTTCTTCTGATCGCACTAGAATCATGCCATGATCGACACGAAAGCGTTTGGAACGCTCTTGGTAAAACGGCTCGGCACCATCGAACTGACAATCATGAAAATGTAAGTATTGTCCCTCTCGGATTTCTTTTGCCTTGGAAACTAAAGGATCATGATGATGAAAATTGGCCTCAAAGACAAACCGATCATGATCAGAATCCGATGTCAACCATCCTATTGTCCCATTGCGATAGATGCGGATATACGCAAAACCTCTTAACTTAATTGTTTCGGCAAAATGTTTTGTTAGCCTTCGTACTTCGTCAACTCCTTGATCCAGATGATTGAGGTATTGGCGTAACTCGGGATTCATAAATTCCCTTCACTATTGTTAAAAATGTGAAATTGTTTTTTGATGTTGACACATCCCAACTGATTCAAATGAATATGCCATAATCTATAATTGAAGGCAAAAAGTAAAATTATATAACCGTTGAATCATCACAATGTCATGATCTCTGTCGAAATATATGAAAAGAACTTATGGGCATCCGACATTGATCTGATGTTGACAATATCACGTGTGCCATTCATAATACCTCCATGCATATTCGAAAGGGGGCATTTTTTTATGGAAATTGATTCAGAACAAACGTACACAGTCATGGTTGGAAGTATGGATGATCTTCCTTTAGTGGCCAATGTGATCGCAGTGTTGCCAGATGAAGCCAAGAAGCGAGCAATTCCTTGGTTCCTAAGCGTAGGAACAGAATTTGTTCAAGGTGATGAAGATGATCTCATCGCGCTGGATGAATGGCAAGACATCGTTGAACGTGAAATCGGTATCGTCCCTTTTATCGCCTTTGGCCGGATTACTTGGAATGGCCATCGTGAGCTCATCTATTATATCGCTGAGCCAGAAGCTCCTGTTGAGCGTTTGAAAACACTTATAGATTCTGAAACCACCCGCCCATTCGGATTTCAATGTGAAATGGATGAAGAGTGGGACAACATCACGAGCTATTATGAAGAAAAAGAATGATCTGCCATCAACGACCATAGAAGGCGGAAAACAATAGGCGGTTAACATGAAATTATTTGTCTGGGATTTTCACGGAGTCCTGGAAAAGGGAAATGATGGTGTGGTCCTTGAAATCACAAACATTGCCCTAAAAAGGCATGGCTATTCCAGACGAATGACAGAAAAGGAAAACGACTTGTTATCCGGTTCTAGATGGCATGAATATTTTGCCTACCTTATGCCTGATCTTGATGAAGAAGAGTGTTTTAAACTTCAATCAACATGTCTTGAGATTGGGCAGAATCAACCGGAGATGATCTCAAGACATGTCCGTTTAAACGATCACGCTGATGTTGTTTTAAACAACATACAAAATGCAAACCATTGTCAAATTCTCATTTCCAATACTCAACCCAAAGCATTGGACATGTTTGTCAACCTCGTCGATATAGACAAATATTTCCCACCCTCACATCGTTTTGGAGTGAATACACACAGTCAGAATCAGCAGACGAAACGAGATTATTTAAACCAGTTTTTACAGGGGAAAGACCCTTTTGATGCGATTATCTCAATCGGAGATTCTCCCGGGGATATGGAAATGATCCATCAAAGTACAAATGGAATTGGCTATTTGTACTCTCATCCAGGCAAGGAACATCGTCAAACAACATGTCATTATAAAATCAGTGATTTGCGTTTAGTCTTGCAAGAACTCTCCAGTGATATGGTTCTACAATCTGCAATAAGATAAACACGATATACGTCTGATTCAGAATTATCCCTACATTTTTTTAACGCAAAGAAGACGCAAAGGCGCAAAGAGGAGAATTTATGGCTATTTTCATAACTTCGTCAAGCCACTACCCCCTGAATAACAAACTATCCTGCCCCATCTTTCCTATCCTCCCTATCCTGTAAAAATTGACAGGATGGGAAAGATAAGAGGGATGGTAAGAAATGGCTCTGGAAGCGTTACTTTTTTGAAATGAGAGACAACGTCGCTTGGGGTCTCCAAAGTTAGTTGCTTGACGAAGTTATGAAAATAG
>JAGVJP010000041.1 GCA_020051075.1 Parachlamydiales bacterium
AGAAGTTGTTCTGGCGCTGCTTTAATTTCGAGCTCTTCGAACTATTTTTGCTATAGCCCGAAGGGCTCCAATTGCAACAGCCCAGGGCAACGCCCTGGGTATTCTCAGCGTCAATATCGCAGCCTCGAAAGGCTGCAAGAATCACATAGTCGTGAGGTTAAAAATTCTTTTAATGTTGATATTAGAATTTCATGTGTTTTAATGCACTTTAAAATTTCATAAAACATATATTCATTTTTTGTGCTGAGAAATGGTGATTTTGCAGAATTCTGGATGTATATTGACAGTTGTCGTTATCCTTCTATTTTTCCTTCTAGCCCCCCTTTTTTGCCGTTTTTTTCTCAAAAAAGGCTTTAATCTGTTAAAAATATGACTTTCTTATTGCGCAAAAGCAAACCTTTCTTATAAAAACGTCTGTATCGGTATTTAGTGTTGAGGAAAAATATGACAGCGGTTGAGAAAGTCGTCTATGATGACAGAGCGGCAAAGATTTTTATCTATCCCTCTATCTTATTCATGATTCTTGGAATGATCATTGGGGTTTTCCTCGCCTTCAATGCTTTTGTCTTTCCTGACTACTTCTCAGGCGAGTATATTCATTTTGGCAGGGTAAGACCTGTCCATGTCGGTGCGGTAACGCTATTATGGCTTCTTTCTGTCGACATCGGCTTGATGCTCTATTTCATCCCACGCCTCTGCGGGATTTCACTATGGCATTCTGAACTCGCGATTTGGGGTGGATACTTCTGGTGGTTCACACTGACGCTGGGGGTCCACTCATTCCCTTGGGGAACAAATTTTGGTTGGGAATATGCTGAACTCCCCACATGGATATCATGGATTCCAATCAAATTCTTCTTTGCTCTTGCCTGGATTCTCGTTATAACCAACCTCATCATGACGATAGCAAAGCGAAAGTTTGAAAAACTTTATGTTTCGATCTGGTATAGCATGGGAACAATGGTCTGGACAACGTTCACAGTCCTCGTCGGCAGCTTTATCATCAACTGGCTTCCCGAAGGGATTTCAAGGGTCAATGCTAGCTGGTTTTATGTCCATAACCTTGTGGGCTTAGTCTTTACTCCGATGGGGTTGGCGACCGCTTACTACTTTCTGCCAAAATTAGCCAACACCCCCATTTATAGCCACCGCCTCTCGATGGTAGGATTCTGGTCTATCGCGTTTATCTATGCATGGATTGGGACTCACCACATGATCCATGGACCTGTTTCTCAATGGCTGCAGACAACATCAATTGTCTTCTCAATATGGCTTTTCATTCCTGTTTGGACTGTTGTTTACAACCTCTTTGCCACTTTGCGGTCAGACTGGTCTAAATATCTCCAAAGCGCCCCCATCCGGTTCTTAATGATGGGAAATATTTTCTATCTCATTACTTGTGTTCAGGGACCGATCATGGCTTTGCGTAATGTCAACGAAATCACCTCTAAGACCGACTGGGTCATTGGGCATTCGCATATCGCCCTTTATGGGACATTCACGTTCTTTGCGATCGCAGGTATCTATCAAGCGATTCCTACGATGGTTAAGAAGCCTCTATGGTCTAATAAATTGGCAGATTGGCATTTTGCTTTTAATTTATGGGGAAGCATCCTGTTCTTGTTTTCGCTATGGGTAGGAGGATTTCTTCAAGGGTTAATGTGGGCAAATTGGGCCAATGGCTCTTCCTACGCGGAATTCCATGCCAATTTAACGAACATGTCGTTTATTCAGACGATAGAAGAAATGCGCATTTGGTGGATTATGCGTGCAATAGGCGGATTGGTTATCTTGTTTGGAAATCTATTGTTTGCCGTTAATATCTTCAACACCATCATATTAAAACCGGTTGAAAAAGAAGAACCTTTGCAAGAAGCTAGGGTGGCTCTATGACAAATCATCATCAAGATCAGCAGCATGAGAATTGGGTCCATCGATTAGATCGGTCGGCTCTTTGGACATTAGTCGGTGTTATCTTCCTTTTCTCCTTTGCCGTTGTGATCACATTGATTGCCCCGCGCTATGTTGATTCGACTTGGACGAGCCCGTCCAGCCCTTATCAATTTCAGATGTATGAGATCCAAGATCCAAATTTTTATCTCAGCAGCGCCGCAACAGGTGGGGTTGACTTGATGTATGTCCATCATTTGAAAAATGACTTCACCCTGCTCTCGTTTCTTGAATCTCAATATTTGCGCATTGTCGCCCCTCCCGAGCTGGAACGCTTCATCACTCGCTATCCAGAAGAGAAGATAAAACTGGCATCCCACCTGTTATTATTGCGAGAGCCTGAAGGAGAAATGCGGCAAAAGGCAGATCACCTGCGTGAAGATCTGCAAAAAGAATGGACAGCAAAGCGAAAAGAGGAGGGAAAGGAAACAGGGCTCGAGAAGATCAATTATCAGATCTTCGAGTTATATGACCCAAAACTCACTGAAGCTTTTTCAATCGAACCCGCAGGGGGGATTTTACAGAATTGGGTCGATGCTAATTTTGAAATCATCGATGAATCTGTGAAGCAGCCCTACCACCAAGATTATGGCGTCGTCTATGTCCAAAACCCACGAGAATTTCGTTTCTCCACTTTCCACTATGGACACGACGAACATTGGCGTTACGATCCGATGGGCCGTCCGGTTAAAAATCTTGAGGAACTCAAACAGCCGCTATTTGGCTTTTTCTCAAGAAAAGAGCTCATCTCATTTGGTGAACATATCTTCGCAATTGAGGGATGCTGGTATTGTCATACAGATCAAACTCGAACACTGATTCAGGATGTCGTTTTAAATGGGTCCGACTCATTCCCAGCGCCTCCTTCTTCTGCCAATGAATATATCTATCAAAAAATCACCTTCCCCGGCACTCGCCGCATTGGCCCTGACTTGTCTCGGGTTGGAGTCAAGCGTCCGAGCCGAGATTGGCATAAATCGCATTTCTGGGCTCCTAAAACAGCAAGCGTTGGATCCATAATGCCCGCATTTCAACACTTTTTTGATAATGATCCGAGGGGAACAGGACGGAGTGCGATGGGGATTCCAAATCATCAATTTGAAGCGATCTATCAATATTTGATGACAAAAGGGACTCGAATAACCCCTCCTACACAAGCATGGTGGCTAGGTAAGGACCCCATTCAAACAAAAGAAATTATTGAAGGACAGCGGAAACTTCAATGATGATCATGACTGCAATCATTGATGGTGCCGGCATTTACGGCAGCATTTTTCACTATGCTTTAGTCATTGCCTTTGTGGCGAGTGCTTTTTTAATTTTCTTTACTTTATGGAGAAAGGGGCGGTTAGATATGGATGAAGGTCCAAAATTCCAAATGATGCAGGAGGAAGAGGAGGAAAATCGATATGAAAAATAGATACGATGAGGACGCTGTTCAAAGCGATATGGTCGACCATCCTGAAGCTGAGCTTTATGGCGATCCAAAAATAGCCTCCTTTGATGCAAAATTCCCTAAATTTTTGATTCTCACATACATTGTGCTTCCTATTTGGGGGATTGTCTCTCTTTGCTATTATTGGAATGGAAGCCGAGGATGGTTAGACCGGGGCTACTGGAAAGAGCTGCAAATTGCTGCAAATACAACATTTCCGATTCAGAATCAAAACATCATTGAAGAACCAAAGAAAGCAGACACACCAGATTAATGAGAGACTCATGGACAATGGACTGAAGTGGACTATATGGACGGGTATGGACATATCTTGAAAGCAATCTAATTTCCGTCGACCACTGTCCATATTGTCCATGTTGTCCATACCCGTCCATATCGTCCATTTCGAAGCAGAGGTGTAATTCTTTCAAAAATTATGACAAGCGATCAAATCATATCTTCCATTAAAGCTCCGATTGATCATCCGCTTTTTTTCCCCCGCGTTTTTGCGTTAGTCGCAAAAAAGCGTCAGAAGAAAGAGAATGAGTTGGCCTCTGCCATTTGTGAAGAGTATGAGGAGCTCTCACGGAGACTTGATCGAACTCAACTACAGGAAAGCTGTTCGGTTCGTAATGTGCTGCGTACCCGGAAGCTTGCACAGTTGCTCATCAACGAAAAAGGAGATTTGCAGGTCGATCTCCTTGAAAAAGCAATTCCGATTTTGGAAATGCATCTCTATTCGCTCGGCCCTCAGCGTCAATATGATGCGAAGCGTCAAGAACATCTCCTAAAAGTACTGAAAGTGCTCAGTAGTGAGAAAAAACTCGCTCTGTATTTTAAAAAATTTGAGAGGCCGATATCCAATCGATGGGCTGAAGAGATCATTCGAGATACGTTGCAGCTTCCTGCTGGAACAGTAATTACAGACGCTCACGCAAAACAAGCTGTTTTATCTGCATGGTTATGTCTATTAAGGCAAAATGTGGGGTCATGTTTTGCTACTGCGCCGGCCGAGATTGTTCATGGCGAGCAGCCAGAACAATTTTTACAGGATCTCCTTGATCTATTGAGCACAGGTAGGCTTAAACGGATATTTGGAGGAGTTGAATATTCCGTTCCTCTAAGCGCTTCTTGGGGAAGCGGCGATTTCAGTAAACCGATTTTTCTCCGAATATCAAGCAGCAGAGGTGTTGAACCTGAAGTGTGGTACTCACCCGGCCTTATTGCAGCATTGATAGCGATTGGATTCATCGGGACCGAAGAAACGTTAAAATCGAAAATTAAGAGGCTGGAAAATTGGATGATCCCGTTCATTCAACAGCGGAGCCACCCCTACCCTTACTGTATTCTGACCGCGGAAGAGATAATTAGAGCCATCGTGCTGCAGATGCTTGGATTGACTGAGAAAAATCTCATGGAGTTTGAAGCAAGACCTCGGGTTCCTGTTCAACCTCAATTGATTGTACAGGTTGCCAAAGACAAAAAAAATTCGGGGACTTTAGGAGAGCGGTGCAACCGCTTTTATTTTCTATTCGCAGCGGCAAAAAATGCGTTTATTGGCCTTGCTGATAATGCCCTCCTCAAAGCATGGGAATTCACTCTTGCCTCTTTTTCTGAAACGAAATTTGAATTTGCCCGGTGGAACCTATACGCGAGCTTAGGATTGAAAACCAATGAACCTAATGGGATAGGACAATGCATTCATCAGATTATCCAAGAGAAGCTAGATCAAGCCAATCAGAAAGTCCAAGAAGTCCAATATGAATATGAAACCGTCTTCACGATGGTTAAGACCTTAGAAGCTCGGATGAGGCACACGTCTACTGAAAAAGAGCTGCAGTGGCTGCGGATGGAATATCAATCGCGGAGAAATGAGTTCTTTTTTCTTGAAGAGCAGCGCGACGGCTTGCAAGAAGAAGCTCGGCGCCTTGTTGATCTTTATGATTTGTTGTATGAACAGTATGTCAATTTGTTTAAGGACTATTTTCAAGAAGTCTATGATGCTGATCTGCATGAAATTAGCACAAGTCCCTATGACGACAGCCCAGCCGGTTATAGACTCCTTTATAAGCATGGGCGGAGCAATACTTCCCAGTGGACGCTGATCAAAAATCCAACTGATTTCATTGAATCTTTAGCCTCTTTTTTCACCGCCACAGAGCCGCAGATTTCACATATGCTAGAGGGAGAGAGGATAAAAAGAGATTTCGGTATCATCGTTACCGCGATTATCAACCATGTCAAGACAAATGAATTTTTAGAGAGCGCATTCCATCGGATGGCGGCAGCTCACAATGCACCGATCATCAAGAATCCATTAGAACATTTAGACAAAGTGGAAAAAAAACCGTGGGTCTATACCTCCGGTGGAACAATGAGAACATTGACAAGCTGCTACTTCCGAATTGAAGGGCAGCCGAAAGTGGAAGAAAAGTGGGTAGAAAGCGAGGTCGAACTGCTTGTCTTTCTTGCAGACGTCCTTAAGCATATGCCTTCAAAAATGACTCAACCCTACGTTGAGGGAAAAAGGAAGTCTATTCTCATGGAATCACCGACACACGCCTTCCTATTAGAACCGATGTCCTCTTCTTTTAGAGAAGCGTGGGGATTAGAAGAATATACTTACACTTCAATCAGGGATCGGTTTATCAGACCAGCAGAGATGTTTATCGAAAGCATGCTCATCAATAACGACATGATCGATGCGCTGATTCAACTTCTCTCCGAGAAAATTCCTGAGAATCTTGAACCTCGCTTCAAAACCATTCTTAAACAGATCAAAGGCCCTATCACACCGCCATTTTTACGCCATGCCATTCTCCAAGCTGTTGCAACAGATCGGGGCCTAAGCTATGGGCAGCGCACAGTCCTTTCTGCCGATGATTTGGATAACTTTCTCTATTCAACACTCCCTTTTTTCCCCAGCTATCAATTAAAAGACCGCTTGCATCGGATCTTGACTCTTTTGCCAGATATATCTTCTGAAAAAACGGATGAAATCCTTCGTTTATTCGATCAACTTCCCCAAACATATGGAGGAAACCGTTACTTAAGTTCTCAGCAGCTGCAAAATATCTGTAAAGCCCTGCTCTGCTTAAACGGCATGACGACGACAGCTTCTGTCGATTACCACCTCCAAATCGCATTAGCTGCTCAAAAGCTGGGTTATGCCATGCCCGCTCCAATCATATTTGCTGACACGAATTGGGTTAAAGATGAGTTCGGTTTTCTTGTCAATCCAGGCACAGGTTCCCTTGAGCTGTGGCGAGTTGACTATACAGGGACTCAAGGCTTCCCGATGAGGAGCTGGAAGAAGTGGTTAAACGGAAGCAGCCCCAATCAGAAGTGGGCCGTCTACTCCAAACCCTCAGAGTATGGACAAAGCTGAAATTGACCAAATGATAGGTATATGTGAGATTGGTCTTGACTAATTTCATATATATGTTAAAATTGGTCAGAAATAGGAGAGAGAGTGGCACAATATATCCGTCGACTTTATCAGCAATTAGTCGCAAATCATTTCAAAAAAAATCGACAGATGCTTTTTCTTATGGGACCACGTCAAGTAGGGAAAACGACCTTAAGTCTTCATATTAAAGATTCTCTTTCGTCAGATTTCTTCTATTTGAATTGGGATAATTTGGATGATCGAGAAATTATTTTACACGGTCCCAAAGCGATTGCTAATCTTTTGAATTTAGATCGCCCTAGAAAAAATCCTCCTCTACTCGTTTTCGATGAAATACATAAATATCACGATTGGAAAAATCTTCTTAAAGGTTTTTTCGATACTTATTCTCATGCCGGTGAGGTTAGAATTATTGTTACAGGAAGTGCTAGATTAGATATTTTTAATTTTGGTGGAGACAGCCTAATGGGAAGATATTTCCGATATCGAATCCATCCTTTTTCTGTGGCTGAACTTCTCCAAGAACAAATCATTGAAAATGAAATCCATTTACCTTCTCAGCCCGATGAAGAAATGTTTGAAAAATTATTTTCATTTGGAGGGTTTCCCGAACCATTTATCAAAGGAGATCGTTCTTTTTATGAAAATTGGAAGCAGCTTAGACTTCAACAGCTGTTTTACGAAGAGGTAAGAGATATTACAAGAATCCATCAGATCCAGCAAATGGAGCTCCTTGCCATTCACTTAAAGGAGCAAGCGGGTGGGGTGGTCAACTACACCAATCTGTCAAACAAAATTCGGATTTCATCAGAAACTGTTAGGCGTTGGATCAGCACTTTAAACCAACTATACTATTGTTTTACGATTCAACCTTGGTCAAAGAATGTCACTCGCTCCCTGTTAAAGGAGCCTAAAGTTTATTTGTGGGATTGGTCGCTCATCGCTGAAGCAGGTGCCAAAGCTGAGAATTTTATTGCTTCACATTTGTTAAAGGCTTGCCATTATTGGATGGATAGAGGAATGGGTAAATATGAACTATTTTATCTGCGGGATAAGGAAAAACGAGAAGTCGATTTTCTCGTCACGAAAAATGATGAGCCTTGGTTTTTAGTGGAAGTCAAGTCGTCTGAAACTTCCTTGAGCTCTTCTTTAGGATATTTTCAAAAACAGATTCAGGCAAAACATGCTTTTCAGGTTGTGTTAAATGCGCCCTTTGAGGAAATTAATTGTTTCGATTACACAAAACCCGTTATAGTTTCAGCTAAAACATTCCTCTCCCAGCTGGTGTGAAGAGAAAAAAATAGGAAATAGGTATGCAGCATAGCCTTTGCAGATTGTTTTACGTCTTTATGATCATAAGTATTCATTGCCTTTCCCAGCTATGTGCCGAAGAGCGCAGGGAAAAGATTTTTACTAATCTTTATGCGACAGGGGCTTGGGGAACTAATGAAGAGGGTATCGGTTCATCCGGTCCGGGATCGTCGATTGAAAATTCCGAGCCTTATATCAAATTTCTACAGAATTTCATCCAAACAAATGGTATTGCCACGGTTGTAGATGCTGGTTGCGGGGATTGGTCCTTTTCCAAAACGATAGATTGGGGAAAGACGAATTACATTGGAATCGATATCGTCAAACCAGTTATAGAACGATGTCAAACGAGATTTGTTTCTCCACAGATCGCATTCATGCATGGCGATATCAACGAAATCGAGTTGCCGGCAGGAGATCTCCTCATCTGTAAAGATGTCTTACAATATTTATCAAATAGTGAAGTTATCCAATTCCTTGATCGAATAGGCAAGTATAAATATTGCCTCATCACTAACGATGCTTGTTCGAATCCCTATCAAACATCGACCAGAAGCATTGTGTGCGGCGACCATCGGCCAATAGATCTAAGCCTCCTTCCCTTTAATCGACAAGGGGCTAAGATCTTTCGCTATGTTGTTGGAGATACAGAAAAACAGGTTTTCTTGATCGTCAATCCTGTAGATGAAAAAAAGGATGAACCTAAGAAAAAATATTTCGTTATGAATCAGGTCCACCCTTATCAAGGATTTTTCAGCGTATTTCTCACGGTGATAAACTATCTAGATCTCTATGACAGAGGTGATATTGATGGGCTACTTGTCGATTTTAAGAATCATGGTCTTTTCTATGACCCAGCGTATGGTTTAAATTCTTGGAATTATTATTTTGACCCAATAAATCTTGGTGCCCCCGGGAATGCAGATATCGATTATAGCGCTGCTATGGAAACAGGCCGCATCTCCTACCTTGCTGAGATTGGTCTATCCAAAGCACGGATTACAGAGCTAGTTAACAAATACATTCATGTCAAACCGGAAATTCTCAAAGAAGTGAATGATTTTGTCTCGCAGAAATTCAATGATCACTATGTGATTGGAATACATTATCGCGGAACAGATAAATCTGGAGAGGCTGCAAGGATCTCATATGAAAATGTATCTTCTGCCGTCAACGATTTTGTGAATGAGAATCAGATAAAGGATTACTTAGTTTTTGTTGCAACCGACGAAGAACCATTCTTAACCTACATGCAGAATACCTTCGAGGGCAAAGTTGTTTCTAAAGATTGTTTGCGTTCTTGTAGTCACAATCCAGTACATTACTTTAACCCAAAGAATGTTAGTCCTCACAATACTGGAAAAGAGGCTTTGATTGATTGCCTTTTGTTGTCGAAATGCAAGCATCTCATACGGACGAGTTCTTGCCTGAGTTTAGTTTCTACCTATTTTAATCCCGATCTCTCTGATGTCGAGTTAAATAAAAGAATTACCCACTGTTACCGCAGATTCTAAATTTTCGTTTTCGCGCAACTATGCAGATTCTTTCCTTTTTTTTCACAGTCTAGTAAAGATCAGAGGCGAGGAAAAATAGATATTGAAGAACTCTTCCGCCCGATAGCCGCTGCATAAAATGCTAAACTCGAGCTTGTGTCTTTGCATTAAAAAACGCCAAAGCTCGCATTAGTTACAAATTTTCTTGCAGAAATCACTGTCTGTTGACATAATGGAAGGAGAAATGACATTGCTGTTGTCAAAAAGGAAGCGGAAATGACATTGCTATTGTCAAAAAGGAAGCGGAAATGACATTGCTATTGTCAAAAAGGAAGCGGAAATGACATTTCATCAAATAAAAAGACTATTCGAATTTCCCAAACAAAGCTTTTTCTTATTTGGACCTCGTGGGACGGGAAAGTCTACTCTTTTGAAGACACGATATCCAAATGCACTCGTTATTGATTTATTACTTTCTGATGTTCGACGTCGTTTCACCGCTACACCTGAACACTTATTAGATGTTGTCAGGGCTCAACCTAATGGTCAGGTCATTGTGATTGACGAAATTCAAAAAGTTCCAGAGTTATTGTCTTTAGTTCATGTGTTAATCGAAGAGAAAAAAGATTGGCAATTTGTTCTAACAGGTTCAAGCGCTCGAAAACTAAAAAAACAGGGGGTAGATTTATTAGGTGGGAGAGCACTTAAAAAAATATTACATCCTTTTATGGCAAATGAATTGAAAAATGGCTTTAAATTAGATGATGCACTTATAAATGGTCTTTTACCACTCTGTTATAATGTTGAGAAACCACAGACCATCCTATCGACTTATATCGATTTGTATCTAGATGAAGAGATTAAGGCTGAGGGAGTCATCCGAAATATTGAACCCTTCATACGCTTTTTGGAAGTCATGAGTTTCTCTCATGGATCGGTTTTGAATGTCAGCAATATTGCTAGAGAATGTGCTGTTAAACGTACGACGGTTCAAAATTGGATATCAATATTAGAAGATCTCCTCATTAGTTTTCAAATTCCAATTTTCACAAAAAGAGCTAAAAGGATGCTTTCAGCACACCCAAAATTCTATTTTTTTGATGTGGGAGTGTATCGAGCAATTAGACCTCGTTCTATTTTAGATAGTGTGAGTGAAATCGATGGAGCTTCTCTAGAAGGCTTAGTCGCTCAACACCTACGAGCATGGATAGACTATACCGAGGAACCTCATAAACTCTACTTTTGGAGGACTAAATCAGGTCTTGAAGTGGACTTCATCGTTTATGGGCCTTTGGGATTTTGGGCTATAGAAGTCAAGAGTTCTTCTGTGATTCACCCAGCTGATCTCCAACCATTAGAACATTTCCTCCAAGATTATCCAGAAGCAAAGGCTATTTTTCTCTATCGAGGAAAAGAAAAACTTCTCAAAAAGAATGTGTTGTGCTTGCCATGCGACGAATTTCTGCTTCAACTTCACCCTAACCAACTTCTCATACCGATATAAAATTGGTTAAATATTTTTTGACTAAATTTTCCCCGTTAGACAGTATAGCCTTGAACAAAACAATGAAAGGAAATTTATGTGTGCCTGGTATCGGTCGATCAAAACAAGCGTGTTTATCGTTGCTGTCGCTTTCAGCGTTTCCTTATTAGCTGATAACCAAACGCCAACTGTCAGCCCCATCTTTCCCGAAAATGAATTGCCTTTTCGGGTGAGTATTGAACTTGCAGATTTCGCCTTGCCAACCGGGCTCCATTCCTTTGTTTTTGCTACACATAACGGTAAGTGGCTGATGCTATGCGGCCGTACCAATGCGCCGTTTCCACATTCGGGATAATGGTCTGACGCTTAGTGTTAAAGTGTTAGAACCTCTCCCCCTCACCTTAAATCCAGCCTTTCGCCGCAGAGATCTCAATGTTCCGCGTGTCCTTAGCAGAGTGAGAGGAAAGCTGAAGCCGGGGTTGGTTGCCTTATCAGGGGTGTTTACAGAAACGGATGGTATTTGGACGGTGCCTGTTAAGATTACTGCAGATGGAAAACCATGTATGGAAAATCCTGATCGTTCAAGGACTTTTAAACAGGGGATGAATAACTATGCCAGCGCTGTTGTGGGATTTTTTTCGAAAAAGACCGGAGATATGTATACAGTCCTTTGCGGGGGTCTAACTTATGAAACTTTTGCTGAGGGTGTGTTTAAACCCGATTCAGATATTCCCTTTACGAACCAAGTCACCACGATTCGAATCGATGAAAAAGGCAGGTTTAAACAATTTCTCATGAGTGGACAATACCCTGTGATCTTGTCGACACAGTCTAACCCCGGGAATCAACTGCTTTTTGGGACAAATGCAGCGTTCATTCCTACTGCCCCTCAACTTATTCCTGACGTCATTGACTTGGATAGGGTAAGGGACGGGAGGGTTGTTGGGTATATCGTCGGCGGGATAGAAAGTACTGTGCCTGATACAGAGTCTCAAAGCGATTCTGCTGCTTCACCTTATATTTTTCAGGTGAGGATCCTCCCTGCTTCAATCAACCATAATTGGTAATCTAGTGTCTAATTGCATAAATAACTATGCGCAAAACTACGCTAAAGCCTCAAATATCATGACAACCCTAGGAATGCTTCAAAGCGTGAGAAGAGTTGTCTAATCCTCTCCATCTTATATCTCCTCATTGATCTCACTGGCTCTGTGGTAATTTGTGCAACAATTCATCTATGAATGTAGAATGTTCCATGGTGTTGTTGCTGTTAATATAGCTATGAGAGGCATGTTTTTCTTTCATCATCATCTTGACTTTTAGTCCAAAAGAGTTTAAAAACATTGGCGACTTTGTGAATTAACCGGCTTCAGATGAAGTTTGTTATCATCGTTTTTGAGCCAATAGCGAATCTATTTGTTTTTCACATCGCAATAACTTTAGTGGAGACGTCATGAAATTTGTGAATCTGTTAATATCGATTTTCATTATACAAATAACCTTGTTTTCAAGCCTTCAAGCTCAACAGATTGGGCAAGAAACCTCTTTTGATCGCCAACTCAATACGAAAGATGACCAGCCTGTCCGTGAGTTTGTTGAATCTAAGGAAAATATCGACGTGAAAGAAAAAGCTCAAAACCTTGAGATCAGCGGTGATGTTCGCTTTGAATGGCGATCAATTCAGGAGAAGGGGGTTGTTTTATCTGTGCCTTCGTCTTATCTTAGCAGTGGTGATCTTTCTGGCGTCTATTTAGTTTCCGACCCGTATTATAATGAAATCTCTTATTTCAGTGAAGAATACAGGGCCTTTCGCGGCGGCGATCATGTGCTTACGGACGGACTCCCTATTTCCACAAACGATTTTGATGTCGAATTCAACCTGAAGTTTAAGTACAACTACAAAAAATCATGGGCGATGGCCCACCTGCAGTTTGATAACCCAGCTGGTATTCGAGTTGGAAATGATTGCGTTGCTAAATATGCGATTTTTAATGAAGACGGCAGTGCTGTGATCGTCAATACGATTTCTCCGAGAGATACCAGCCGAGCTCTTAAAGGAAGCGGTTTGGGACTTGCGGTTAACCTAAAAAGAGCTTACATGGGTTATAATGTTTGGGCAGACGGGAAGCATCGTCTTGATATTGAAATTGGCCGCCGTAAGTTCGATGACATTTTCGTCTCTGAAATTGAATTCTCAAGTCGCTTTGACGGGATACTATTAAAGTATGCGAGTGCACTTGAAGATATGGCCGATTGGTACATCAATGTAGGTGCTTTTCTTATCGATGAGAGGGTGAATCACTTTGGCTGGATCACAGAATTAGGCGTACTAAACATTTATGATATGGGCTTAGACCTCAGATACTCTTTTGTTGATTGGACGAAGCGAGGCTCAAATCGATGTTTTGCTTTTAATCCTCTCGGGACGGATTTTCAGATTTCTCAGTGGTCATGGTCTTATCATTTCTCTCCACTCTTATGGGAAAAAGAGGTTCCTTTTGAGTTTTATGGCGGTTTCCTCATCAACCATGGAGCCAAGAAGAATCGATTTACAAAAGGTAAGCTGAAGAACTTGGGATGGTATGCAGGGCTTTATGTTGGAAGCGTCGATAAAGAGGGAGATTGGTCGTTTGATATCGAATATATCGCTGTGCAAGCACAGGCTGTTCCAGATCCTGATGTCGGAAGTATTGGTCGAGGAAATATCTTTGATCTGAATCTTGTCGATGTAGTTGGCCCTCTTCAGTCACTTCCCAGGGATTTCATTGAGGATTATTCTTATCCTTCTTCTTATTTTTATCCTTCTTCTTATTCTTCTTCATCCCCTTCGAGGGTCGAATTCCTCGGTTATTTTCCTCGGCAGGGAAATGCTAACTTCATTGGATGGCGTTTTGAGTTCCTCTACGCGATCACTGACAACCTCTCTTTGGATGTGATTTATGAATTCTCTAATGCTGAAGATCGCAGAATTGGAGGTCCTCATAACTACCATGACTTTGAGCTGGAAGCAATCTACGCTTTCTAGACAAGATAGCAGGATAGCGAATAACTTAACGCGCTTTCATCCTTCTCATCTTTCCCATCCTGTAAAATTGACAGGATGGGAAGGATAGTGATGATAAAAGGAGATAGGCTTTTCTTTTATTGTTTGTCTTTACTTTCCTATCATCTTGCTTATCCTGCCGCTTGCGATCTTACCTATCCTGTTTTTCTATGCTGGAAAGTTGCTGTTTTGCCTATTCTGTTTATTTGAATAGCGGGGGTCGAATTGCAGCAGGTGACTGAAGATGTGAGCTACGTATTAAAGAGGTGCGCAGCAGCTTGGAGGTTTGGGTCAGTTTGATCGATGGGATGTTCCAGAGGATGAGCTTTTCTCTTCTTAAGGATGGATTCAAGAAGATGCGTTTCAGCATCTCGATCGAGACGGTGAAAATAGTCTATAGCAATCGATAATAGATCTTGGAAATCCTCTTCATTTTGAATGAGGGTCCATGTTTCTCTGATCAAGCGGCAAAAGACAGGTTCAGGGACCATCCCCGTCATCAATGAGAGGAATTCTAAGTTGAACTCGACGTCGTTCTCCTTCAATTTTTCGTCGATAAGGCTTTGCATCAATTTTTGCGCTGTTTTTCCGTGAATATTGTGGCAGATGCGCAAACGGAGCAACTGAAACCATTTGTTATCATTTAAATAGATCTCAAATTCATCCAAAAGTTCTTGAGCGTATGATTCGTTGTCTTCTTCGATCTGCTGGGTGATGAAGTCATAGAGAAAAGTTTCCACATCATTAGCACAATAAGCAGAGATCAGTTGTATGGCTTCTGAGGGAGAGACCCCTTCATCGACGTTTTGATCGAGAATTTGTGAGAAATGGATGAGAGCATCTTGAAGAGCTAAGGGGTTTTCGATTTCGTCATTATCGTAAAGGAAAATATGATGGTCGAGTTCATTGCATAGGATTGAGATAGAGGGCTTCTCTGAATATATCCGGCGCCATAGCTCGAAGACCAATAAATAGATTTGATCTTCCTCAGCAGCTGTGAACACTGCATCTCCAATGAGTTGTTCGGTTAATTCTTCAGGGGAGTCGCTTTCGTCGGCAAAGGCGGTAAATGTCGAGCGATCCAGTTGGATTTGATATTGCTTAAGCCTCTCAAAAAGCTCGAATAAAGGGATAGCCCGATAATCTTCGACTTGCCACGGCTCAACTTTAAGCGAAGGATCGTTAAGCCAATTTATCCGCAATAAAGTGTAAAGGGCGCGTCGTTCAATTGTGTTCATAACAACTCTCAGATTATTCTCATGTTCTCAAAAGGGACGTAGCCGACTAATCCAGACGGCAGGGTAATTTTTATCCATTGACCATTCGATATTGCTTGCAAGATCTGAACTTTTGAACCAGCTAAAAGAGGTTCTTCCAATAATTGTGGCTGTCCTAAGCTGGGGGCCCGATAGAGTCCTGTCGAGGAGACAATAATTCCCTCAATAGGGGTTAAATAATAAGAGATTACAATATTTCCTAAAAGAAGAAAAATGATCATTGTGGAAAAGAGTGCTGCATAACGGAGTTTTGAAGAAATATTCCATATAGAAACAGATAAAATGATTAAAGTGAAGAGAATGCTCCAGAAGAGGAGTTGATAGAGAGTTGAAGAAGGTAGAAAAGATTGATGAGGGAGGTTAAAAGGCGGAGAAGGGGTTCCCAGGGTTTGGTAGGCTTTATTTAGGCGGTTGAAGAGTAGAGTGTTGTCGCGATCACTTGAAAAAATGGCTCGCTGATAATATAAGATTGCCCAGGGATATGCTTCAAGTTGAAAATAGGTGTCTCCAATCGCTCTGTTAAGGTCAGAGGAACGTTCATGACTTTGAGAAAGTTGATGATAAAGGGTGAGAGCTTGATTAAACGCCTCTTCACGGAGTTCAAAGGTTGTTGCTTGCAACCCTTTCTGATAGGCACGTTGAGCTTCGATGATAGGGGTTGCTGAGGTTTCAGCCCACAGAGGTAGATAGAAAAGAGTAAATAAGTGGATGAGATAGAAAAAGAACATATTACCAAAAAAAATCTTGTGCCTGTTTTAAAACTAAAGTTAAATCAAATGGCTGTTTTTGACCATACTGAAGTGACTGTAAATATCCAAGAAAATTCCTTATTTCTCCAATTTTTCCTTCTCGGGGTAATTCTTCTAGATGGCAAGCGCCTTCTACGATGAGTTCTTTTTCGTAGAGTCTGAGCCAAAAGGCATTTTCAAGCAATTGAATGTTGTGATGTGGATCTGGAAAATGTTGAGATGCTGCTTTAAACATTTCTACGCTTTTCAAGGATTTTGGTTTTGGTCTTGTTAAACGGTTTTTTTTGACCCAAACCTGCAAAGAGAGGATCAAAGCTGCGAAGGGAAAACCCCAAAACACGCGGCAGGTATTGATCCATGAGAGGTTTGGACCGATCTCAATTGGTTCTGATTCTGATAATTTCAGAGGTGTTAATTGAGGCTCTGGCCATTGAAAAGAATGGGATGATGGGAAAATCGGGAGTTCATGGCCGGGCGGCTGTTCATTTTTTCCTGCGGCATCAGCTATCCGAATGGGGATAGGCTTAGTTGTTTTTATGACATATTGATTGTTTTCTTGATCGTAGGAGGAGACCTCGATCGAAGGGATGGTTGTTGCCAATGTTGTCATAGGCCTTAATTCAACTTGGAAGGACTTAACTTGATTTTTTTCATCGACCTCTCCAACAGGGGGGAGGTCGTTCATCTGAAAGAAACCGCTGAAACCTGGTTGACAGGCAAGTAAAGGGAGGCGGAAACTGTTCAAATTCGAAATTCCCTTCACGATGATCCGCAGTTGAAGAGTCTCCCCAACAGAAGCCTGTGAAGAAGACAGTAGTTCATCTTCGATGTCAATTGTTCCGAAGGCTTCAGTGAAAGAGGCTGGTTGTTGATTTTTTGGAAAAGGGGTCACTTGGATTGTAATTGCAGATGATTCAGCTTGCAATAATGTGGGGGAATAGACCTTCTCCCCTGCTGAATTTAGCGTATAGACATATCCCTCGATTTTGGAGGGGCCAAGCGCGAAGGAACCGATTTCAGCCGCTTCGATCTCTTGAGTGAGTTCTTGTATCGATAGGCCCCCTTGTTGATATTCTTTAATTTGAACATCACCGATTTTCTTGAAGTGTTCGGGGTGGACAAAAGGCAAATCAGATTTGGATAAATCGATGCTGCGATTAAATGAGATGCGGTAAAATAACTTCGTCCGTTCTCCAGGATGCAGGTTGGATGGCCCTTGGACAATGGAATCGAGCTGGAAAATGATTGGCGTAGAGGTTTTAGATTCGCGATTTGTTGAAGTTGAGGGCGAGGGTGAAAAAATTCCACTCGGGTTGGCTTTGATCTCATACGGTGAAGCATTCGACTGATAGGGTATCCCATTAATTTTGACTGAGACTGGAGGCAGGGTATAAGAGCCGGCAGCTTGTGCCGGGAGCTGAAAGTTGTAAATTGTTACCAATGTATTTTGAGATGAAAAAGGAACTTCTTTGACGATGACGGCATCGATGGGCTTGCCTTCAAATTGAAAGGAACTGTCATCAATCTTTTCACTTCGCTCATGTGTGATGGTGACGGTGCCCGTTAAGGGGTAGTTGGCGTAATTGTGAAATAAATCTATCGAAGACTCAACGATAGGATCTGCAGCTAGCAGCGACGGCACGAGGATGAGGAACAATAACGACAAGAAATGATTTACCACGAGTACCTCTCGTTGGGTTCAGGAACTGATTTTGCCTGATCTTCCATATACATCTCCTGGATTAAACGGAAAGACTCATTGAGATTTTGGTTTGCTTCGTTCAGTTTCTTTTGCGGAGGATTCATGAGCAAATTTAATGTCTCTTTCCAAGCCGAGACAACAGCTTCTTGATAAGCGATGAGAGATGCTGCTTGAATGGGAGTCTTAGAGAGTTCTTTCTCAACTTCTTGAGTGTTATTCAAGCCGTGATCAAACAGCGGGATCGCCTGATCCCAAGGAGACTCTTGGCATTGCTGATCTGGATGCTCTTTCTGATGATATGAGGCCGTTTCCTGTTCTAATACTGTTGAGATGAAGGGGGCGACCAGATTGCCGATCCTTTTCTGTTGGAAGATTAGAATAGGGAGGGCTTCATCATTGCCCTGACGTTCATAGATCAGTTGAAAGAGGTAGATGAGTTGGAGGGTTCGGATTGAATGGTCAAGAGCCCGTTGCATGATGGTAATAGGGGATGTTTCATGGAGATGCGATAGCATCTCGAATTCGTCAAAGCTGGCGATCAAGAAAAATCGCGCTTCAATGTTCTGGTGAGATTTGAGATTGCTCAGACTCTCCTCTAACAAAACTTTGATTTGAGAGATCTTTTGTTGTGCTCCCTCTTCGATTTTAAGTCGATCTATCTCGCCGATCAGCTTTTTGACGTCAGCTAAGGAAGGATTGAGTTGAAGCAACAGAACTTCATAATCATATTTGATGGGCTCCAGAGGGGAGGCGTCTTTATCTTTCTGCACCGATAGCTTCTGCATGCCATCATCAAAACGAATTTTCTGATTTTGTTCAAGAAGAGCTTGTGCCAGTTTATGTTTTTCCTCGATGCGAGGGTTGGGGGCGCATGAATGAACTTTTTCACCTGCACAGTCGAATTCTTCAGCGCGTTTGAGAGCAATCAACGCCATTTCGATGAAGAAGTGCTGTTTATCTGATTCAGAGGATAACGCTGCAGCAATTTTTAAGTAGGCTGTGGAAATATTGATGTATAAATGACTTGCAAGGTAGGGTAGAGCTAAATTTTCAGGTTTAATTTGTTGGAAATAAAAGAGTGCTTCTGCAGATTTATTCTGAGCTAATTCGATGGTTCCCAAATTATACAGCAGGCGGTTTTTCTCCCAAGGCTGCACAGATGATTCAAGGCGTTGGTTGTACATTGACATTGCTTGGGAATAATCTTGAGCTGAAAAATAGGCTTGGCTTTGCAAATCAAAATCAGCGTTCTTTTCAGCAGCTTCTAAGACTAATGCCCCCCACATCATCGCCAACAGGATAGGCAGGATCGCAAGCGGCAGGATAGGCAAGATCAAAAATGGAGAGAGGCGGCGTTGGTTAAGCACACGAGTTACCCTGCGTGAGAAGGCTTCTGAGAATAATACTTTTCTAAATGAATAAGAATTTTTTCTTTCTGTTGTTCGTTAAAATCGTCGCATTAGAATCTTAAAAACAATTTCTTTTTTAATTCTGTTTGAGTGATTTGAGGGTTTTCTTCCATAATGGCATGGGTGATGAGGATTTTTGAGGTTTCGTACATCGACCACCCCATCTTATATCGTTCAGTGGGTGTTTTCTTTTTCATCAATTCATGAAGCTTTTGTGTGATGTGATCAGGCGTATCATTCATCTATTTATACCTTCCTGTAAATATCATTAAGGTTTAGTTTTTGCACCCACGCATCTATATACTTCAAATCAAGATTTTCTACCGACGAAAAAATACTTTTTATATTCAATCGACCCAGAATTGCTGCGATCGACCGCCTTCGACCGCCTTCGAGCTTTCAATATTAGAGCTGATTTATTGGACTAATTCTTGATATACCATAAAGCATTTCTGCCTCGCCCTTTAGAAGAAACCATTTCTAACTGTTTTAATTGTTGCAAATCATCACGAAGTGTTCTGTCTGCTGGAGGATCAGTAATATTCAGTTTAATTTCGGTGAAAGAATTGTCTTTTATCTTCGCACATCGGGTAAGAGAAGGTTTAGGAAAAAGAAGAGCAAGGCCATGCCAAGGGGGATCTGATAATAAAGATCGAAGATCAAATCTTCTTGTTTAATGGAAGTCACCTGCCGAGCTGGTCTTCCATCTTGAGCGCTGATGAGGGGGTCTTGTCCAATCTGCGAGGCGATTTCTCGTGATAATGACCAAGATGACCATTGATCCGCTTGATAATATTTTCCCCGATTGCGTTTGGCGAGTTGTTCTAATATTTCTGGCTCAAGGGCTGATTCAACCGGTTTTCCTTCTTCGTTGGTGACATGAGGAATCTGTTGACGTTTAGAGGAGCCGATTCCAACGGTGTAAAAACGGATGTTAAACTGCGCGGGATCTGGGATTGCGTTTATGATCCGCTTGACCTCTTCCTCCCGCTCCCTCCCTTGCAAAAGATCGAGTTGGTTATCGCCTCCATCTGAAAGAAAGATGACTGAATAGTGTTTCAAAGAGGGTTTCTGAAATGCTCCTTCACTAAGTGATTCAAGAGCAGCCGCAAAGCTCGTTCCCCCAACGTCTCCTTCATCAAGATGGAGTTCTCTGATCATTAAACGGAGAAATAAGTAGTCGACAGTGGGAGGGGCCAACTGGCTTAATGATGATGTGAATGCATAGAGTGAGGCTGTCTGCCCTTTTAGTTGGCTGATGATATCTGTCATGATCGATTTGGCTTCATTTAACCGTGTTGTGCTATCATATCCGTCGGTTACACCCATCGAGGCTGAGGTGTCAACAACGAATAATACTTCATGAGGGAGATAATGAGGCTTGGCCAGGGCTTTTACAGCTGGGTTGGCAAGTGGACGGTATCGGAGGTTTCCGATAGGACTCATCAAGGCGATGCAGCAGAGGGTCCATATGATTACCCAGACACACCATTTGGTGTAGGTGAGTAGGGGAGAACGCGGAGTCAATAACTGCTTGAGGGTTTCTGTAGAAGAGAATTCTTCCGACTGTTTTTTTCTATGAAAATGCAATCCGATGAATCCAAACAGGAGGGGGATCAAGAGAAGTAATAAGAGCGAACTGTAGGGGTATTCAAAAATAATGTCTGAGTTGTTCATGCTAAGGCACTCTCCGCAAGACATAAGAGTCTAAGATGAGAGCAGAAAAAAGAGCGGCGAGTCCGAGGCAAATCAAAAAAGGATACAAAGAAAATCGGGTAAAGACCTCGCTTTGAGTGAAGGTTAGGAGGGCTTCTTGAGGAATTTGATTTTTTTCTAATTCGTTAATAGACTGGTAAATATCTTGCAGCGATTGGCTATCTCCGGTAAGGAAAAACTTTCCTCCGGTCTTCTCTGTGATTGCCTTCAGTTGACGTCGATGAGGGGCATATTGTGGGGATGAAAACGTGGGGTCGATATTGATGACATAGAGGCGGATATTTTGACTTTTTGCAAATGCTGCCGCATCGTCGAGTTCCATTGTTCGAAGTTGGTTGCCTTGATCTAAACGATTTGGATCTTGAAATCCATCGGTTACGACGATGATCACAGCGCTTTTAATGGTGTAAGAGGGCTCTCCCTCAGAACGGAGATCTTGAGAGAAGTGGCGGGTGGCTGCAATCAGCTGAGCGGTTTTATAGATCGCGTAGCCAATCCCTGTCCCATCTTCGTCAGTTTTCTTGACAACTTGAAATTGACCGAGCTGGTTTAATAGAGCCTCTTGATCTAAGGTGAGTGGGATCAGGACCTTGGGAACACGGGCAAAGGCAACTAAGCCGATTAGGTCGGTCGGGTGGTCTTTGATAAATTGCCCAGTCACCTGTTTGAGGAGGTCGATTTTTGGGATTGTCTGTTTAAAGCCTTCTTTGTTGATCGCGGTCACTTTTTCAGACATTGATCCGGACTGGTCGAGGTCGAGATAGATAGCAATCCCTTCGGTTGGCAGCTGTTGGCTTGGTTGTTGCTTCTCTTCAGGATTGGGAGGGCGTTTAAATTGAAGATGGGGGTCGATGAAAGCGAGGAGTAAAAGGATCAGTGCAGCAAGTTGGAGATAGGTAGAATAAGGAACAAATGCGGTTCGCCATGAGTGGGATTTCAGATCGTTTACCCGTGAGAAGGAGAAAGAAGGGGGTGTTTTTTTTGAGAAATTCCGTCCGGTGAATATCCCTAAAGCAAGGATACTGAGCAAGGCTAAAATGGAAGCGATGATGTCAACAGCAAAATGCACAACAGTCTCTCTGAAATAAGCTGACGTTATCAAAGAGTCTATTTTATTTCAATTTTCCCATCAAAAAGATCATCAAGTGTGATCACACGATCAAAATAGTGGCGGTTTAGTGAAGAATCGTTTGCATCTTCCGTTGTGACCAAAACCTTTTGTATGTTTTTTTCTTGCGATTGGAAAAAGTCCGAATTATAGCGAGGACAGCGGAAATGATGCACAAATCGATGAGCAAGACTTTGGATGTCTTAATCGATAAAGGCCTTCAACACCTACGACCAAGTTAACATATTATTCCCGCCTTGCTCTTTTAGTGCCTTCATAACACACCTGATTTGACAACAACGGGATGACGACCACCGAAATGTTGTCCTTTGCTCCTGCAGTCAAAGCACTAGATACGACAGTTTGAGCGATGAACGCTTTATGCACTTTGTTCCTTATATTCGTAATCAATCCGGCTACCTCGAGTGAACTGAACTGATGCCAAAGACCATCGCTTGCCAATAACAAAAATCCCTCTATGGCTACCGGTTTAACCTCTTCCACACTCGAACTCGCTCCCACATGGCTACTCGGGCTTAAAGATGATGAATCAGAAAAGATCGAATTTGCTTCCTTGATTAGGGGATAGCGAGTGACTATAGGAGTGTGAGGCATGCAACATTCTTGATTTGTATTTATAACTCGATGATCGCAAAGAGAAGAAGCGAGTGCCAAGATCCCATTAACACGGTTAACTCCATTTCGGTTTTTCGTGATTTTTCCACCACGCTTCAACACTTTTTTTATAAAACGAGGATTGTCAAGGGAAGCGTCCTCACTAAGAGTCACGCATATTCCTTCTTCGGGATTATTTGGACAAAAAATTGCACGGCAGTCGCCTGCATTAGCCACCCAAATCACCTGTTTAAAGATAAAAGCTACGATCGCAGTTGATCCATGGTATATTGTTTGCTGCGGACTCAAGCGATGCAATAATCTAAACGTTTTCCGTAAAGCCTTCCAAATCGCATAATCTGATACTTTCTCTTTATCTTTATGGTACAATTCAAGAGTCGTTTGAAGGAAAACGTGCAGATTTTCTTGAATATATTGAGCAATAATAGCTGTTCCATGGCCATCAAAGACCCCCGCTACATCCGCATAACAGGCCTCTTTTCCTACGACGAAACGTATTGGTTTGAATATACTCCGGTCTTCCATATAGTCTCTTCCAGCTTGAGCTGATCCTAGCCATGCATTCATTTCATAACCTTGAACGCTTTGAATTGTGATTCCAGGCATTGAAAAGGATAAGGGTATCGTTATTCTCTGGCTTTCTTTTGATTGCTGTTCCATGGCACGCTCAAGGTTCTTGCGTAACTTTTCTTGAAGTCGCAGTTCAGCAAGGGGGTGAACGGGTTCAGAAATTTCTTCTTGACTTGATATTGCAGGCACTGGATCTGAGAAACTCTGTTCGCTCTCTGGCGGAACCGTTTCACCGTTAGGAATTGCTGTGTCTATTTCATGGCTATCCAATTCAGGTAAAGAATCTACATCTGTGCTAGGTAAAGAGTCTACATCTGTGTTAGGTAAAGAGTCTACATCTGTGGATCCTTCTCCTGCAGGTTTTTTTGAAGATTTATAACCGATAATCTGCTTTGTTAAGCTTTCAACAGTCCAGATAGGATGAGGAAAGTTTAAGCTTGAAGTGGATGATGAAGCCATGAATAAGTTCCTGTTTTAACAAGATGTATTTTCGAATTAATATTAGCAATTTCAAGCGATATCGAATCGATACCGATTCCTTAACAGCTTCTTTGGTTTCGCAAGAGCATGAATGATAAACTGTCTCCTCTAAAAATGGAAGTAGAACTCATTTTTCCTTTCCTGTCTCAATATTGGCTGGGCCTGACATCACTGAACCCCGATTTTTGGGTTGAATGGTGATTGTTCCGACCTTTAACAAGATGCTTACTGGTTTATTACCTTTAACTCGACCCTGAGAGCGTGCTAACATCGCACAGCTTGTCGATCCTGTTCCGCATGCTGCTGTAATGCGATTAACGCCGCGTTCAAATGTCGTCACTCTTAAGCTGCTTTCAGACAAAACTTCGGCCTTGTTGAGATTAATTCCATAAGGAAAAAATTGTCTTTGATGAAGGTTGAGATAACAACCTAAATCCATCAATTCATTTTCATGAATATCATCGAAAGTGACCAGATGAGGCTCTAACGTTTCTGTCCAAAAAAAGGTAAACTGCCTCACTCCAAGTCCAAGTGTGAATGTCGTCGACTTGAAAAACTTGCTTTTTCGAAAATGTAATTTTGTGATTCCCATATCGACGAAGAACAGATTGTTTTCCCACCAAACTTTTCTCAACCCTTGAGAAGTTTTTAGATAATAGTCTATTTTTTTGTCGCCAATTTTATGCTGTAGATAGCGGGTGACGACACGTGCACCGTTGCCACAAAACTCGGCGATGCTTTGATCGGGTTCGAGAACGGTCATCGTCAAAATGAGCTGACGTTCGTTTTGATACTCTTTTCTCAAAATCAACGCATCATCCCGATTTTCTTTGATCAGGGCAGAGTGGACTGCTTGGATCGTATCAGGTCTGATTTCATATGAGGAGTCGAGCCAATCAAAAATTAAAAACGTGTTGCCGCATCCTTCTCCTCTGATGTAAGGTAATGCAGGCACTTGAAAATCAAGTGCCTGCTGTTGTAGAGAAGTTTCAACGGATAGAAATCGCTGTGGTTTGTGTGACATCATCATATCCATGGTTTGCCTCAAATAGTTTTGTGATTAACTGAAAATACTCGCCAGAATCGGAGTACATTTCCCGATAATGGTGTGGATAGTAAGTGACTAGGTCGCGAACGAAGGGAAATCCTCGCTCCGTTGAATCTAATCTTTTTATTAAGTGTTCAGAAATCGGAGTGATGTACTTCTCTGGCCTGAAAGTGCGGCCATTCACAGTCACTTTACATCCTTTCTTGAACGTGTTCATGATGATTTCGCAGAGTTGGCACAATAATGCGGGTCCCTGCCCTGGTGTCGTATCCTGAAGAAATGTCCGTTGTTCAGGACTAAAAGCTTTTCTAATCAACTTAGCTTTCAAAGAACCCTCATTGATAAAAAAACTGATCTGGTTATCATGAATTAATCGATAAATAGATTTCTGTGTCTCTGCTCCACCGGGAACATCCCCTTGAAAAAATGCAGAGAATTCCCTTTCAGTTTGTCTAATTTTATCCAAATCGTCATAGCAGCCCGAGACATCTTTGAAATCGATGACGAGGCAACGCACCCATTGTTTTTCAGGATCTTGCTGATTCACAAGCTCGATGCTCTGAGAAATCTCCATTCGATGTTTTGGCTGCACAAAATCTGTAATTTTAAATTTCCGGTTTTTCGACACCCCATTTAATGGATAGACATCTGCTATGGTCAAGGAGTCGTGGAGGTCTTGAGAACTGGATGATGAGGAACTCCCTGCATGTTCTATCAGCGGTTCCAAATAAAATCTAACGGGATCTTCTGCATCTCCCTCTTCCAAGTGTGAGAAGAAGGAGATTGAAAGGCAGTTCGTACTCTCATCAGTTTGGCACAGATTCAAACGTGCTTCGATAATAGAAGAGGAGTATCCTTGCGAGGAATCAGGAAAAACTGTACCGATCATTTAACAACCTCCCCTATCACAAGCTGATAACCTCGATTCAGAGGCAGTAGAAGTGTCGCCATAACTAAACACAACTTCATTCCTTAATCGATAGATTCCTGCTAGATTGATGATTAGCAGAAGAGCACCGGCAAGGCGCATGACGAACAGGGCGTGTGTCTGATCGAAAAATGCAAAGAAGGTGAGGACGCAGATCGTATAGGTGATATAGATCAGCCGGCCTCTGTTCGGCAAGAGATAACGTGCGCATTTGATTCCGACAATGAAATAGGCAATCAATGTGGTATAGCCTAGGATCAAAATGAAACTAGGCATGAGGATCTCTGTAAAAGGAAAGTGCTGAGCTAATGCCATTTGCACAAGCGGGGCATGTTCGCTTTCAACAGGCGTTTGCCACATGCCGGTCACTAAGACAACCAAGATGCTTAAGGTGCAGATTAGATTATCCAAGCAGACCCCAAAGAAGGCCATCCGTGCTTGCCTTTCAGGGTATACGGTGTGGGATTCACTTTGGATCGTTGAATCATAACCAATGCCGATATCTGCTGAATAGCAGGCTCCTGCCATCCCATTTTGTATCGCAAGCATCATCGTGCTTCCTGCGAACCCTCCAACGGCTGCATGTCCGCTAAATGCTGATGTGAAAACATTCATTAACACTGAGGGTAAGTCAGCAAAGTGATGACAAACCACCCACATGCATAGGCTAATGTAGACGAATATAAAGACAGGCATAATCAAACCGCAGATTTTGCCGACGCGCGGCACGCCGCCAATTCCTGCATAGATGACTAAGCCCAATAAGCAGAAAGCGATCAGGAAGCGGTTTAATCCCCAAGAATAGGCTATCGTATCAACGATGACGTTGAATTGATAAATTTCTGCTCCGTATATACATAAAAGTACGCATACAGCAGCTGATACCCAACGGACTCCAAAAGCTTTTCTGAGAAAAAACATGGGGCCTCCATCGTAGCTCTCATCTTCATTTTGTACTCGATGTCTGAGGCCTAGAAACACTTCGGAATATTTAATCAAAGTGCCCGCGAATCCAGCTATCCAAACCCATAAGAGTGCTCCAGGACCTCCTAGTTGGATTGCAGTGACAATCCCGACCACGTTCCCTACACCCAGCATTCCGCCGACTGAAGCAAAAAATGTTTTCACGGGATGCAGTCCGCGTGCATTGTTGGACGAACGTTGAGAGGCTTCCTGAAAGAAAGTGCGGATCACATGAGGAAATGCCCGCATCTGAAAAAAGCCTGTTTTCAGGGTTAAGTAACACCCCAGAGAAATGATCAAAGCAAAACCGACATATCCCCAAAAGAACTCATCGGCGCTTAGAAGAAAATTAAAAATTTGACTAAACATAATACATCCTTAAATAAAATGATAAAATATAGGCATGCATTAGTTTGGAGAGTGATAGACAGAATCGCAAAGTCTTGTGATCATCGAAAATACACAAGGATGAGCGATTGGTTGAATCAGTTTTCTAAACTAATAGATGCAAAAATAAAAATAATTTGTTTAATTTGATTGAATACAATTCGCTATAGTGACTTTTTTGAAAAAATCATTTGCGAAAATGTGCAGAATCGAATTAAAGCTTTAACAAAAAATAAAAATGGGGATTTACTTTCGTTTAGAAGAAACGAAAAGAGACATGCGTTTCAAAGACGCAAAAGAAGAGAATATAGATGAGCAGAAACTGGACATAGCGGCCGTTTGTCTATTGCGTTGACATAACGGTCTCGAACGTGCTGGGCACATAGTTGACCTCCTTAAAATGATTCAGTTTAAAAAAGGCATTAATCACCTTTTGTACAAATTTTATATTATATTGTTTTATTTGTCTATGTTTTTTTCTATAAGACAGGGTTTTTTTGGCTATTTTCATAACTTCGTCAAACCACTACACACTATCCTGCACTATCTTTCTTATCCTCCCCATCCTGTTAATTTTGGCAGGATGGGAAGGATAAGATGCTAGATCAACGTGATTTAGCCCCTATGTTTGAGTGTTGACTGCAACTATGTTGAGCTGAGCAATAAACTTCGAAGATCATCGTAGTCTGGTTTAAGAATGATGGACCGTTTTTCTTTGGATAGGACTTCTTGGAGCCTAGCAGGAATGGGAACCTGCTGGCCGGTAATGGCCTCCACATCATCAGCGAATTTAGCTGGATGGGCTGTTTCCAAAAATATTCCATTGATCTTTCCAGGGTGCTTGGCAAGAAAGGATTGCAGGCCCAAATAGGCGACTGCGCCATGAGGGTCGGATAGGTATCCATATTTTGCAAAAACATCCTGCATGGCAGATTTTGTTTCAGTATCAGTGAAACCGACTCCAAAGATATCGCGGCTCATTTTTGTCCATTCATGTTCATAGAGATCCAGTAATCGTGCGAAATTACTTGGATTTCCTACATCCATAGCGTTCGACAATGTGTGTTTGGAGGGGAGAGGTTGAAAAATACCGGTGTGGAGATATTTTGGGACGATATCATTGATATTTGTTGCCGCCACCATGTGAGCGATCGGTAACCCCATTTTTTTTGCCAAAAGTCCTGCTGTTAAGTGTCCAAAATTGCCTGAGGGAACAGAAAAGACAAGAGGGGCATTTTTTTCCTTGAGTTGGGCATAAGCATGAAAATAATAAAACGACTGAGGAATAAGACGGGCTATGTTAATGGAATTTGCTGAGCTGAGAGTCATTTTTTCTCGCAAGTGATGGTCAGAAAAAGCTTGTTTGACAAGTCTCTGACAGTCATCAAACGTCCCATCGACTTCAAGTGCGGTGACATTATGTCCCAGGGTTGTCAATTGTTGTTCTTGGCTCCAGCTGACTTTGCCTTTAGGGTAGAGAATCCAGACACGAATCCGTGGGGCATCTAAAAATGCTTGTGCGACGGCGCTTCCCGTATCCCCTGAAGTAGCCACAAGAATATGCATTGTTTGCTCTTGATCTTGAAGGAAATACCTCATTAACTGTGCCATGAATCTGGCCCCGAAGTCTTTAAAAGACAAAGTCGGTCCATGGAACAGCTCCAAGCTGTAAATATCACTGGATAGTGCAATAAGAGGAACTTCGAAGTTCATTGCTTTATCGATGATTTCCTTGAGGTCATGTAAGGGAAGCGCATCTTGCAGAAAGGTCTTGCCTACTTCAAAAGAAATTTCGCGGAGCGACAAAGATTCTATCCTGTTGAAAAAAGCATCTGGCAAAAGAGGGATGCGATCGGGCATAAACAATCCGCCATTTTCATCAAGACCTGTCAGGACAGCTTCTTTAAGAGAAACTCTGATGTTTTTATCTTGGGTACTGTAAAATTGGATCATAAAATCCTTGGTCCTTGTTTGTTCATTACTGATACTGGCATTCCGCCTTCGAGAGTGCGGTGTAATTTTGGTTGTGGATGCCTCTCATCTTCTAAATAAATGATCGGATGTTTAGGCGCCATAGGCAATTTTAATTGTTGAGGCTCACCCTCAAATTCTCATCTATGAGGATATCATGACAGAAAAAGAACCAGCACAGAAGAAGGCAAAAACCACTGTATATATGACCGAGGAGGAATAGATGAAAGTCAGTTTTAGGCGATAGCATGAAACGTGGGTAAGCTTGAGAGAAAAGTAGGAGATGCAGCGCGCTTTGCGTAGCTGTAGTGAACTTCAAAAAGGACGAATGTCTCAAAAATTGATCTAGAATAAAGCGAAAGAGGACTTTCGCACTCCAAACGCTTCGCGAAGCAATTGAGAATTTGGTGTTTAATGCAACCTTACGTGTTCCAATCGCTTTGAACTGAAAAAAATGGAGCTGCAAAATGTTTTGCAGCTCCATCTAATGATCAAAGCCTATTTATCGTCGATGATTTCGACTTCAGCCTCTTCAATGTCATCATCCCCTTTCTTTTGCTGTTGTTGTTGGTGGTGCTGCTGCTGGCCATCATGGCTTTCTCCATGTTCGGCATGGGCATGAGCTTCACCATGTCCTGCAGCCTTCGACATCGATTCGCCAATGTGTTGCATGGACTTTTCCAGTTCTTCTTTAGCTGTGCGGATCCTTCCCAAATCTTGTGATTCAAGAGCCTTTTTCACAGCATCGATTTTACCGGCGACTTCATCGGCAACTTCTTTAGGGATTTTATCCTTATATTCATTGAGGGCCTTTTCTGCTCGGAAGGCTTGTCCATCCGCATCATTGCGCAGTTCGACCTCATCTTTCTTTTTCTTATCTTCATCGGCGTGCATTTCTGCATCTCGAATCATCCGCTTGATCTCATCTTCTTGGAGGCCAGATTGCGCTTCAATGCGGATTTTTTGTTCTTTTCCGCTCGAGAGATCTTTGGCGGAAACATGCAAAATCCCGTCTGCATCGATATCGAATGCAACCTCGATTTGAGGTGTTCCACGAGGGGAGGGGGGGATATCTGTCAGATCGAAGCGGCCGATTTCTTTGTTGTCGTTGGCCATCTTACGTTCACCTTGCAAGACGCGGATGGTGACGGCAGGCTGGTTATCGGCAGCAGTCGAAAACACTTGTTTTTTCTGTGTTGGGATGGTTGTGTTTCGCTCGACCAAAGGCGTCAGCACACCACCCAATGTTTCGATCCCTAGCGTGAGGGGGTTGACATCCAAAAGCAGAACATCTTTGACTTCCCCAGTCAAAACGCCCCCTTGGATTGCTGCACCGACGGCGACAACTTCATCGGGGTTGACTCCTTTATGTCCTTCTTTGCCAAAAATAGTTTTAACCATATCTTGAACAGCAGGCATTCTGGACATTCCACCCACAAGGATCACTTCACCGATGTCATCTTTGGTTAAACCAGAATCTTTTAAAGCCTTTAAGCAGGGTTCACGAGTCCGTTCAGTTAGATCGTGCGTGAGGCTCTCGAGCTTTGATCGGTTCAATGTCATCGATAGGTGCTTAGGTCCGCTGGCATCCATTGTGATGAAAGGCTGGTTAATTTCTGTTGTCTGAACGCCGGACAGCTCGATTTTAGCTTTTTCAGCAGCATCGCGGAGCCGTTGTAGAGCCATTTTATCGTGGCTAAGGTCGATGCCTTGTTCTTGTTTGAAGGTGTCAATCATCCATTTTAGGATAGCATTGTCATAGTCATCGCCTCCTAAGTGGGTATCGCCATTCGTTGACAGCACCTCGAAAACCCCGTCGCCGATTTCGAGGATAGAGATATCGAATGTTCCTCCTCCTAAGTCGAAGACAGCGATTTTTTTATCTGTATGCTGCTTGTCTAAGCCGTAGGCAAGAGCTGCAGCTGTGGGTTCAGGAATGATTCTTTTGACATCTAACCCTGCAATACGGCCCGCATCTTTTGTCGATTGCCGCTGCGAGTCATTGAAGTATGCTGGAACGGTGATGACTGCCTCTGTGATTTTCTCCCCGAGATAGGCTTCCGCAGTCTCTTTCATTTTAATGAGAATCTGTGCGCCAATCTCTTCGGGCGTCATCATTTTGCCTTGGACATCAAAGACGACGTCGCCATTGCTGTTGTTGGTGACTTTGTAGGGGACAGTTTTGATTTCGCTTAATACCTCTTGATATTTTCTGCCAATGAATCGCTTGGATGAGGTGATCGTATTTTCAGGGTTGGTGACTGCTTGTCGTTTTGCTGGGACGCCGACTAGCCGTTCATTCCCTTTAAAGGCCACAACAGAAGGTGTTGTCCGTGTTCCTTCTGCAGAAGCGATGACTTTTGGAGTCCCCCCTTCCATGATCGCAACACATGAATTGGTTGTGCCCAAGTCAATCCCAATGATACGTCCTTTTTTTTCTTTTCCTTGACTCATATTCAATGCTCCTATTTATAGTTACTATTCGTAAGCGCTCAAGACCCATTTTAGAAGGCCTGGATCTCCGAACGGCTATTGATTTTCTTCGTTATTCTCTTGTTTAGTTGAGAGGTCTGGTGATTTTGCTACTTTAACGCGAGCGGGCCTGATTGTCTTTTCACCCATTTTGTATCCTTTCCTGCACTCTTCAACGATAGATCCAGGATGTTGAGCCGTCGTTTCAACCATTTCAATCGCTTCGTGGAGGTGTGGGTCGAACGTATTTCCAAGTGATTCTGTAGCGGTGATACCGTTTTGAGCAAGGGTATCTTTAAATTGTGCAAGAATCATCTGAAATCCGACTGCCCAGTTGCGGACCTCATCGGACATATCCTGAGCAAACCGCAATGCGTTTTCCAAGTTGTCGATAGGCTGTAACATCTCAAGAACAATATTTTCGATCGCATATCTGCTAATGTCTTGTTTTTCTTTTTGCAGTCTTTTGCGTGCATTTTCAGCATCGGCAAGGAGCCGTAGATACTTATCCTTGTAATCCATCAACTCGTGCTGAAGCTTTTTTAGTTCTTCATCGGTGATCATCACTTGTTTAGGCCTCATTGCGGCAGAAGCAAATTCCTCAAGTGTGGGCAGGTCTTCAATACTTTCCGGGTTTTCTGGTGGCAATTCTTGGTCCTGATCCTGTTCGTCCATAAATTCGTCTCCTCATGATAGAGTTTTTTCATCTGATTGATTTTTATTTTCTAATAAAATAAGCCGCGATTGTCCGATTAGGCGATGTTCTTCTTTTTGCAGATATTGCTTGCCTGTTTCGGGATGGCGGAAACTAATTTTAAATTTGTAGACATTGCGGGTGAGCGTCTCGCTGATACAGTTTGAGAAATGGTGCAGAATGCCAAATAGGGTGCGGTAAGGAATCCTTATGGGGCATAATAACCCAACAGCCCCGATAGGATGTTGGTTGATGTAATAGGGGATAGACAAGACAGCGCAGTTCGGATTGGTTCCAGCATAATGGGTGAGATCTGATCCAATCCATATTTTCACTTGATTTAATCCCTGGCATTCTCTGAGAAGGAGTCGCATACTGTGTCCATTTTCAAAGAGAGAAAGCCCTCCAGATAGCTTTGATGCATCTT
Organism: Parachlamydiales bacterium; assembly: GCA_020051075.1. Classification (GTDB taxonomy): domain Bacteria; phylum Chlamydiota; class Chlamydiia; order Chlamydiales; family Parachlamydiaceae; genus JAGVJP01. The sequence goes on from JAGVJP010000041.1 coordinate 32,662, forward strand.
GGAAGTCCGCATAGGTTAGCAGTCTTGAAAATCCGGTGCGATAGATGTCTTCATCGACGAAATTAGAGTAGCCAACAATATAGCGGACCATGAGTTCATTATAGAAAGTTTTACCGATTTTTTCTTCTTCGGGTTCGAGGTTTTCCGGCATCCCTATGCCAGTGAGGCGCCAATGAAAGTAACTTTCAATTCTTTTGAGGGCAAAAGTAGAAAGTTTTGCCTGCAAATGGAGAATTTCAGTTTGTATGACGCCAAAGTCTGAGATTAAGATGCTTAGGCAGCGAAATGCGTCTAAGGAGACAAGTTTGATATCGATGATGTAATCGTGGTCGAAGCGTGGGGCAGATAAGAAAACAGCGCAGTTGCAAGCGTTTGCAAGACTTTCGGCAGCTTGTTGTAAATAACGGGCAATTTCTCTCGATTGAAATTCCTGCAGCGAATTAAATTCCTGTATTTCTGGCACAGGGAGCTGAGGCGAATCGATATAATCCTGGGCGTAGGCTCGAAATGCTTTATCGGTAGGGATTCTTCCGCCGGAAGAGTGCGATTGCGACAGGTAGCCCTCTTCTTCTAAGTTGGCAAAATAATTTCGGATGGTCGCGGAGCTAAGATCGCCAAAACCGGCATCTTTAAGGGTGTTGGAACCCACAGGTTTTCCGGTTTGGATGTAATGGTCGACCAAACCCAATAAAACCTTTTGTTCTCGTCCTTGCTTGTTAAGACGCTTAATGGGGAGTGGTTTCAAACTTTTCAAGATATGCCTCATTCACTCTGAACAGTTAGGAATATCTCATATTTTAAGAAAAAAAGAGTATTTGGTCAACGAAATTTAGCAGTTGATGGATTTGAGTGCTGAATTCGACAAGATAGGCAGGATAAACAAAGAACAAGATTGACAGGATAAGCAAAAAAACAGGATAGGCAGGATCGCTGCGCGGCAGGATGGGCAGGATAAAGAAAAAACAGGATAGGAAAGATAATAGAAGGATGAATAAGGTGCAGTAGGCTTCTTTTTTCTATTTCCTTTTTATCCTTCCAATCCTACCTATCCCGTTTCTTTATCCTGTCTATCCTGCCGCGAAGCGATCCTGCCTATCCTGTTTTTTGCTTATCTTGCCTATCCTGTTTTTTGTTTATCCTGTCTATCTTGTTGCAAAATGATGGGAAGGATGTCCACGAGTGAAGGGGACCAATCAAGTCCCTTTTTATAGATGATCTGTGCTGATAAATGGCAAGCAATAATCGCTTTCTTGTGGTGTTCGGGAATTTCTTTTAGCAGTTGAGCTGAGTAGCGATCTCTCAGAGTGGGTAAGCAGTAATCTAAAAAGCAGCTGATCATCGGATCATCGGGTTTATCTGATAGAGGATGTAAGTCAAGATAATCAAGCAGTTGATAAGTGTAATAATTGATCCTTTCAGAAATGCGATCGGAGATGACGGTTAATGGCTCTCCTGTTTGTTGGTGAGTCCGAAAAAGGAGCTGGGCTTCATTATAGGCGCATTGCCGCAACCTGGCGAGGATTTCTTCCACAAGGGCTTCTTTATGTTCTAGAAAAGCGTGTTCGTTGAGGGTCAGTCCGCAAAGAACTTCAAATGACGAGCAGATGACTCCGCATTTATTTGCGGAGCTGTCTTTGATGATGAGGACTCCTCTTTCTTCAAGATATCGCCTTCCGTTTTCATTCAGATAGAGATTGGCTCCCTCTATAATAGCTTTTGCAGAAGGTTTCCCCGTCTCGTCGAGGAATTCTTTGATGTTCAATTCATTCAAAGTTCTGGGACGTCCTCCGGCAGGGATAAAAATATCGGCATGTGTTTGGTGGACATTGATGCGCAAAAGGTGGTTCGTGTCGCTGCCTGATAACCACGTTTCAATCAAACCATTTTCTGATTTTTTCCAACAAAGTGTTTCTTGAATATAAGGAGAGGGGAATCTATTTATCGATTTGTCGACCAAAAAACCACCTGAAGATAATCTGTCGGGAGGATAGTTGTTGATTCCTTTGCTTTGATGAAAGAGCTCTTTGATGATTGATAAGTCAAGCCCATTGCCGTCGCGGATTGTCCCAGTGCCATCGGTTAGAGCGACAACTTTTGCAGTATTCCGATAGAATTTGTACAAGTTGAGCAGTTGATTTCCTGCGACATCGCCGTCCGGACCCCCTGTCATTTTGACAGTAAAAGACTGTTTCACGGGATCTATTCCCAAGTACTTTAACGTTTCATGCATGTAAACATTGATCCCAAGAGAAGTGACACCATATTCTTTATGGTTTATCCCTAAAGAAGGTTTGCTAGAAATGAAGGCTCCGCCTGGTTTATAGTGATACTTTTTACTGAAATTGGCAATCCAATCGATCATGGAATCATGCATGTTTTCGTCGGGACCAAGATAGATATATTCCGCCCTCTTCCAATAGTCTACAATGAAGCGGGCTCGGATTTTCCCATTTTCATCGCAATTGATAATCGTGACAAGGCTTTCAATAAATGCCCGTTGGGATTGATATAGATACTCTAATTTTTGGTCTTCTCGATAAGTTTTAAGGCGCTTTTTAATTTCTTCTGAGTCGATTTTCAACCATTCCAGCTCCTTTTGTAGAATAGAAGTTTCTGCGTCGATTTTAGAGTAGAGCTGCAAGAAGATTACCCCTTTTGCACCACCTTCTGGGATATCCTTGTTCTTTTTGTGTTGTGTTAAAGCCAGATTATAGCATTCTGTGAAAACATGGTTGCGCTCAGCTGACATTTGCTCCACTTGTTGTGGATAGATCGTTCGCAGACCCCCTCTTGCGAGGTCTTTAAAACGGATATGAAAGCCAAAGAACTGCATGCCGCGGATGTAGAAGATTCCATAAGGAAGTTCTGGATATTTTCTTGTTCGATCAAAAGGGATTTCATCGAGGTATTTTGGATCAAGGCGGAAGCTCATTGCAGTGTAGTAAAGTCTATAAAAATTGGTTTTCAGGGTGTGGTTAATGAAATTCATTCCCTGCTGAAGCACATTCTTTCGTCTGATATCGTTTCCTCCTTGCCCAGTATCGAGTTGTGAGACCTCTGATAGGAAGATTGTACGTGCTTCGACAAATTTCTCTAGATTATAATAATTCGGATCAAACCGCAGTTTAAAAGCTTCGCATAGCTGCAGCGTTAATTCAGGATGTCGACAGATGGCTTCTTCAACGTTTTCAATTGTATAAATATGGCTGTCGACATTGACAAGTGCTTGATGAATGAAGTTGACCATTGCTCGCAAGAGGTTGCCCTGATTTCCGCTGATATATCCTGTATCGATAAGGGTTTTGCAAATCAAATCTTCTTCTTCAAAATATTTGAAAGTTGTGACTTCGCGGAGAAAATCGGGGATGTCTGCAACATCCCAGACGGCTTGGCCATTACTTCCATGAAGGCTAAGAGCCATGACAAGGATGTTTTGTTTATGGTAAGAATCAGTATAGGTGGCATTAACTCTTTTCATGCTCAAACCATGTCGGAAGACTACCTGAGCAAGTCGATACAGGAAATTATGCTTCGGTGTGTTGCGCCAAGCCAATACCAAATGCATCGAAGCGCCGCCTGTATTCTGCCAGTCTTCATCGTAGCGGACTTCAAACTGGCAGTAATCGCGGGTTTGGGCTCGAAACCACAGATTCAAGGCAAGAGCAAGTCGATCTTGAGGGAGCGATTGCAAAAAATGGCTATTCATCTTTGCTAAGAGTTCTTCGAAATCCTCTTCGGTGACAGACGGGTGCTGTAAACGGAGGAGCTTCCATAGCATTTGTTTTGCGTCTTCTGGGAGAATTTTTTCATGGGTTTCTACAGCCTCGGTAAAATCAATTGTCGTGATTCGCAATGATTGAGTTACTCCAGAAAAAGGAGCTCGTTCCTTGGAGACATAAGTTTGATAGTTTTTGATTCCATAAACGGAATAATATTGTAAAATATGCAGATCAGCTTGAGGGGTATCTAATGTAAGAGCAATGGCGGTGTTTTTCCGAGTGATGCAGGAAAAGTAATCTTGCAGGTCTAATCCCATTAGACTGTGGGTAATCAAAATTAAATTTTCAGGATCGACCTCCTCAAAAAAAATTTTTGGCATCGTCCTCTCTAGCCAGAGATAGTACTCCTGAAACTTTACCCCTTCACGAGCTGCCGCCTGCATGAGGTTTGAACTAAGACTTTGAGGTGCTGATTCATCAGTCATAATTGGTCGCTCCCACTATAAATTGGAATATTGCACAAGTGTATATTAAAGACAACCTGGGAGTCGAAATGGATAAATATGAACAAAAATGGACAAATATAACATGAGAGTTGGTTCATAATATATTTTTTCTTTTATGATCTGAATTAGGTTGTTTTTTATTGAATTTCTGTAGACTTGTTTTTTGTCTTGACAAAACATAGCTAATTTATTATATTTGGATTCATTGTTTTAGTAACTAAAATGGAGAGGTTTATGAATTTGTGTGCTTTGGATCGCGAGATGATGGAACCTATACTTAAGAGAGCTGCTGTGATGGGGGCAATCGGTGGGACTTTAGGTTTTCTCCAAGCGGTTATAGGCAAAACGGATAAGAAATTGGTAGTCATTGCCTATTCAGTTTTTTTCATGTCTAGCTTTATTCTTAGCAGTATCGTCCATAAATCTGTCGTTCGTGTGTGGGGTCCGGTAAAGAGCATGATGGAACCACTTTGCTTAGCAAGCGCTATTTGGAATACTGTAGAAGGGACAATTGCGATTGTTGCTTTCAGAAAACTCGGTTTAATTGGTTTTAAGGGAACTGCTTTGATGGCAACTCTATATGGGGCGATTGTTTTTTATCGATTGACAGGTTTGAGTGATGAATGGCGAGAAAAAATTGTTAAGAGATCTTTTTCACCGTTTGAACTTATCAGGATATACTAACTTTTAAAGGCTTTTCTGTCAAAAGATGTTGGAAAGAACCAGTGAAATGGCAAATCACAATTACTGAATACCTAAGACAAATTTTAGAATAACCTCTATTTCTTTTAGCTCTTTTAAAGAGAAATTCTCTATTTTCTTTTTTTATAAAAAAAATCCGACTTGCAAACTTTGCTTTGTTTTGTTACAATTTCGATTAATTATAAATCGAGGTGAAAAATGAATGTAATGACAAAAAAGCTTGCTGTAGAACTGTTCGGGGCGTCTTTGGGTTGTGGAGTTCTTGGTCTGGGTTATTCAACTTACTATAAGTTAGATAAAAGAATAGTGATACCGTTTTTTATCATTGGCTTGATTTTAGCCCGTGTGGGTGCTGAATTTAGCATAGTGGAAGCAAACAAGAATCTGGGAGGGCGTGAATTCAAGGAGCTCCCTAGAAAAGATTCTCTAAAACACGCACGCATACATAGTTTGAATATGTTAGTTCAGACTTCTGTTCTGACAATAGCACTTATCAGTGGAAGACAATTGGGAATATTTGGATCCAAAGCGACAATATTCATCAGTATTGCTGTAATTTCTTTATTGGCAACGTGCCCTTTTGCGTTTCTTGGAGCGAAAGCTCAACCCGAGAATCCTGAAGAATTAAAAAACGCTTAAGCTAACATAAGCACAACCTGTTCCATGTTCAACATCAAAAGATGTGGGTACAATTGCGTGCGTGTCCGAGCTCGGATTACCCCGTTAACGGCTGCCTGTATAGATGATTTTTGTGTTGTAGTTTTTATCGTGTTTCGTTAGAATTTTGTTTGTTTATTAAACCTTAGTTAGGAGTAAAAAAATGGATGTGAAAGGATTTGGTTTTAGTTTAGCAAAAAATGTTACTCAAGCAGGAGTCGTAGGTCTTTGTTATTCGGCTTACTACAAGTTAGATAAAAAATTGGTTACATCATTTTTTGTTGGTAATGCTATTGTTGGGGTATGCCTGTCATACTTAACTGGAGTGGCTCAAGCGTACGAAAATGTAGGAACAATGTTCGAATCTAGAACAACAGCAATTGAGCTTGCAAAAAAATTTGCGTTGTTTGCTGGGGGCATAACAGTTTGCTGCGCTATACAAACTATTGTCGGCAGGCAGCTAGGAATATACGGAACAAAAGCTACAATCTTGATGGTCATGAACTGTGCGGGGATAATTGGTGGTGCAGGTTGGATTTATTTTCAAGCAAAGAATGCCTCTGAAGAACAATTACTTATGATCAGTCGTACACTTAAGAGTAGATATCGACCAGTTGGTATCCGGTAGTAACCAAAACGGCAAGAATTAAGCCCTTTGCATCGTTTTGGGTCATTTTGTTTAATGCCAAAATCAGCAAAGTGAGCGGTCATGAGCGGAGGAGGCGCAGGGCATTGAGGCCGACCAGTACCGTGCCTCCTTCGTGCATCACCACAGCGAGCCAGAGAGGGACCCATCCCGCGAGTGCTGGGAGGCTGGCGATGAGGATCGCTCCAGCAGCAATGATGAGGTTTTCACGAACAATCTGCTGTGTCTTGCGCGCTTTGAGCATAAGCCAGTCCATTCGCTCTAAGTTGTCTTGGAGAAGAACGACGTCGGCAGCGTCGACAGCGGCACCGCTCCCCACCTTCCCCATGCAGATGCCGACGCTTGCTCTAGCAAGAGCGGGGGCGTCATTGATTCCATCGCCCACCATGACCAACCCTTCTTTCTGAGCTAATCGAGAGACATGTTCCAGTTTATTCTCCGGTTTTAAGTCGGCGTAGAATTCGTCGATTCCGATTTCGTCGGCAATGCGTTGTGCACTGTTGACATGGTCGCCAGTCAACATCAGGAGTTTCCACGACTTCAATTTTTTTAGTCTGCTGATTGTCGACTGCAAGCCAGGACGGAGGGTATCTCGGAAGCTGAACACATAAGGCTCTTTTCCAACAAGCAGAACAGCGACAAGGGACCCTTGGCTGCGGACCTCTTCGACAAAGGTTTCTAGCTCTTTCAGCTGCTTTTTAGAAAGTCGTTCGCTGATATGATCTGGGCGTCCCATGAATACCGCTTCTTCTTTTCCGTTGAGGCTGACATAGCCTTCGACTCCATAACCGGGAATGGCTTTAAAGTCTTTGACTGTAGCGGAAGAGATCTCTTTGTCCTTAGCGTAATCGCAGATCGCCCGTGCAATAGGGTGGACGGCATTTCTTTCTAAAGCATAAGCGATGGAGACGATTTCGTTTTCATCCCATTGCCTATCACTTCCAATGTGTTGAATCTGCTTACAGGTGAGGTTTCCTGTTGTTAAGGTTCCTGTCTTGTCAAAAGCGATAATGGAACATTGAGCAAGGGCGTCGAGGGTGGTCCCTCCTTTTAATAAAATCCCTTTGCGTGCGCATGCGCTGATGGCGCTGAGGTAAGCGATGGGCAGGGCGATGATCAGTGCACAAGGAGAGGCTGCAATCAAGAAGGCGAGAGCACGGTAGATTGCCCCTTCCATCCCTGTATAAGGGATATTCAAAATAAAGGGGAAAGTGAGTGCAAAGAAGAAAGATAGTAAAATGATTGTGATGGCATAGCCACGGCTTAGGGTATCAAACCAACGCTGGAGCTGTGGTTTGGCCTCTTGAGCTTGGGTGACGAGTTGAATGATCTTCGTCAACGTCGAATCGGCGCTTGTGTGTGTCACTTCAAGGGTGATTGATCCCTCCAGATTGCGAGCACCAGCGGGGACGTCGTCTCCAACTTGTTTCATCACTGGAAGGCTCTCACCGGTTAAGTGGACAAGGTTGACCGATGAGATCCCTTCGACGACGACGCCATCGAGAGGAACGATTTCTCCTGCTCTAACTAGAATTTTTGTTCCTATTGAAATGTCGTTGACAGCACGTTCGATGAGCTTTCCGTTGTCGTCGAGAAGCGTCACTTTAGTGGGAGAGAGCTGATTGAGGTGGCTTAACGATCCTTTTGCCTTGGCGGTGACTGCATCAGCAATCGATCCAGAAAGAGCAAATAATACAAGCAATAAGCCTCCTTCGATGCTGCTTCCAATCAGAACCGAAGAAAAAGCGGCTAATGTCATCAGAACGTCGATGTTGACATCAAAAGAGATGAGATCCTCGATGGATTCGATCAGAGAGGGGATTCCTGCAAGGAAGTATACAAAAACAAGGATGAGATAGGAAAGAGAAAGTGTCGTCGGATGGAAAGAGAGGCTGAAAGCGATGACGAGGAGAAAAGCAGCAAGAATGGAGGCTCTCAAGGTGAGATTGGATGCCCAAGCGCGAGAATCTGGTGTGAGAAAGGGACTGGCGCTTTCGTCCAGTCCAAGCCCAAAGAATTCATTGAAGACGGTAGGTTTGATATGTGGAGAGCGTGGAATAGCAATTGTTTCTCTCATTTAAACCACCCCGCATGGACAATAAAATCGAGGAGGAATTTTGTTGAACCGATGGAGAGAACGGCGATGGCGATGTTCCATACGATGGCGGAAGTGAATCTATTTCCTTGATAATAGGCGGATAGATAGCTGCTAAAACCTAGAATCGCTATTGCAGATAAATAGAGTCCTCCAGGAGGCCAAAGGGTGAAGAAGCTTAGACAGATCGCTGCCGACACTACCACTCCGCAAGCCGCGCCTAGTGATTGTTTCAAAGGATGTTCATGGACTTCTAAGGAGAGGCCGAGGTCTTCCTCAACCATCACTTTGAGGAGGCGGTCCCCATCTGCCATTAAGACATCAAGAACCTCTTCGAGGAGTTTTCCTTCAAATCCCTTGGCGGTGTAAAGAGTTTTCAGTTCGTTTCTCTCTTGGTCTCGGTTGTGCTCGATTTCCCACCGTTCTTCTTCGAGAATTCGATGAAGACGTTCGAGACGTGACCAACCAAGCCACGCACTTCGGCCGGACTTCCAAATGAGCCAGGCAAAGCTTGCTAATAAAAATGTCCAAAACGTTTGGATAGGCGGGGTGTTGAAGTGCAGAGAAAATAGGTGGATCAATAAGAGTAAGATCACCGTCTCTCGAGCGGCATCGGTTCCTGCTGAAATCGAACCGGGAATTTCTGTTCCATGGATTTCAGAGGAGGAGATGATTCCTCGCGTGCGCTTTTCGATGACATGGTCGATAGAAGTGTTTCGACTATCGTGGTGGGACATAGACATTGATTTTCCCTCATCTTTGTAACAGTTAACGGAGTAGAAATCCGAGCCCGAGCCCGTGTGCGTGCCCGAGCCCGAAAAGCCCTCCAGACTTGAATAGTTAAACAGGCAACCGCTAATTCGCATTCGCGCTTACCTGGGCCATCTTCGTAAGCATAGCAACTATGCGTAGTAGAAGTTCTCGTCCTTTTAAGTGCTTTGTTTCTTCAACCAGCTTAAGACGGCAACATAGGTCTAAAATCCCCGCACATTCTGTTGCTGAACGTTTTGCCATTCGATAAAAACGACTCTTTTCATTGACTGCGAATTCTCCTGCACCCTCAGCAATATTAAGAGAAATCGACGAGCTTGCACGCTGCAATTGGTCGGTAAGGTAGGCCTTTCCCCGAGGCAATTGTTCTGCTATTTCATTTGAGAGGATGACGAATTCAACGGACACTTTGTATACATCTAACTTTTCATGGTCAAAACAATTCATTTTATTTCCTTACATGGCATCTCTTAGTAGATGCGGTTCATATCAGCCAACGATCGCTTTATCCCCACCGAGTTTAGCAAGGGCTTTTCGGGCTCGGGCACGCACACGGGCTCGGGCTCGGATTTCTACCTCGTTAACGGTTAATTTGCGATTTTTATCTCTCTATGTTATAATAAAATAGAAGATTTAAACAAACGAGGAATTATTATGGTAGAGCCAATATCATTTGACGAGGAGGACTCTGTTAGAAATATACCTGGATTTGGATATATTCCTCCAGCAGAACTAGACGCAGTCGTTGAGGGAGTCAAAGAAGAGCTAAAAATTCAATCAGGGGTATCGAGCATCGAGAAAAGCAAAGATGTTGCCATCCCTTATATTCCTTCAATGAGTGTCCCTTTCTTGGTTCCTCCGTCACAAGAGATGGGAGGATTAGAGGCTATTTCTTCAAAAGACGCGAGCGGGGCTGCCTGTACCTACGTGATAGAAAAAGGTCTCAATGAGCTATCCAATATTGGAACTCGTATGGTAGAAAACTTTGTGAGTAATCTTAGAGAGATCGAAGAAGAGGTCCAAGCGTTGCTTCGCTCTCCTCTTTATTGGCAGAATGTCCAGATGTTAAGACAAGGGGGCGACCAGGTGCAAGCCGTCGGCCAAGCGGCCGCGGGTGCTATCCTTCCTTCAAATGCTGTGTCATTCCAAGGTGATATTGCCTCATCAAATCGTATTCGCATTCTAGAAAAAATTTCTTCGGCAGCTGAGAGCACTTCCGTACAACCTGCTCCTGCTGCTCCAGCGCGACCTGCTAGTGTGCTTCCCTTGGTGGCTTCTGTGCTTATCGGAGGTGGATTAGCCGTTGGTATTGCTCAGTCGACAACAAACTTGGCTGGCGTAAGCTCGAGTCCTCTTGTCGATGCTGTTAACCTTGTTTCAAATTTGCAGCCCGTCTTTACTTCCATCTCCCCCCAGGATATCGTCCCTCTCATCAATTTAATGGTGATAGCACCCATCTATTATCACTCTTGGATAGAAGCTACAAGTGGAGGTGCGACGCATAAGGATAAGCAAAAAATGACAGAAACGGCGAAAAAATTTGCAGAAGACGTCATCCGGATGGTGAGCGATCCCACCCAAGTGCTCAAACAAGTATATGGGATGAAAGGGGCCGAGCAGCTCTCTTTAGACCAGAAAGAAAGGTTAGCTAACTTATTGAGATTTGCGATGCTAGGAACGGCATTAGGGATGTTATATGCTGTTGAAGTCGGCAAAGTTCAAGCAGGAGAATATCGAGGAATCATGGCTGAGGAGGTTCGCGATCTACTGTTTGGAGATTTGGCTAAACCTGTTGGACAAAACGAGGCTGACAAGAAACCTCCCACCCCTATTGAACAATTGTCTTTGAATTTAGCTAAATATGCCTCCCTCCAACTCTCTTCTTTAAGTCCTGACGATCGCGTCAAAGCAGCAACGATCTTGCTGGACTACATGGAAGAGCGGAGAGGTGTGGAGCATATGTTTGATCCATCAAACGTATTTCAGGATTTCTATACTGCCTTCACTTATCACAATCCAGCTCCTCCTCATCTGTCTTAAACAGGGATAAACAGGATACACAAAAGGGGCAAAACAGGATAGGCAGGATAGGTAGGATCGCTTCGCGGCAGGATAGAAAGATAGTAGCGACGTCGTCTCTCATTTCAAAAAAGTAACGCTGTTAGAGCCATTTCTTACCATCCCTCTTATCCTTCTCATCCTGTCGATTTTTACAGGATAGGGAGGATAGGAAAGATAGGGCAGGATAGTTTGTTATACACGGGTTAGTGGTTTGACGAAGTTATGAAAAAAGCCGATTTTTCTCTATTTTTTTGTTAGGTAAAATTTTTTTATCATCTAGCTTATCCTGCCGCGAAGCGATCCTACTTATCCTGCCTATCCTGTTTTGTCCCTTTTGCTTATCCTGTTTTATCTGTGACTGGTGTTGGCCAATCAGTCGTTGTCATTAGCGCTTCGAGGAGGCGGCACATGTTGATATGGTCTTGACAGGCCATCAATTCTCTGCAGGAATGCATGGAAAGCTGTCCAGAGCCAATGTCGACTGTTGATATCCCTGTTCGACTCGCATGCAATGGTCCTATCGTCGAACCGGAAGGGATATCATTGCGACTCACAAAATGTTGGAGGGGGATCTGCTTCAGTTTGGCAATATGTTGAATCGGAAGCGATGAAAGTCCTTGCGTTGCATAACGCTGCTGAGCACTAGTTTTCAAGACCACTCCTTGTCCAAGAATCGGCTGATGCTGAAGATCGTGCTTTTCAGGATAATTCGGATGAAGCCCGTGAGCCAAATCTATAGAAAAACAGATCGAACGGTTAAGCATGCAAAAATAATCTTCTTTGGTGCCTCGATAGGCATCCATCAACCGTTCAATAACCTGGGTAAAGAAAGGTGAGTCAGCTCCTTGAGAAGTTTGCGATCCAATCTCTTCATGGTCCCAAAAAATCACCATATTGATTTCATCGTCCAAAGGACTTGGATTTTTTAAAAAAGCAGTGAGAGCAGCATGGACACTGGCTAAATTGTCGATCCGATAGGCTGCAATCAATTGATGCTCATTTCCCAAAAGAGCTGCTTTTTCGAGAGGGAATAAAAAAAGATCATGGCTGATTAATTGATGAAGATCAATCTCTTGAGAAAGCCATCTTTCTAGAAGTGTCGATGCTTGCTTTGTCTGCTCTTCGAGGCCGGCAAGGACGTTTAGGTGCTCTTGCTTATTCAGGAGTGGTCCCTTGTCATTGACCTCTCGGTCAAGGTGGATGGCTAATTGAGGGATTGTCACTCCATATTTATCTAAACGTACCAAGCTCTCTTTTATTTCATCGTGTTGGTTATAGTATAAAATGCGTCCTGCTATCCCTAAATCCCGATTGAGCCATGATGCAATCAATGGAGCTCCATAGACCTCAACTCCAAATAAGATCGCCTTGTTTCTCTTTATTTCATATTGAGGTTTAAGCTTAAAACCTGGACTGTCTGTGTGTGCGGCAAATAGGCGAAGCCTTTTGGGAATTTTGTGAGGCGTTGTAAATGCGCAGAGGGTGCTTCCGTTGCGAATCACGCTATAACGGCATCCTGGTTGAATATCCCAGTGGGCTCGCTCATCTAGAATGAGGAATTTCTCCTTCGCGAGCTTGTTGGAGATGGCTTTGACAGCATGCCAAGCTGTTGGGGAATGGTTGAGAAATTCGATAAAATCTGAAATCACTAGAGACTCATTCATCTTGGAACTCCTAAACGGTTACCTACGAAGACAAAAAAAAATCGCCTAAGAAGATGATCTTCTTAGGCGACTGATCTATTCAACTCATGCAACTAACAAATTAGAAGTTTCTTCCAACTGTAAGTTTAACTGCATAAGAATTCCAATCGAAGCTATGACGCTCTCTATTGTCTGGGCTAAAAGATACGAAATCATTGCTAAACGAGAAGTCGCTAAAGCTCCAGTCTGAATGATGATGTCTGTTAGCAGAGAAATCTTCGAATTCTAGCTCGATACCTGCTGTCCAGCAGTTACAGAAATCGTATTCAGCGCCTATAGCAAACACCCAACCTTGCATTCTGTCTGAATGTTGTTTGTCTTTTGTAAGTTGGAATTCTGAGCTATGACTTCTTCTTCCATTGAATGCACCCCAATGGTATTCAACTTCAGCCCAAAGACTCCAGCACTCGCATACTGGTCTGTAGTAGAAATCTAATCCTACCCAAGGACCGTACCAACGGAACACAGTGTCAGTTTCACAGCAGTTGCCTTCTGAGAAAAAGCATGATCCGCGGCCAAATCTTGAGCCATGATCATTGACACTGATGCTTTGCTCGTCAAACGAGTAACCGATAACCGGAGCTAACATCATTGAACAGTCACAGAAATAAATTGAGTATCCAATGCCGAACTCACCACCCCAGACGTAGTTGTCGTTGATAGTTGCACGGTTTTCTCTGTTTGCTTCAACAGCTAAGCTGATATCATCAAACGTTGAGAGAAATGGGATTGGGTGGAATTTTAGACTTGTTTCATTATCACCATCTAAAATCCATCCCCAATATCCTTGAACGCGTGCATAGAAGTTGCAACCTAATGTTGCATCAGCACGTAGGCCTAATTCGAAGATGTCAATGTCCTTGAACTTCGAACTTGTTTCGAATATTGGATCGCTTGATGGAAGTGCATGTTTCCATTGTAGTTGATCTTGTCTGTACCCTGCTTCGAGAGTAATTTGACCCATTGATGCATTAGCGTATGACACACTAGTTCCGACCAATAAAGTCATTAATAAGGTTATCCACTTTCGCATATTGTTTCCTTGTTAACGTTGAAATTTACCTTAAATATCCACACTTGGCTTTGTTGCCAGTACGCTTGCGTCGCAAGCTACAGTTTATGATTAGAACGATTGATGATCTTTGCTAATCACTTTGCTGTTTTGCTTTTGCAGTTGTCTCACTCACTAGTTTGGTAAGTATTCAACATTCAAAGCTCGCAACAATTTCGTTTCTGCAAAACCTGTAAACAAAACTCTGCGTAATTCGATGTCACTATCAACCATCTTTTAATTATATGTCAAAGGTTTTTTTCGAGAAAATTTTATTATGTTCAAGTTATTTATTGTTAAGGATTTACAAAACATTGTGCAGTGAAGATCATAACCGTTCTCCACCCTTTTGAAGAGGCATTGCCCTTTTTGAAAGCTCTCAAGAACTTTCAGTATTATGTTTTTTCTTGCTTTCAGTATACTGAAAGCACGATAGTTGCAGATTAATATTTCGGCTCTCTGTGCCTAAACAATGTTTAAAACAAGATTTATCCGAATAAGTTAATTTTGGAAAGGACATGGATGGAGTCAAGAATGCTAAGAATAGGCTCTATTTGAGGCAAGGAATGCCGACAGATCATTGCCCAGGCCATCTAGGCCCAGGCACATTCAGAATGTTATTCCATAGGAACGAGTTGTTCTAATCCTCCGAGGTATTTCTGTAATACGGTAGGGATAGTGATCGATCCATTTTTCTGTTGGTTATTTTCAATCAAAGCGACCATGAGACGGGATGTAGCAAGTCCTGAGCCATTCAAGGTGTGGACAAATTCAGTTTTACCTTCATCGGTCTTATAGCGCGTGTTAGATCTGCGTGATTGGAAGTCTGTGCAATTAGACACAGAAGAAACTTCGTAATAGCGATTTTGTCCTGGAAGCCAAACTTCGATATCGACTGTTTTAGCAGCTCCAAAAGACATATCTCCGGTGACAAGCAGAGCATTGCGATAGTGAAGATCCAATCCTTGTAAAATCTTTTCAGCGCTAGATAGCATTTCTTCAAAGACTTGTGGGCTATCTTCTGGTTTGGTAAAGCAGAACATCTCAACTTTATTGAATTGATGGGTACGGATAAGGCCTCTTTCTTGAGATCCTGCTGCACCTGCCTCTCTTCGGAAGCAAGGGGTGTAGGCAATATATTTTAGAGGCAGTTCCTCCTTTGAAATGATTTCATCCATGTGAAGTGCGTTAAGCGACACTTCGGCTGTGGGAATGAGGTAGAGATGATAATCTTCATCTTTGATCATAAACTGCTGGTTTGCGAATTTTGGCAATTGTCCTGATGCAAATACTGCATCAGGTCGGACAAGTAGAGGAGGGATCCATTGCATAAAACCATTTTTGATATGGGTGTCGATCATGTACTGTATCAGCGCCCATTCAAGGCGTGCTCCAAGATTTCTGTAGACAGGCCACCCCGTGCCTGAGATCTTAGCTCCTCTTTTGAAATCGAATAGGTGAAGCGATTCATTGAGTTCCACATGATTTTTAAAGGGGAAATCGAACGTTGGTTTTTGACCGACCTCTTTAATGATGACATTATCTTTAGGATCTTGAGAGATTTTGATGTCATCGTCAGGAAGGTTAGGCAGCTGTGCGATCTCTTGCAAGAGCTCTTCTTCTAAAGTTTTGAGTGTTTGGTCCAAGCTGTGGATTTCGTTGGCAGAATGAGAAACTTCATCAAGGAGTTTTGAAGCATCCTCTCCCTTCCTTTTTAACTCCCCAATTTTTTGAGAGGATTCATTGCGCTCTGCTTTGAGCTGCTCCACACGGGTTTTAGTGTCTCGAACTTGATGATCGAGTTCGCATAAACGGGAGAGGTCGATGTGGGGATCTTTTGTTTTTAACTTGGCTTCTATAGTGGCCCGATCTTTTCGTATTAGGCGGATGTCTAACATAATAAATCCTTATCTTGAGAAAAATTGAAAGTTGGCTAGTCCTCAACACTTAATGGGACATTGGAAATAAGAGAAATGCTAACAGCAAAGATAATCAACGGCAAGGATAAACGCAAGTTTGGAATAGAGATACGCAATGTGCAAATTCTTCCTTTATTATATCTAGTGTCTAATTGCATAAATAACTATGCGAAAAACGGGAAGACGCAAAGGAGCGAATTTCATTAAGCCAAAAGATGACTGAGGAGCGCACTGGGAAATTGCATGACGTTAAGCTAATTAACCACTGAGTCACATTCCTCCTCTATCCTTCCCATCTTGTTAATTTCACAGGATGGGAAGGTTGGTATTTTTATTCCTTTGCTTCTTCCCGTCTTTGCGCCTTTGCGTTTAGTAAAAGCTATGGACTATCCTGCTCACAGAGATGTATTATTGAAAAAATTTGGTTATCGCGTTAATTATTGCATTCGCTACTTCTTCTATAAAAACTCCTTGTTTCGAAAGGGGCAAATCTTCATACTTGACTGTTTATGAATCAATCAAAAAACCCATATGTTTTCATCTTTTCAAAAACGGTTTTCATCTTTTACCTATCTAAATGCCACCCAGTTTCTGGGTGCTCTCAACGACAACATTTATAAGCTTCTCATCGTCTATTTCTTTATTCAATTAGAAGGAATAGAACATAGCCACGAAATTTTGGCAGTGACTGGTGCGATCTTTGTCGTCCCTTTCCTCCTATTTTCGGCTTTCTCTGGAACGATGGCAGATCGCTTCAGTAAGAGAGATGTTATCGTGACAACAAAGATTTTAGAGCTTGTCATCATGGGTTTAGGGGTGTTAGCTTTCGCCCTTCAAAGTAAATTAGGTTCCTATGGAATCCTTTTTCTCTTAGCGACTCAAAGCGCTCTTTTTGGACCTTCGAAATATGGGATTGTTCCTGAAATCGTTTCGACAGATAAAATCTCCAAAGCCAATGGTTTGATGACTTCTTTCACTTTTTTAGCCATCATCTTAGGAACATTTTTAGCCTCTTTTTTGATTCAGATTACAGGGCGAAATTTTATTATTTCTTCGATTTTCTGCACTTTTATTGCTCTTGTTGGACTCGTCACCAGCTTCTGCATCGAGCATACCCCCCCTTCTGGCTCTTCAAAGAAATTCCAGTTCTTTTTCATTCGACAAATTTGGAATACATTGGTTTTAACACGCCAATATGTTTCCCTATTACCAGCTGTTATAGGCAGTGCTTACTTCCTCTTTGTCGGTGCCTTTATCCAATTGAATATCATCCCCTTTGCGGTACATTCTCTTGACCTCTCCGATATACAAGGCGGCTATCTCTTCTTTTTAACAGCGCTAGGGATCGGGACTGGAGCGCTAATCGCTGGGAAAATTTCAGGGCGCATCGTCGAACTTGGATTGGTGCCTCTTGGTGCTTTGGGAATCTCAATCTGCTCTTTCCTCTTGTTCATTTTTGCGACTCATCTATGGGCTGTCATCTTCCTTGTGACATTATTAGGTGTTTTTGGTGGAATTTATGAGATCCCTCTCGACGCCTATATTCAAGTGACAAGTCCTAATCAATCTCGCGGTCAGGTTGTGGCAGCAGCAAATTTTCTCAGCTTCATCGGCGTTCTATTTGCCTCTGGTTTGATCTATCTAAATTCTGAATTGTTTGGGATAACGCCTGATCAGGGTTTTCGATTAATTAGTTATTTCTCGTTTTTTATCATGGTGGTTTTCAGTTTTCAATTTTTTGATTATCTCACCCGATTCATTGCTTCAATTCTTTCGAAGCTCCATTTTTGCGCTGTTTCATCTGGCGTAGCCAATATCCCTGATTGTCCGGCGATCTATATCTGCACTCATACAGCATGGAACGATACCCTTCTCATATTGGGGTCGCAACGGCGGCGCGTTCGTTTTTTCATCGAACGTGAACAGGACCACTCTCCATGGATGAAGCGGTTATATAAACTTTTAAAAGTCGTTTTCATTCCAGATATCGAACCGCTCGAAAAGAATGAAAGCTGTTTGAATCAGATCCAAGAACTACTCAGAAAGGGAATTTCAGTTTGCATTTTTATTGAAAGCTGGAATGTCTATTCTGAGGTTGAGAAATTATACCAATCAGCTCCTTTTAGTGAAATTTTGGAATCGGCGAATTACCCAATCATTCCAGTTCATATTGAAAAAGGAGATAGCCAGATGAAATATCCTTGGCTCAAGAATTTGGTCAATAAATTCCGCATCCCTGCTTCAATCGTATTTGGAAATATTGTGTATAGCGGTGACACCTGTGTGCTTGAATCTAAGCATGAGCATGAATACGACTTCGAAGATTAAAACTGATCAGTCCACTCACTATTCACGATGAACAGGATTGGCAAGGTGAAATTGCAACTTCCCAAGATACAAAAACAGGATAGGCAAGATCGCTGCGCGGCAAGATAGGCAGGATAAGGTTCTTATCATCCTGCCTATCTAGCCGCGCAGCGATCTTGCCTATCCTGTTTTTGTATCCTGTTACAGATCACAATGCAGGGGAGAAATAGCGGTCGTAGGTATATGTGCTTGGACTCTTTGGTGGGTTAGGATTGTCTCTTTGCTCAATATAAGGGATGTCAGCTTGACGTTTGAGAAGGGCTAACTCACGGCTTTTAAAATAGGGTTCAAAGCGGTCATGCGACCAATCGATGCTGATGAGGGAAGGGTCTTTTCGATCAAACGCATAAAAATGAGAGCAGCCGGCCTGCAACCATACTAAGCCGACATATTGCTCGTCAACGAATCGTCCGTAATAGCTTTGAAAATCGATTTTCACATCGAGATTGAGGGCTGTGAAGGGGTATTGATTCAATTCAAAACTGAGGATGGTGTGATTATTCAGTCGATAGAGAAAGTCTTCTACAAGTTCGACGAGGATCAATCTTGCATCATAAACTGTTAAAAGTCTTTGCGATGAATAGCGGAGGCAAATCTTTGAAATATTGTCGTCATAAGCTGCCCATGAGTCTTCTAGCTCCAGATGCTTTTCTATTTTCATCTTTGTAGAGAAGTTGATGACTAATCGAGAGAGTTCTTCTGAGTCGATTTTTTTCACCCATGGCCCTTCAGGGACAATGCGGGTTTGACAGCTCACTAAAAGAGTGCCTAAGAACATAAGTATAATAGCGATTTTATGCATGAGAAATTCTGCTCCCGTTTTTTATTCATCCATCAGATCTCAGATCCTGTAAAGGGAAGTTAATCGAAGTGGGAAAATAAAAAAATAAAAAAATGCAGATTGCAGCATTCTCACTATCCTGCCCTATCTTTCCTATCCTCCCCATCCTGTCAATTTTACAGGATGGGGAGGATAGGAAAGATAGGGCAGGATAGTGTGTTACTCAGGAGTGCGGAAGCCTTCTTCTGTCCGAGGGAGCAGTGTTGGCAGAACCGGTGAGTTGAGTCTTCTAGCCAGGGTTATCCTATTGCTGGACAGGAGGATATTGCTCGAGAACGTCTGCTGCAAATTCTGCACGTAATTCTTCCACAAGAGGGTCAAGGTGCTCAAGAGAGGCAAGTTCGAAAAATCGAGTTGTTTCTGCAGGACTAGTGGACTTGCTCATCAAACCGGTGAGAGTTTTTAATTCCACAATCTCTGGATCGAGGAAGTATTTGCCAACTTTTGTGGCGAGGTGCGCAAGGATGTTTTGAGCGATCACGTTGGTTCCCTGTTCGAGCGCATTTCTTTTTGCAGAACGTTCTGGGTTTTCATTATATGTTTTAATAAATTCTGCAAGGTATTCATTAATTTCGAGCAATTTCTCATCAAGATTTTCTGGAGTTATCGTACTAGCAATGGGTGCATAACCTGGCAATATTTGATAAACCGTAGCCAAGAAAACTTTAGTCTTATAGCCTTCTATTCTATCATTAATTTGTGTTTGGACTTCTGGATTGTAAACTGTTTTAAAAGGTACTCCTGCTACGTTTGCCATTTTATTCCCCTGTTATTTTTTTTGTTTAAAAATGTTTATAACATATTTAGTGTGTTTTTGTCAACTAAATTCTGTTTTTTGAAAGAGTGATTGCGAAAGTCTTTATGGACTATATGGACAGGAATGGACTATATGGACAGGAATGGACTGTATAGACGAGACAAAATAGACAGGAGTTGAATTCGAATGATTGATCATAAAACATGTTCATAATGAGTCCATTTTCGTCCATACAGTCCATGCCCATTGTCCATATCGAGTTTTGTAAGACCTCTCTCAAAATTTATTCGAAGATCTTGTCTAGGGTCTGCTCGGTGAAATTAGCATTCAGATGGTCGACGAGATGATGAGTGTCATCGATTGACTGGATCTGGAAAAAGGCGATGACATCATCCGGTGATGTGAATTTTGCTAAAATTCCGATAATGGCCGGACTTATCGTTTTAGTGAATTGCATTCCGACACGGCTGGCAACTTGGTCGAGGACTTTTGTAAATAAGGGGTTTTTTATCACCTCTTGCAATACTCTCTTGTTATCCTCAGAAACAGTCATTTTCATAAAATTGGTGAAATCGGTCCTCGTTTTTTCTGATATTTCCGGAGGAATTTTATGCGATAAAAGTTCTTTATTAGATTTAAATCCTTCACGGAGTAAAGTTGCAATTTTTACGACAATCACATCTTCTGTGGCTTTAATCGCATTTTCCACTTGTTCTTTGATTACTGGATCGATAGTAGCGGCACTTTTAGTTGTTTTTGGCATAAAACTCTCCTTTGTTTCATTAATCAGCCTCATTCTTCATTATATACATTCATTATTTTAATCGGAAGAAATCTCGGAACCACGAGATAAATTGCCCAATTCCTTCTTCGAGAGTCACCTTTGGGATAAATCCAAGTTTTTCCGTGCTCTCCGTAATGTCAGCAAAAGTGGCGACAACATCGCCGGGTTGGTGAGGTAAGAAGATTTTATGAGCTTTTCGGTTCAATCCATTTTCCAACAAAGAGATGAGAGTGGAAAGTTCTTCTGGGTGATGGTGGCCCAGATTGAAAATTTCATGGGGGTAAGCTCGGTCTACTGCTGCTCCGATTCCAACAACAATGTCATCGATGTAAGTAAAATCGCGCTTCATTTGTCCGTGGTTATAGATTTCAATCGGTTGATTTTCCATGATTGCTCGAGCAAACATGAAATAGGCCATATCCGGCCGTCCCCATGGACCATATACCGTGAAAAAACGTAAGCCAGTGACGTTGATGCCGTACAAATGGTGGTAAGTTTGAGCCATCAATTCATTGGTTTTTTTCGTTACCCCATACAAACTTGCTTGCCTGTCTGTCCGGTCCTGAACTGAAAAAGGGGCGGTGTCATTCAATCCATATACTGATGAGGATGAGGCATAGATGAGAGGAATGTCAGGATTGTTTCGACAAACTTCTAGGATATTGAGAAATCCTTTAATATTAGCTTCTAAATAGGCGTGAGGGTTTTTTAAAGAATATCGGACGCCTGCTTGTGCGGCTAGGTGAACCAGATGGGTGATTTTGTGATCTCGAACGGCAGCCTGCAGGGCATCCTCGTTGCAGATATCCTCTTTGATGATGTCTATCCCTTCAAGAGCTAGCAGCGAGGCTCGATTTTGCTTGAGAAGCGGATCGTAATAATCATTAAAGTTATCATAACCCAAAAGGAAATCACCTCTTCTCTTGAGGAAAAGTGCTGTATGGAATCCAATAAATCCAGCTGCGCCAGTGAGTAAAATTCTCTTTTGTTTCATTCTTTCTGGTTAACTCCAATGAGGGCAAGCAATCTGTCGAGATCATCATAACCATAATAGTCGAGAGTGATTCGACCTCGTTTTCCTTTGGCTTGAATTGAGACTTTTGTTCCTAACTGCTCTCGCAGCTGTGCTGCTAACTGTTCTAGATAAAAATTCCTCGGCGCATAGCTCAATTTCTGTTTGACAGCCTTTTCTGCTATGCGGGCAGCCCCTTTTTCTGCTTCTCTGACAGAAAGATCGTCGCGCAGGATGAGTTCATGCAATAAGAGCTGTTTTTCTTCCTCTTCCAATGAAAGAATCGCTTTGGCATGGCCCATGGTGATGAGCTCTTTTGACACGCTCTCTTGAATGACTGGTGGGAGTGTTAACAACCGAAGGTAATTGGCGATTGTCGATCGTTTTTTTCCAAGCCGGCTTGCTATCGTCTCTTGATTCAAGTTGAATTCGCTCATCAGTTGCCGTAATGCCTTGGCTATTTCTAGGGCATTGAGATCGACGCGTTGAATGTTCTCAATCAGCGCCGCTTCTGCCGAGGTTGAGTGGTTCGTTTTTCGAACGAATACAGGGATTGCTGTCAACCCCGCGAGCTGTGCTGCACGAAAACGGCGTTCGCCAGAGACCAATTCATAGAGCGCTGAATCTGGAAGTGGGCGAACAAGGGGAGGGTGAATGAGTCCGACTGATCGGATCGATTGGGCGAGCTCTTCTAGATCTTCTGGTTTGAAGATTCGCCTTGGTTGATAAGGATTCAATACAATCTGCTCAACAGGGACAAGTTTTAGCTCTTCTTGCAAAAGAAAATTGGCAGTTTCAGGGATCATATCTCAATATCTCAAAGAATTTGGTGAAAAATATTAGCTATTTTATTATGATTTTTTTAAATTATCTCGACTTTGTATAATTTTAAGCAAGCGTTTGCTCGCTTAGACTGTTGAACGCAATACCGTGTGCGGGCAAAACCATGCTTGTAGATGGGACAACAATGGATATCAAAATATGGGAAAAACATCACGACCTTCATCGTTAAATATTATCGACGCCTCTGATGAGTGGACTTCTCACCCTGCTGTCGAATGGTTAAGTGCGAATAAGCAGATTATTCTCTGGGGTTTTCTCGCCCTTCTGCTGCTGCTGATCGGTGCTTATCGATTCATTTCGCACTCTAATCATCAAGCTGAAAATGACTATTATCGTGCAGAGACTGTTTTTGCACAATTCCAAAAGGAAACTTTTGGAGGAAATGAGGAATCAGCTGCAGCAAGTCTAAAAGAGTTGGAAGCGATTATCGAACGGCATCCCGAACTTAAAGCTAAATATGAAGGACAACTCGCTCAAGATCTTTTAATAGCAGGTAAGGCAGTTCAGGCGACTCCTTTGGCGGAAGAGGTTTTTAAGCGGACCCTTGCAGATGCCATTCAACTTTATCAAGATTATTCGGTTGCCACTCTTCTGATCAGTGAGAATCAATATGAAAAGGCTTTGCAACAAACTCAGCAACTCCAACAACATCTGAGTCAATTTGTTAATGAGAAGAGTTTCGAAAACCTATTTGCCTATAATTTTCTACGGTTGGCAATGCTGCATCAACAGCTTGGACATTCCGAAGAGGAATTAAAAGTCTGGGAGACTATAGAGAGTCTTCCAATTAATTTAAAAAATGTCTTAGAAAGTACTCAAGGCCAGACATTCAATCAAGGGAAAGGTTCCCTCGCTGATTACATCAATCAACGGAAAAAAGCCTTAAAAACAGCAAGATAGGTAGGATGGTAACTTCTCAGAATTAAAGAACAGGATAGGCAGGATCGCAAGCGGCAGGATAAGCAGGATAAAGATAGATAATGAATGATGGGAAGCTGAAATTAATTTTTCTCTTTTTAAACCTTTTCCTGATTTTTCCTAATCATCTTGCTTATCCTGCCGCTTGCGATCCTGCTTATCCTGTTTTGTCCCTTTTGTCTTATCCTATTCATCTTGTTTTGGAAGGGGAGTAGTATATGATTGCGAATTAATTTTTTGGATGATAAATATTATCCTGTAGAATTGTTGAATTTGTTCTTTCTTTGTTTTGAGTCATTTGGCTTAAAATAAAATAAGAGCAGAACATATCCCAAAGGGTGGAACGATGGAGCCGAAAGGGAGGTGACATTAGACTATATAGACAGAGCTCGAAGCCACAAAGATTGGGATTTTTTTGGAAAATATGAATAAAGTGATGAAAAAGAGTGTTTAGACAGACAAGTTTTCTTCAAAAAAAGAAGACGTCTGTTTCTAAGCACAGTTAAAACTACCTTTGTAAGGTAGATGGAGATTAGTTGTGAGCAAATTGAATCGCTCGCTCGTTCTCGAAAATCTTCAAGAACAAAATATTGCTCTTGAAGAACTGTTTCCAGGACGACATCTATCTATCAGTAGTGTGGAAGTTGAAGAACAAATGATTACAGAAATTGTGAAAATCAGCGGAAGCATTACCGTTTCTTTCTAAATGAAAGAATAAACACGTGTGGGGCAGCTCTCTTGAGCTGCCTCCTCTGTTTAATCTTAATCTTGATCTTAATCTGTTCAGGGCAAAATGTGTGAATGAACAGATTAAGATCAAGATCAAGCTTTTTGTGTTAAAGTGTTAACACAGCAGACCCGGAGATCTTCCCTCGCTTTAAGTCATCAATTGCTTCATTTGCCTTGTCTAATGGATAGGGTGTGACTTTTGTCTCTATTTTGACATGTTTTAATAAATCAAAGAATAGTAGGCCATCTTCCCTAGTTAAATTCGTCACCGAACGTAGAATTCTCTCTCCATACAGGATGGAATAGGGGAAGGATGGAATGTCTGACATGTGAATTCCCGCACAGATGACAGACCCTCCCTTTTTAACTGCTTGCAGGGCTAGTGGGACGAGTTCTCCAGCAGAAGCAAAGATCAGCGCCGCGTCAAGTAGTTGAGGAGGCGTTTCGTCTGAATCTCCTGTCCAAACAGCTCCAAGGCTTTCTGCAAAAAGCTTTGCTTCCTTATCACCCTTTCTTGTAAAAGCGAAGACTTCCTGATTTTGGCTGCGGGTGATTTGGATGAGGAGGTGCGCTGCAGCGCCAAATCCATAGAAACCCAGCCGTTTGACATTGGCTCCAGCTAAGCGAAGTGAGCGAAAACCAATCAATCCTGCGCAGAGAAGAGGTGCTGCATGGATAGATGGGTAGGAAGAGGGGATAGGGAAAATGAAGTTCTCATCGGCAAGGCAATATTCTGCAAATCCACCATTTAAGGTATAGCCTGTATAGGAAGCATTATCGCAGAGGTTTTCTTGGTTCGCTAGACAATAAGGGCATTGGCCGCAACTTCTGCCTAGCCATGGGATACCTATCCGTGTTCCAATTGGAAAACGGTCCGCATGAGGGCCCTTAGCGGCAATCGTTCCAATAACTTGGTGCCCTGGGATGAGGGGGAGCTTGGGGTGGGGCAATTCTCCGTCATAGATATGCAAATCAGTGCGGCAGATTCCGCATGCCTCCACTTGGATGAGCACTTGTCCGTTTTCAGTCGGTGCAGGAATCGCAACATCCAAAAGCTGTAATGGCTGGTGAGGACATTGTAGAACCATAGCGCGCATGAGGTCACCTACTTCTGGCATCTATTTTTGATTAGATATTGGTATGATCATATTGTAGCTATTATACCCTGTTTGAAATCCAAGAAGAGTCGGTTGGAGCTGGCTGATAAAGCGATTCCAATCGGTGATTCTTCTTTCTGCGATATACACGACATCGCCCTCCATAAGCAAGAGAGAATTGTTTGGAACGGTTCTAATCTCTTGCCAGCTCAGATGGTAGATTTTTGGTCGTTTGAAATTTCCTCTAATCACATAGATCCCGCAATCACTCCCTGTAAAAGGGATGCCAGAAGCATGGGCGATAGCATCTCTCAAAGGGACAAAGCCGTGAGGCAATGGATAGACAATGGGATGATGAACCTCTCCCATGACCATGACAACTGAATCACGAGCTTGAGCGATATAAATTTTATCACCTCCTCGCATCACAATATTTTGGGAGTCGTCTCCTTCAACAATAAGTTTATTCAGGTCGATAGGAAGTTGACACCCTTTTCGCAAAACATAGCTTTTAAAGTAATTTGCATTGATAGGCAGTTTTGCTTTAGCGATAACTTCGCTCAGACGCACTTTTCCATCTACTTCGACAAAAGGAATTTTTGCACCGATGATTTGTACATACCGTGTTTTTCTTTTTTTGAAATCCACGAAAATTTGTGCATCGGGGAGCTGTTCTTGATAGTTTGATTCGATGACTGATCGTGCCTGATTTAAGGTTAAGCCACGAACATCAATGGGCGGCAACTCTGGAAGGCATAATTGGTGATTAGAGATTGTATAGCCAGAATGATCGTTGATAATTTGAAGGTTTCTCACCCGATCAGGCCGATTTGGGCAATAGAGGACGATCGAGAGGATATCTCCGTCGATCAGTTCTATTTCATAAGGCTCAAGCGTGGATTTTAGGCAGTGATTAAGCTTACTCTCTTCCATCTGCTGTATGGATTGCTTCCCTTGATAAATGAGAGAGGAGTCTGAAATAAACTCATCAATTCCGTACGTTGTGTCACTGTAAGGCAATGGGGTACAAGAAGTTAAAAATATAACAAAAATTATCAAAAGTATGTGCATATGCGTATAGCGTCTTTTTAACTAGAGATTGGTGTCTGCGAATGTTCTGGAGTGACTGGCGGATGAATCCTGACGTCATTTTTTGCTGATGCAGGACGGAGCATGCCGATGAGGAGAATAGCGAGCAGACAAACACAGCTAAACATGGAAACGGTTTTTATATTCATTGGTTTAGGAGCTATTTGAGAGGTTCCAAATCGTATGCGGAGTTGCGAAAAAAAAGAAGATACGGCTTCTGTGATTTGTGTGGTAAGAAGAGAAGGATTGGGAAATAAATTAAACGATTGTGGCCATGCGAATAGACGTCCACAGAGCTCAGGGGTAATCATGAACATACCATAAAAATGTGATTACATAAGCTAACATACCAGTGATTTTTAAGAAAGGAAAAGGTTGCAAGTCAAATTGGATTTTTCCTATAATTCTAGGGTTAATAAGAATCTATGTCGGTATATAATAAATGATTAATATTTCAGCTATCCGTTTTTGCTTGTTGATTCTATTTCTATCAACTTGTAAAGAAGTTCATTTGCTTTCACATGAGCAACAGCTTTCAGAGGAGAGTCAGTCAGTTGTCGAAGAAGTGGTTGATGATGCCGGAATAAAATCGATCATCACCTACGACGCCTCAGGATGCATGAAGAAAGTCGAAAAATACAATGCTTCAGCAAAACTGATTAGCACTGTCGACACAAAATATGATCTACAGGGTAATAAAACCCTTGAACAACATAGTGTCATCATTGAAGGAGCTCCCATTCGATTATTTACACTGCATTGGACATATGATGCATATGGACGGATTCTTTCTGCTTCTGAAGGGAATGGCACCCCTCTCAAATCGACGCGATATGTCTATCAAGATCAGGAACGCATCTGTATGAAGATCAAGCCTGATGGGACGATTTTAACATATTGTTATAATCAAGACTGGCTGCTGGCCTCATTGAAGGCGAGTGATGACTCAGTCAATTATCTCTATCATTATGATGAAAAAAAACGGCTTATTGAAGTGCAAGATCTGGTTCATGATCGAAAACAAACTAGGCGATATGGGAATTCTAATGAAGTCGTTGAAGAGGAGATAGGGAATGGAGTGACGATGACTCATGAGTATGACGAGTTAGGCAACCGAGTCCGCACAATATTGCCAGATCACTCGCAGATTTCATATCTGTATCGCGAAGGTTCTCTCATTCAAGTTGAACGGAAAACAAATCGCGATTCAGGAAATTTAATCTTCGAATATTCCTATGATGCGGAACTTCAACCCATACGCTTAGGTGTTTCTGGACGTGATGAGTCGGTTTATTGGAGCTATCATAAAAATGGCCAGCTCTCTTCTATAAAATCTCCTTGGTGGTCTCAGGACATCGTCCTTTCGACAGATGATCCGATCGCCAATATCGTTCAATCGAACACTTTTGATACTGCTGGCAGTCGTCATGATATTTTTGAATACTCTGAAGATGGACAGCTCCTGAATGAGGAAGGGCATCAGTATGCTTATGATTCACTATGGAATAGAGTAGGACATAATGGAGAAATATGGGAAAGCAATTCTCTCAATCAACTTGTCCGCAATCCTCAGGCAATTTGCTCTTATAATGACAATGGATGTTTGTCTTCGAAACAAACGCCTGATGCAACATACCACTTGACTTATGATGCTCTCGATCGACTCATACGTGTCGAGAAAGATGGAGAGTTTGCTTCTGAGTATATTTACGATTCTTTTAACCGGCAAATTGAACGATATGGCCTACAAAAGGGAAAAGAGGGATGGAACATAACGTCATCTGATAGATATCTTTACGATGGGTTAAAGGAAATCGGTAGAATGAATCAGGAAGGGTGCATCGTTGAATTCAGGCTGCTAGGACACGGTCAAGGAGCTGAATTAGGTGCCGCCATAGTCATCGAATTAAATGGCCATTCCTACTTTCCTGTACACGATCATCGAGGGTCTGTACGCTGCCTTGTCGACTTGGATAATGGGCAGCCTATCGAAAACTATACCTATTCAAGCTATGGCGTGGACACCTCTTTTGACCATAAAGGGGAGGCCCTCTCTATTTCGTCACTTGCGAATCCTTGGAGATTTTATAGCAAGCGGACAGATGGGATGAGTCAGCTAGTTAATTTCGGCTTTCGATGGTATGACCCGCAACTTGCGAAGTGGATTAGTCCAGATCCCTTATTCTCGCAAGATTGTCCCAACCTCTATGCTTTTGTTAAAAATGACCCTGTGAATTCACACGATCTATATGGACTCTTTTCAGCAAATGCCTTGTTCGATTGGGTCTTCCTCCGCTTTTTCTCATTGCTTCGCGATCTTCAAACATCGATTCATCAATACAGGGTAGATGTCAATGATGAGTTGAAAATTTCTGCTCAATGGAATGATTGGTTTGAAGTTGTTGGAAGACATCTTTTTGGGCAAACCTATGATCTGATGGGCTATAGCCATGAAAGAACTCGCTACTCTTCGTATGGTCAAGGGGAAATCAGCGACAAAGTTCGCGTCACCTTCATTAATGGGATATTGACCACTCCAGCAATGCTTGCTGAAAATCTGGAGCTTATTTCTACGACGCACGGCAATGTCAATGTCCATTACGTTTTCAGACCAACTGAAGGATGGGTATGGGATATTTCAAGGGCTATATTGATCAAAGCGGCCTATTGGCTAGGTTTCCGTTCAGGCCATGCTCACATTTTAAAGTCTCTCTGGAGAGAGTTGATTCAGGATATGGGTGGAGTAGATGGTGGAGGGGTCATTGTCCATTATGCACACAGCCTTGGCGCCACCGAAACAGACCGTGCGCGTGAGTTATTAACTCCTGAGGAGCAGAAAATGATCCGCGTCATCACCTGCGGGCCTGCGACTTACGTGCGGAATATCGGTTTTCAGAGTGTTATCAATCATGTAAGCATCGATGATGGCGTTGGGAATAACTATTTATTTGAGCCGATTGGAATGATTCGCTTTCACTTTGGTGATCCTCTTTTAGATGTTCGCTTCCATGGAAATCCTTATGATTGGCCCGGTTTTCTGATGGATCATGGCTTTTGTGGATCGACCTACGGCCCCCTTGTTGCAGAGTCTGGGATTGATTTTCTCGCTGAATTTGCAGACGGTATCACTCCACAACCACAAAGTCACCGAGATAAGGAAAAAAAGAACAAAAAACAGTTACAAGATAAGCAGGATCGTAACTAGCTACAACAACTCTCTCACTCTCCGAAGTTGGGTACGGCGGATCTGACGTCTAGGAGGGATGGCTTGGAATAGAGCGATATTCGTAAGCGCTTCTTCAATAAATCCTAAATACCGCCGGCGTTCATCTGGCGTCAATGCTGTTACATCTTCATCGTCTAATTGTTGGATGTTCAATAGTTGAAGGCGCTTAAAATCAATCAGTTGTGCTTCAAGTACAGCACTTCTCAAATTCCTGTTAATGACCGGACTGACAAGGGCTCCTCGTTCCCATTGACGCACGGGCTCCAAATTCTGTGTAATTTTGTCGATAGCATGATTCAATTGATCTTCAGTCATTTTATTTCTTTCAGGCCAGTACATCTCTTGCAATCTCATTAATTCATCCTGATTGTCGATGAGTTGGTCGATGAGTTGTATTTGTGGCTCAACTGTGTTGGTAATGTAGCCGAGCCAAAAATTTAATGTATCCACTTTTCTTTCAAGCGCTCTGCTGCTAATCCTCTCATCGATGTTCGGATAATCTTCGGGATTCTCTTCAGAAGCGCGTACTGGCGCAAGTTTCTCTCTGATAAAAAGAATATCACCCCTGACTCTGGCTTTTTCCGCTCTTACCTCGTTCATTGTCTGAGGGGTTATTTGTGGGAGTTCGGAGAGCAGGGTGACTAGCCTTCCCTGATCCTGCATTAAACCATCGCGTTGACGCAGTGTGTTCACCAAAGTGACCTTCGCTTGAGCGCTATTCAACGTTCTTTGGAGCTGGCTTGAGTCCCCTCCAGCTTTGTTTACAGCGGTCACCATGCTACTCAATAGCATTGGTACCCGCGATAACCACTGCATGTACATCGCACCCCCTGCTTTGTCTCTCGGATCTTTTATCGTTGAATCAATGGTTGGTTTTTCCTGTGTTGTCCCTTCAGCAGATTGGATGAGATTCTCTTTAAGCTCCCGTATGACACTGTATCTACGGTCTTTGCTCGTGACAAACCGGCCGAAGGTGCTATGTATCCCCGGTATTTTGGAGTTGTCTTGAAGCAATGCACTCAATGAAGGGCTGAGATCGACGATGTCCTTGACAGTTGAAGCATATTGAATATAGGCACCTGATTCTGCTCCCCAGAAATGGTCGTAAACGTCGAGAGTTGCTTGGATTCCTCCACCCTGATCTTCAACTGCTTTCAGGGTTTGACTGACGCTTTCTTCAAATTGGGAAATGAATTCAAGTTTTGTTATGTAAGAATCAAGTAAGTCCTGATCTTGTTGTGATAATTTGGTGTTGTTTGTCCGATAAGCATTCAGCACAGCGATCTCGATCTGTGTTTGAATGTTGTGGTTGTGGAGTGTGTTGCTGATTTCTTTTTTGATATTTATGAGAGCGGGGGAGGTGATCTCATAGCTTGATGAAGTCGCTTCTGTAGAAGTTGTTCGAGAAGATGAACTTGCATAGGCCGTACTAGAAGCACTGGAAGAGCTAGAAGAGCTGGAAGAAGAGGTTGAGCCACTTCCTTCGGGCTCTTTGACTTCCCAATCGACGACTGGATCAAGAGTTTGAAAAGGTTTTCCTTCAACGGGTGAAATGCTCCGCCGCTCCAGAGTTGGTGAATGTGTTAAATCGATTAAGTCATGATCGCGCAAAGGGGTGTGACCAACTTCTTCGCTTTCTTGGTTCGATAGCGCCTGCTGTTGTAACTCTGTTAACGGAGAAGGTGGGGGAGTGATTTTTGATAATTCATCATTTCCAGTCTCTCCCCAACCTGAAAGATGTTCCAAAGAGCCATTGGAGTCAGTAACATTGAATGTCATAAAAAGTATCCTTGTTTTTATAGAATATATTTACGTATATTTATAAATACGATTATACAATATTTTTAATTATTTAATTATTATTTTACTTAATTTTTACAGTAAAATTAACAAAAAGCAATAAATCTTATCATTTATATTAAACGCAAGTATTCACATCCCCAATCGCCAGTCTTTGCGCCTTCTTTGCTCCTTTGCGTTAAAAAAGGGAGAGTAAGGTTGCAAAGTTGTCCTTGCAAAAAAGTCTTTTAGCAATTAGACTCTGTGACTTCACTCTATGCACCGGTAGCTCAATTGGATAGAGTACCCGGCTACGAACCGGGCGGTTAGAGGTTCAAATCCTCTCCGGTGCAATGTTTATACAAGTTTTTTCACTTCCCCCCTCAGCCACAAATGCCTATTTGGTCGCGTGTCCGTCTACGCGTGAAGCAGTCCTTATAGATGCTCCTCATACAGCCTATGAGCTTGTTATGCCGTTTGTGAAAAAAGAGAATTATCATTTAAAGATGTTATGGCTGACTCATTCTCATTGGGATCACATTGCCGATGCAAAATTGTGTCAAGAAAAGTGTCTCATTCCCATCTATATCCATCCACTAGATGCTCCTAATCTCATCGCGCCAGGATTTGATACTCTAATGCCTCCTATGAAGATTGAAGGAACTTATCCAGACCATGCTCTTGCTGATGGGATGCTGCTCAAATTAGGCGTTCTTCAATTCAAAGTGATTCACACCCCAGGTCACTCTCCAGGGTCGGTCTGTTTTTATTGTGCAGAGGAAAATACCCTTTTTGCAGGCGACACGTTATTCAAAGGCTCTTTTGGAAATGTCTCTTTTCCAACGAGTCAGCCCAAAGATATGATCGCTTCATTATCCCTCCTTGCTCAGCTGCCTTCTGATACAAAGGTATTCTCTGGTCATGGAGGCCCGACGACCATTAAAGATGAAAGACACTGGATGGTTCAGGCGGAGAAAATCATCTAGGTGAGGTCATGAGACACAAACCGATCATCGATTTTCCAAAAAAAAAAGCTCTTTTAAGCGAAAGCATAACGCCAAAGGCGACTATGTTTGTGTTCTTGCCTGCATCCTATTACCCATTTTTTCAGCGCGAAGCGTTTGGAGTGCGGAAGTCCTCTTCCGCTTTATCGACGAACAGCTCTTGATAAGAGCTTGTGGATAGATTATAGTTGGTTTTAGGCGATAGCATGAGACGTGGATAAGCTTGAGAGAAAAGTAGGGGATACTGAGCGCGTGCGAAACGGTAGAGAAATTCAAAAGACACGAATGTCTCAAAAATTGATCTAGAATAGAGCGAAAGAGGACTTTCGCACTCCAAACGCTTCGCGCTGAAAAAAAATGGGTAATGGTAAGGCCATCAGACCTGGGGACAGTCCACATCTATTATGATCCCAGTCTTTGTCCCAATCGTCTTCATCTTTAGGATCCCATAAGTCACGGTGACCTGTGAGGAGTTCGTCATCTTTCTCAATGCGCCAAGAACACAGCAGATGTAGAACATATTCCCCTGAATTTCCTCCTCTATGGTGAGGCCTGATTTGTCCAAAATGAAAGCCTCGCATATCTGCAGCGAGTCTTGTAATTCTTAAAGGCAATCCAATAAGAACCTGGAGCATTTTTTGAGCTTTTTGAATGTTCATTCTTCATCCTCGGGATTATTGGCAACATCCTCTTCTGTTTCACGCAGGATTTCAAGCAGCCCATCCTGCTCATTTTGTTAGGCGCCCTTGCATAATAATTGTCATTGGGATTATCCTTAATGATTATTCTGTTATCTAACATTCTAGGAGATATTATGAGCGTACTCGTTGGGAAAAAAGCCCCAGATTTTAAAGCAAAAGCCGTGATCGATGGCAAAATTATCACTGACTTTTCTTTAGACCAGTTTCGCGGTCACAACATCATTTTTTTCTTCTATCCTCTAGATTTTACTTTTGTCTGTCCCACTGAATTACACGCTTTCCAAGAAAGTCTTCTAGCATTCGAACAGCGAAACGCCAAAGTCATAGGCTGCTCTGTCGACAGCTGCTATTCCCATCTTGCATGGTTGAATACCCCGAAAAACAAAGGGGGCAT
This sequence comes from Parachlamydiales bacterium, assembly GCA_020051075.1. Lineage (GTDB taxonomy): Bacteria > Chlamydiota > Chlamydiia > Chlamydiales > Parachlamydiaceae > JAGVJP01. The sequence continues at coordinate 66,033 of JAGVJP010000041.1, forward strand.
CCAAGGAATTAGTTATCCGCTTGTCTCAGACATTAATAAATCCATTGCCAAAGATTACGATGTGTTAATCCCTGAAGAGGGGATTGCTTATCGGGGACTATTTCTCATTGATCCCGAAGGGATTGTTCGGCACCAAGTTGTCAACGACCTCCCATTAGGACGTTCCGTTGACGAAGCACTGAGAATGTTAGATGCGCTCGTCTATTTCGGTAGGCATGGCGAGGTGTGTCCTGCTAACTGGCAAAATGGAAAAAAAGCATTTAAACCTTCTCATGAAGGGCTAGAAAATTATTTTGCCCTCGATGCTAAACATTCAATTAATTAAGGAAAAAATCAATGACAACAGCACCCAAGCAGGGACAAGCAGTTCCTTCATTTCATGTAAAAGACTCTCAGGGCAACACGCTTTCATCTGGAGCCTTGCTTGGGCAGTCTTATGTCCTTTATTTCTATCCGAAAGACGGAACGCCTGGGTGTACCGCAGAGGCATGTGCTTTTCGGGATTCTAAGAACTCTTTTGACAACCTTAATGCCTTAGTGATCGGTGTCAGTCCCGACAGCTCAGAATCTCATGATCAATTTATTTCAGAGCATCAGCTCAATTTCTCCTTAGTTGCTGATTCCTCTCAGGAATTATGCAAGAGATTTGGTGTGTGGCAAGAAAAGGAATCGGCAGGGGAAAAAAATTGGGGGGTTGTAAGATCAACTTTTGTGATCGACCCTAGCGGAGTTATCGCTTGGTTAGAGCAGCCTGTCAATGTTGAAGGCCACGCTGAGAGAGTTCTTAAAGCTTTAGAAACATTAAAATGATGTAGCATGCTCATACCCATCAGCGTAACGATATTAACAAAAAATAGTGAAAAATATTTAACAGAGGTGTTGTCGGCACTGCAGCTTTTTCAAGAGGTTGTTGTTTGCGATACAGGTTCTTGCGACCGGACGATGGAGATTGCTCGCCAGTATCCGAATGTTGTTGTCTATGAACGTTCGTTTATTGGCTTTGGACCTACCCATAATGTCGCTTCCGCTCTAGCTAAGAATGACTGGATTCTTTCCATCGATAGCGATGAAGTAGTGACGCCGGAATTATCACAAGAGATCGAAGCTCTTGTTCTTGCGAGGGGGGATATCTATTCGTTTCCCCGCCACAACGAATACCGTGGGAAGTGGATCAAATGGTGCGGCTGGCACCCAGATCGGCAGATTCGCCTCTACCATCGGCAAGACACACAATTTTCCAATGCACAAGTTCATGAAGCCGTAGAAAGACAAAATCTTCGTGAAATTTGCCTATCATCGCCTCTTAGGCATTACTCGTACGATACCGTCGACGATTTCTTAGATAAGATGCAAACCTATTCTTCTCTATTTGCTTTGCAAAATCAGGGAAAGAAGTCCTCCTCACTTGGTAAAGCCTTAGCGCATGGTTTTTTTACTTTTATCAAAAGTTACTTTTTGAAAAGAGGTTTTTTAGGGGGACGTGAAGGGTTTGAAATTTCTTTCTATAATGCAAATACTGCTTTTTATAAGTATCTCAAGCTTGCCGACGCTAATCGCAAGATGTTAAGCACGGTGACAAGAGAGAATGAAAAATGCGGCGATGGCCAGAAGAAAATGCCAATTTCTTCAGCTGCTCCCGACTCATCCATGCAAAATCCCTCATAGGAGGCTGATTCTCACAAATAAAGAGCATCGGGAATAGGCGTGCATGGTAGCGTGTGAAGCTGTGGGAGACTTCAGCAAGAGAGGAACAAAAAGAGATCTTCATTCCGAATAACCCCTCGATTTTGTTCTGCAGCACGAGGGGATTCGGTATTTCATCGCATCCTTCAAAATAAGGGAATTCATAGAGGTCTGACATCACGCTCCCTTTTTCCCCTTTTCTCACTAAGTAGAAATCGCCGCTTTGAATCACAGCAACCTCTCGATAGAGTTTTTCTATCTTGGGACCTTTAGATTTTATTGGGAGATCCTCGACCAATCCAAGGCGATAGCTTGCACAACTTCCCTTTATCGGACACTCATGGCACTTGGCTCGCCGTTGACAGGTAGTCGCCCCAAGTTCAATCAGTGCTTCGTTCACGATCCAAGGTTCCTCATCTGGGAGAAGGTCTTGAGTCATCTGTCCGATTTTCTTAACAGTTGCCGACTTGGCGATATCATCTTCAATCGCAAAATAACGGGCGAGCACGCGCAAAACATTACCGTCGACGGCTGCTTTTTTTTGATGGAAAGCGAAACTTAAGATCGCACCGATTGTATAGGGACCCAATCCTTTGATTTTTTTAAGCTGTTTTTCATCATCGGGGAGTTTACCGTCGAAATGGTTAACTAATGTCTGAGCGCCTTCATGAAGGTGGCGTGCGCGAGAGTAATATCCTAGTCCTTCCCATGCTTTAATGACTTCATCTAGTGGGGATCGAGCCAGATCGTGGATGGAAGGGAACCTTTCCATCCAATGCAAATAGTAAGGGATGACGACAGAAACTTGTGTTTGTTGGAGCATCACCTCTGAGATCCAGATGGCATAAGGATCGGTTGTTTGGCGCCAAGGAAGTTCTCGTTTTTCTTGATTGAACCATTCCTTTAAACCGACAATATCGAACTGCATGATTCCTGTTATTTTACTGGCAGCCAACCTTTTCGTTGGCCGGGGGAGAGTTTAGGTTTTTTCTTGGCTTTCTTTTTTGACGTTTCTTTAGTCGTCTTTTTGTATTCCATCTTTTCGCTTGCTTCTTCGGGAATATTGAATTCTGCGAGGAATTCATTTTTCTGTTGTTGGATCATCTCCCAATCTTTCTTATCGAAATTATCAGGGTTTCTTAAGTAAGCCCCTAGAGTGGAAGGATTCCAGCCAGTATGTTTATAGATGATGTCTAGATAGCCATGGATTTCCTCTTTCAGTTTCTTGACGTTTGCAACCGCTTCATCCGCTGCTGTCGCTATCTTCTGCTCTTTACCGACCTTTTTCTCTACTTTATTTTCCTTGAATTCTCCTGTTACATAAGCTGGAAGTGGGGGAGGTTTCGCAAGACGCAAATCAGTATTTTTGGGTTTCTTATTACCCTTTCCAGGTTGCTCTCTCATAAAATCCCCCTAAGTAATCTGTGCCCTTAAATAAAAGCTGTGGATTAATCTGCAATCACATACATTTGCCACTTCTTTCTTTGGGCCTTCGCATAATTTTATGTTACCACAAAATGATTATTTTTTTCATTCATTGAAAATAATCAACCAAAGCAGTATGGTATTACTCACAGTCCTTGCAAATAGAAGAAATTCAAAGGATTCAAGGAAATCTGTAAGTTCTCAGACAAAACTAAGGAACATAATGATGAGTTATTTAAAAGAGTTTCTCACACAAATTAATCATCGTGATTTTCACAAATTCCTAGTCCTATGGGAGGAGTATTGTACAAGCGATACCATTGATACTGAAGAGTTTAGTCAACTCTTGAAGGCGATCAAATCATCCGAAATGGCCAAACACTTTGGTCAGATTGTCGAGACAGCGTTGCCTTTGTGGAGAATGATTGAAGACCAACACGATTCTTATGAAATATTAAAGCTGCTGATCGATATCCAGACGACAAATAGCCCGGTTTTAGCTGAAGAGACGTTTAACGCTCTCCAGAAGCAGCATGGCAATGACCCTAAGTTCAATGAACGGATCAAGTTGGCAGGTCTTCGCAATCGCGATCAATTTCAAGGCGCTTTGTCAAAATATGACTTAATTGCTCACATGGCAAAAGGGAATATCGTCTTTCATACGGGGGGATGGGGAACCGGAGAAATTATCGATATCTCATTTGTTCGGGAACACCTCATGATCGAGTTTGAAAATGTATCTGGTAGAAAGGATCTTTCCTTTGCTAATGCATTTAAAACATTAATTCCGCTGTCCCCAACACATTTTCTCGCTAAGCGTTTCTCTGATCCCGATCGATTAGAAAAAGAGGGACGTGAAGATCCTATAAAGTTGATCAGACTGCTTTTGCATGACATGGGGCCAAAAACGGCTGCAGAAATCAAAGACGAACTTTCTGAATTGGTCATTGCTGAGAATGATTGGACAAAATGGTGGCAAGGGGTTCGCGCAAAGCTTAAAAAAGATCCGCTGATACAGTCGCCGGATTCTCTTAAGGAACCTTTTTATCTGAGAAAAGCTGAACTCACTCATGAAGATCGTTTTGAAAATGCCATTCGACATAAGACTGATGCTAATGAGATCATTCTGACGACCTATTCACTCGTTAGAGACCATCCAACGGCGTTAAGAAATGAGAAAACCAAAGAGTCGTTATTTGAAAAGTTATCGAATTTACTAGACGTTGCAGAATTAGGTTCTGCGCAGCGATTACAAATCTATTTCATTTTCGAGCAATATTTTGCCCGCAAAGATGTCGAACAGCAAATTGTCGATGCAGTCTTACAACAACAGCGTTTAGATCAGCTGATAGACAATATTGAAATTCTAGCCTTCAAGAAGCGGGCATTAGTCGCAGTCAAAGATCATCATCCCAATTGGATCGGTGAGTTCCTTAACCTTCTGTTTGCTTTGCCTCAAGCTCAGTTGCGCGATTATATTCTGAAAGAATTGAACCAGCCAGCGACACGGACTCAGCTTGAGGGGAAACTAAAAGATCTATTAGAGCATCCTGTGAGATACCCTGAGATGTTCATGTGGTATTTTCAGAAATTAGTTAATAACGGCAAAGAAGAGATTCCTTACCAGACGGATGAGGGGAAAAATCAATTTTTTGAGTCTTTCTTGATTCTTTATTCAGCTTTAGAGTCGCGGCCGGAATATCGAGATTTACTCAAAAAAATGTATAATTTCCTTTCTGCGAAGAGGTATGCTGTTGTTCGAGAGCTCTTGCAGGGAACTTCTTTAGATTTCGCAAAGGAGTTTTTACTGCTTGTTTCCAAGTGTCAAAGTTTAACCGATCACGACATCAAAATTCTCTGTTCACTTGCTGAAGTTGTCCACCCTTCTTTAGCGTCTCCGAAGCAAAAGAGAGGGATTTCTTCCCTTGACGATGAAATCATATGGACCACTGAACAGGGATATCTTAGAACCCAAGATCGGATTAGGCATATCGGCACAGTAGAGGTCGTAGAAAATGCGCGTGAAATTGAAGCCGCACGTGCATTAGGAGATTTAAGAGAAAATTCTGAGTTCAAATTTGCACAAGAAAAACGGGGCAGATTACAATCAGAGCTTAAGTTGTTATCCGATCAACTCAAACAAGCCCGCGTCATCACACCGGATGATATCCATCCCAATGAAGTTGGCATTGGCAATAATGTAGAAATTATTGATTCTCTTGGAAATAAAAGTGCTTACTCTATCTTAGGCCCTTGGGATGCGAATCCAGAGGAGAATATCCTATCGTTAAATTCCAAATTTGTTCAAGCCATGTTAGGAAAAAAAATTGGCGAGATGTTCACCTTTCGTGAGGAAAGCTACAAAATCCTCAAAATAGGCAGCTTTTTAGATCAAGATAAGTAGGATCACTCCAAAACCAAATCATAGGAACAAGATAGGCAAGATCTCAAGTTCCTAGGAGAAGGGATAAAACAGGATAGGCAGGATCGCTTCGCGGCAGGATAGGCAAGATGATAGGTAAGATACGACAAGCATGATAGAAAATTAAAAATGTCATCATTTTTTCTATCCTTCCTATCTATCCTATTTATCCTGCCGCGAAGCGATCCTGCCTATCCTGTTTTGTCCCTTTTGCCCATTCTGTATTGAGATGTTGCAAGCTTGCGGTCTTACTTATCCTGTGTTATATAAACGGGCTTATCATACAAGGGTAACGAATGGAAATTCTGCTGGCAACGACTAACTTGCACAAACTGCGCGAATATAAAGCAATGTTTCGTTCGCTGCCCCACCTTGAGATGATTTCATTACATCAATACCCCGAATACGTATCTCCTGAAGAGACAGGAACATCTTTTCGAGAGAATGCTATCTTAAAAGCTGAGCATGCGGCTAGAGCACTTGGATGTTGGGTCATCGCCGATGATTCTGGATTAGTGGTTCCTTCTTTACAGGGCGAACCAGGAGTGCGTTCAGCCCGGTATGCTGGAGAGTATTCCACCGATGCTGAAAATCGTGCAAAGCTCTTGCAGGCGATGAAAGATTTTTCGGGGGAGCAGCGAACCGCCTATTTTGAATGCTGCCTTGCCTTAGCTGATTCATCAGGTTTAAAAAAATGTGTCCAGGGGGTTTGTGAGGGGTATATCGCCGATGAGTCCAGAGGGCGGAATGGGTTTGGCTATGACCCTTTATTCGTCAAAAATGACTATGATAAAACCTTTGCAGAGCTCGATGAATCTCTTAAAAACCGCATTTCTCACCGGCATAAAGCCTTTGAAAGAATGGCGTCTTTTTTAGAAACTCTAAAAACCTGATATGCATTATTTCATCGACGGCTATAACATGCTTTTCAGGTTGATGAATGATGCTAAAGATCATCTCCAAGCAGGTCGTGAATTAATTATTCTCGATCTCAATAAGAAAATCGCTCTCTTAGAAATCGATGTAACCATAGTCTTTGATGCTCCATTTCAATTCGGAGAGGGGTCTCGCACCCATTTCGACCAACTGGAAATTCTCTTCACCGCAGAAAGAGAAACTGCCGATGAATTTATTTTAGAAGAGATTAAGGAATCGGCAGAACCCCAAAAAGAGATTGTTGTCACCTCTGATAAGCAGCTCGCCCGCCGTGTGCGAAACCAGCAAGGGCAAACACAAAGTGTAGAAGAGTTTTGGGAGTGGTTGAATCGCTCTTATAAGAACAAGTGCCGTCATAAGAAAAAGGAACAGAAGGGATTATCTCAGCCGGTTGAAGAGATGACTTGCCCTCCTCTTCCAACATTGAAAAGAAAAATCCCCGATCACAATGCCTCCTTAGAGAAGTGTGAAGATTACTACACACAAATTTTTACAGAGCGATGGAAAAAAATCGCAGAGACGGAGAGCAAGCAAAAGACAGCTAAGAAAAAAGAGCAGCAGCAGCGTCAACCCCCTCCACGTAGACCCAAAAGGCGTAAGGATCCTTTTGCACCCGCCGAATCGCAGCAGCCTGATGAGGCAACTCAAATGGAACGATGGCTTAAAATTTTTGAAAAAAGAATTGAATCCTAAGCTATTCTATTGGAGTGTCCTGCAGTATGGTAAAGAAATCTTTGAAATTAATGATTCGAGTGGTACGATGAAATCAAAGAAAATCAATAGATAATATTCACGATCTGAAAATCGACTAAATTGCGAATTGTGGTTGAATATGATAAATGGATTAGGAAATTCACTGGGCTGGTTTGTAACAGCCGCTTCTAAACAATTAGCTGGTCGTGCGACCACTAACGTTAGCGCTGTCTTTGGTGCTGTGCTGTGTTATGCTGTTGGGATTTGTGCTGTCTATATGATCAGTGAAAGGGGAAAGGCTTACCTTCACTCTTCTACAGGACAACAAAACCTGACGTCAACGCCTCCATCTTCTCCCAGTTCATCTCCGACGCATTCACCAATGAATCTTTTTAAAGGTGTGTTTGCGCTCGATGGAATCAGCCCTACTGTTCCAAGACGGGTGATTACTCCGCGGCTTCCTACAGAATAGGGAGCTGGCCCCAAATGAAGAGCCTCTTCATGGGGAAAAAGAATGGTTCTGACCATCCAAGTCGTTCGATGACCCTTTTTCTATATTCCGCTAAAAAACTTTTGTAGAGTTCATCTGTAAGCTGACCTTGATAATAAGTGAGCAATGAGCCTCTTAGCCATTCAACAAGGCTGGCGGTTGATTCAAGATAATGGACGTAGATTTGCGTCCGGACGATTTGGCTTTCAAAACCGAGTTCATCGAGAAGCACGGCGTAATCTTCCATCTCTAAGACATGTGTAGCGGGCTGTTGCTGCACGATCGAAGAGCGATAAGGTTCTTCTGCTGCCAGTTCAGAGGCTAATACATGGGAAGGGTAGTTTTGATTCAACGGCATTTGGATGGCTAGCTGCCCCCCAGATTCTAAGAGAAGGGTGAATTCGGTAAGCAGTTTCTGATGATCTGGCACCCACTGCAATGCAGCGTTGGAAAGGATGATATGAAATTTTTGCTCTGAAGTGAAGTTTTGTATATCTTCTTCTCGAAAAAATAGGTTTGTGGTTTGCAACCGTTGAGCTTTTGCCAGCATCTCATGGGAAATGTCTATCCCTAGAGTTAGGTTGGCTCGTAATTTCTGATGCGCAGCCAATGTCAATTTACCGTCGCCGCATCCGAGGTCTAGCAGGTGCGGGGCCTCTTGGGAATGAATCAGCTTCAATAAGTCGTAGAAGGGTTGATTCCTTTCACTCTCAAATTTATTGTACTGGTCAGGATTCCAACGATTCTTGATCATGAACACTCCTCTTTCTTGCACTTTCACACTAGCGATCTATTTCCTCATGTGGTACTGATTGAGTTTTGGACTCATCTTAATCATTCACTCAGGTGTGCTATGTTTATTTATGCAGCTATTCTTCTTATGGGGATCATCGGATTTTTTATCCACCTTTTTGTGAGTAAACAACCTAAAACACCTCTTCGCATTGTTGAACTTTTTTTAGTCTATCAACTGGTGTTCAGTCTTGGACTTAGCAGCTTCCTCGCCTTCTTCGGCTTAATGTTCATGACGCAGTTTGTCGCTGATTACTCAGGTTGGCCTGCCTGCCCATTTGAAAAACTGCTTGCAAATGTCAATTTAGGTTATGGTGTTCTTGGAATTTTATGCATCTGGTATCGGGGGACTTTCTGGTTCGCAACGATTCTTGGGAGTTCGATTTGGCTGATTGCCGATGGAATTACTCATCTCGCAGACCTGTATTATAATAACAACACTTCCCCAGGAAACATAGGAATGCCTCTCTATACGGACATCATTGTTCCTGTTGTGTTAATCATCCTTTATGTGATCTATCAGAGGTTATCGAATAAATCACCACAGAGCCAGTGAGATCAGTGAGGAATTATGAGGAAGGATGTAAATCCATACAAAAAATAACAATTCAGTTATAATGATTTTTAGATAAGCGAATGATTCTGTTATATATCTGAGTTTTTGGAACTCGGTTATAACTAATAATAGGAGGTGCTTATGTATAAATCTAGTACAGCAGTAACAACACTCGGTGTTGATCAGCTGAAAAAAATGTTTGTAGAAGCAAAGTCGATTACAAATATCGATGAAAAAGAAGAAAAATTGATCGACATCACCCATGGTTTTTTTCACTTGCATGAGTGGACTTTAGCCATGGATGTCATTAAATCGATCCCAAAAGAATCGGATCGGGATTTTTTAATTGCCGAATTGATCGAAGAATATCTCATTCCGAATAATCAATTCGATTACGCTCGTGAATGTGTCAAATTCCTGACACCTGAACATGAAGCGACGATTCTCATTCAGATTCGCTTAGCCTTGCTGGAAGATAAGCCGCAAAAAGCTCTCGAATTTGCTAATGAGTTGCCTACTCCTGTTTCAAGGAATTATGCATTATTTCACATTGTGCAGTATTATCTCCTACAAAATGATGTCGAAAATGCTATGAAGATCGGTAACTTTATCGTCGACAATAGTCGTACGATTGTCAATCCACTTCTACAATCTCAATCATTGAGAAATGTTGCAAAAAATCTATTTCTAGCACACGGGAATGTCGTTGTCGCTAGGAAAGTCGCTGAATTAATCCCAGATGGGACAATTAAAACACAGCTGCTGGCAATCATCGACAATGTGCGATAAACAAGATTAACAGGATCTGCAACAAGGATAAAACAGAATAACCAAAAGGGACAAAACAGGATAGGCAGGATCGCAAGCGGCAGGATGAGCAAGATGATCGTGTTCACTTGAATTTCCCAATCATCTTGCTTATCCTGCCGCTTGCGATCCTGCCTATCCTGTTTTTGTCCCTTTGCTTATCCTGTTGATCTTGAAATAACGGGCGATGAGTTGCTGCAGAATATTGAATGCTTGTGATAACATCTATGGAAGGAAAAACTAAAAGGACGGAGGTTGGTTTTGACTTTCATAGATTCAAAAACAAATCGAGAAAACGATTTAATTCATTGGTTGCCAAAGTTTTGCGGATTTTCCTTTCGCAAATTTTTCTCTATATTTTTGTTTGTATTTATCCTATCAGAATCGTTTCTAATGGGAAGGCCTGATATAACAACCGAAAAGGTGTCTTCAGCTTCAGAAGGGGAAGAGGAGCAGGATCCATTTATAGATTTTTTCTATGAAACTGTTCTAACAACAATAAATTGCTCTGAAGTTGAAGGCCTTAAATCGGAACAGTTTGAAGCGATGAGGCCGGATTTAATCCGTTATTGGACTGAGGTCGTCGATGCTGGATTGATCATCGATGAAGGCTCGGACGAGAAATTTAGAGCTTGCTTCGTTACCCTACAAGGGGTCATTGAACATGTGCTCGCGCACGAATTAGGCAAGAGCCTCACTTCTTTGATCGCTGTCATCCATACCCCGCAACCAGCGACGCCTGTATGCACAAAAGGGGAAGTTTCCCCAGAATTGGTTGATCGTTCTGTCGTTGAAGACCCTTTGCGTGCATCGACAATAAAATCTCGAGCTGCCACTATTAGATTTTTTCTAGAGCGAGGTGGAAATCTATATGTCGTTTATCCTAAAGGAGGCAAAGAACTCCGAACGGCTGAACAACAAAAAATATACGAAGAAGAGCTCCAACGTTATCCCACCCGTTTATTCGACTGTGAATTAGATCGGGGACCATTTTCTGTTGCTGAGAGCGATCTGATCGGAGCCTTTTATTTGTTCGAACATGGAGACAGACAATATGCCTTTGCTATCCAGGTGACGCAGGCTAACGACATCCGCAAGCAAGGCCGATATGCTTTATGGTTTGGACCGCTTACACACCCAGAGATTAGAGAAAGGATTGAAACGATCAATCGAGAAGTCTTGGTTCACACCAAAAGAGATATATTGAGTAGACGTTCAAGGCAGGGCGAGATTTTTAGTGCTTCTTTAAAGGCTTGATAACATTGCAAGGGGATTGGCGACTGAATCGGTTTCAATCGTTTATGCGCTCGTATGAGCAGGTTCTTCGGAGTGTGTTCCACATCAATAAATTCCAGCACTTGGACCTCATAATCCATGATCTCTAGCAGCTGTGCCCGCGCCGCGTCTGTTGCCAGAGAGGCAAAGCGCTCTTTTAATATCCCATGCTTCAACAATGGCTGTAAAGCATCATTTTGAACTTGAGAATACAGCTCGTGTTGGCAGCATGGAACTGAGAGGATCACTCGTGCTTTCCATCGCACAGCTTTTTCAAGGGCGGCATCGGTGGCAGTGTCACACGCATGGAGCGAGATCATGAGATCGACGTTGCTTTCAGGATGATAATGACCGATGTCTCCAGGGATGAAAAAGAGATTGCGATCATAGCCTAATTCCTTAGCCAGCTTCTGGCAATCACTAATCACCTGCTCCTTTAGGTCTACACCCGTTAACACAATCTGGAGCTTTTTGACCTCCTGTAAAAAGTGATAAACAGCGAATGTGAGATAAGCTTTTCCACATCCAAAATCAACAATACGGATGACTTGATCTTTCTCTAACTGGGGAAGGATGTCGTCGATAATTTCGAGGAAACGGTTGATCTGTCGGAACTTATCCATTTTCGAAGGAATCACTTTTCCTTTAGGGGTCATAATCCCTAAGTGAATGAGAAAAGGAATCTCTTCTCCTTCTTTCAATAGATAATTTTTTTTACGGTTATGTTCGAGACTCTGTGCCTCTTTAGTAGGGGAGTGCTTCAAAATTGTGATGAGTCTTTTTCTGTTCACTAATATCTGGTAATCTGCTTGAGAAGAATATAGGCAGGTCTGCTTAAAGCGTGGGATCACCTCAAGCAGTCTTGTGAGGCAGTCGTTCTTTGATAAGTTGCGGTGAAAGACCTGTTCTCCAGAATGCTCTTCAAATTGGTAAAGTAGAATTCCTTTTTGCTTGACCGGTCTGACGACGATCTTTGAAGGGGATGATTTCTCAAAGGGAGCGCTTAAAGTTCCTGATATCAGTTCTTCCTTTTCGAGAAGTAAATCGATTAACTCTTCCAACGTGATTCGTTCAGCCATTAGGATTAGCGCCTGACTTTTTCTGAGAATAGCCCATGATGATCTATCTTTTTCCAATCCTCAGCAAAAGCTTCATTGCGCTCGTTGGTATAAGGGTCTGTGTTCATTAATTCTTGAAATAGCGGTTCCTTGAGGGTGACACCATAAATTCCAGTTTCTGCACACTTCAACACATGTTCAATCGACTGCAGGGAAGCGCCTAATATCTTTGTGCTGAGGCGATAGTTGTTAAAGATTTTAACACAGCTTTGGAGCATCTCCCAGGGATTAAATCCAGCTTTTTCGATAGCTCCTAGATAGGGAGCAACATAGCGTGCACCCGCTAATGCGGCCATTAGGGCTTGATGGGGATGAATGATGATCGTTGCCATTGTAGGAATTCCCTGTCTCGAGAGGCTGTGCAAGGCATCAAGACCTTCTTTTGTCATGGGCACCTTGATGATGATCCGATTTGAAATGGCGTAAAGGTTCTGTCCTTGCTGCACCATCTCCGCAGCCTCAGGGGCGCATACTTGTGCAGTGACAGGACCTTCTTGATAATGGAGAAGGGCTTCTAAGATCTCTTCGTAACCGAGAGACTGCTGAGCAATCAGGGATGGATTTGTCGTCACGCCTGAGAGAAAGCCTAGCCTTTTGACCAGCTTGACAGCTTGGATATTCACTGAATCTAACCAAATTTCCATTGTATTGTCCTCTTTCTTATAAGAACGAAAACAACTATTCTAATGCCTGATTCCATAAATCACTATGATTATTTAACACCTTTTTCCTTTATGTTTCTGCGACTCAGGGATCGTCAATTGTGTAACAGCTCCCAACTGCGGTAATGGAGCATTTTTAATTCTGCGAATTGTTTCGATGTTTTGGGGAATTTTTAACCAGTCAGCGATATCCGTGGGGACGCGAATTTGCTTTGTTGGCGTTTTAGTTGTTCCTATAGGTCTACCAGCTCCAATTCGAGCACCTCCATGACCCTTAGTTTCTTTTTCTACTAAAGGGTTTAGATTGTTGTTTAATCGCTCCGAAATGAACTCCTTTAAATGAAGAGGGTAATTTGCAATCACTGCTTCAGGAGTAGCGTTTGCATAGCCCACGGGATAAAGAGGATGTTCAAAAACCCAAGCACTGACTTCTTCGTCATACCATGGAACAATTTCTCCTATTTCCTTTAAAGCTAATTTTAAGTGTTGCTCTATTTCTTTTTTGGTGGCCATTTCAATCCCCTCTTCTTACAAATTCTTTCAGTTTGTTGTACACTATAAGCGACAATCTCTTCTTTAGTTTTTTTGCCATGAGAGATGATGATCGTACAAAGGAAAGACCCATGTTCGTCGTAGAGTTTCCAATCAATCCCTCCTTTTTCTAAGGACCATCCGATTATTTTGATGTATTGTCTATACCTTGCTGTAGATAATGGTTTGTATGACATTCCTATCCTTCAATTTTCATTTTAGATTATTTGGTGTAAAAAATCAAGGTTAATCGAAATTTTACAGAATATATTTTTATCACATTTTTATAATTTAATAACAAATAAATTTATTTTTCTAAACTCTTATGTTTTCATTCAGACAATTTCCTTGAATCTTAAGAGCGGTGAAGTGTATACCGACATCTAATCAAAATTGGTGAAAACAACAAAATGACGCCGGCACCTATCTTAGAGGTGAAAGATCTCACGACCAAGCTACAAATTGGAAACGATATCTGGACCCTTGTCGATAAACTCAATTTTTCTCTATACCAAGGTCAGACGCTGGCTATTGTCGGTGAATCGGGCTGTGGGAAATCATTGACTGCTCTTTCCCTCATGAGGATTCTGCCGCGCCCGCCTGCTCTCCCTTCGACTGGACAAGTTCTCTATCAAGGAAGGAATTTGTTGGAGATCAAAGAGAAAGAGATGAGGGGCATTCGAGGGGCGAAAATCTCCATGATCTTTCAAGATCCGATGAGTTCTTTAAACCCCGTTTTCACCATCGGCGATCAGTTGATGGAGGTCGCTGCCCTTCACCTTGGCTTATACGGTGAAGAGGCATGGGATCATGCGAGGAAAGCTTTAGAATCTGTCGGGATCTCCTCTGTCGAAGAAAGGTTATCATCTTATCCGCATCAACTCTCAGGAGGTTTGAAGCAGAGAGTCATGATCGCTATGGCGCTGATGTGCAAACCAGATATCCTCATCGCCGATGAGCCGACGACAGCTTTAGATGTCACGATTCAAGCTCAGGTCTTAGAGCTCATCCGCACCCTTCAAAGAGAGACTGGTATGGCACTCCTCCTCATCACCCATGACATGGGTGTTGTTGCTGAAATGGCGGATGATGTCATCGTGATGTATATGGCGCAAGGGATAGAATGCGGACACGTAGAAGACATCTTCTATCATCGCGCCCATCCCTATACAATGGGTCTTTTTCAATCGCGACCTTCGCTTGAACATCGAAAAGATAAGCTGATACCTATTCCAGGGCATGTTCCGTCATTCAAACACATTCCAAATGGGTGTCGATTTCATCCACGCTGCCCCTGGGCGATGGAGAAATGCCGCCATGACGCAATCCCTTTCTTCTCTGTTCAAGGGGATGATCACGTTGCAAGATGCGTACTCTATGATGGGACGGTTGAAAGCATGGAAAAACTTCGTTTACTCGATAGCGAGGCAAGATGAAGGTTCCGGTTCTGCAGGTCAAAGGACTTAAAAAATATTTTCCAGTGCTGTCAGGGCTATTCCGCAAACATGTTGGAGATATCAAAGCGGTCGATGGGATCGATTTCACAATCCATTCTGGAAAAGTGTTGGGAATGGTTGGAGAATCTGGATCAGGGAAAAGCACGGCTGCCCGGACAGCCATACGACTCATTGAACCTACTGAAGGAGAAAGCCTATTTGAAGGAGAGTCGCTGTTTTTGCTTCCTCCGTCCCAGATGAAGCGATTAAGGAAGGATATTCAAATTGTCTTCCAAGATCCCTATGCTTCTCTAAATCCGCGCAAATCGATTCGGGAAAATATGGGGGATGCTCTTCTATTCCATGGGGTAGTAGAAACAAGAGATGAACAAACAGAATGCGTTGCACAGACTCTTCGGCAAGTTGGCCTCTCTCCCGATGTGATGAGCCGCTACCCCCATGAATTTTCTGGGGGACAGCAGCAGAGAATCTGTATTGGAAGGGCGATTGCGTTGCGGCCTAAACTTGTCGTCTGCGATGAAGCCGTCTCTGCTTTAGATGTATCGATACAAGCGCAGATTCTCAACTTGTTGTCTGAACTAAAAGAGCAGTTGAACTTGAGTTATCTGTTTATCTCACATGATTTATCAGTCATCAGGCATATTTCAGATGATATTGTGGTGTTATATCGGGGTAAAATCGTCGAAAGTAAGTCGACAG
Source organism: Parachlamydiales bacterium (assembly GCA_020051075.1). GTDB lineage: Bacteria > Chlamydiota > Chlamydiia > Chlamydiales > Parachlamydiaceae > JAGVJP01. Next base: position 81,579 of record JAGVJP010000041.1, read on the forward strand.
AAGCCCTTTTTGAAGACCCTTCAGATCAATATACAAAAACGCTTTTGAGTGCTATTCCTCGTTTACAGCCTCGCCGCAAGCGGATGACTTGAACTTTCTTCTCTGTTGCGTGTTGCCGATGTTAAATAGTGAACGGTACTTTGCCACTGTCCGCCTTGCACAGGGAATCCCTTGCTCCTTGAGAAGAACCGATATTTTCTCATCAGAAATTGGATGGCTCTTATCCTCCTTTTCGATCAGGGTGAGCATCGCTTCTTTAACAGTCGTCGTAGAGAGGTCTTCTCCTTCATCTGAGACATATTTGCCGGTAAAAAAGGTTCGGAGAGGATGAATGCCACGCGGACTAAAGATATATTTATTTGAAACTGTCCGAACAATGGTCGATTCATTTAGATTAAGTTCTTCAGCGACTGTTTTCATTGTAAGAGGGGTCAGCAATCCATTTGGATTTGTAAAAAAATGGTATTGTTTGACTGCTAATACCTGCGCAATCCTCTCCAAAGTCGAAAAACGTTGTTGAATATTCCGCATGAGCCAACGAGCAGACAGCAAGTGTTGTTTGATGAAGTGCTTAGTTTCTGATGTCGTTGCCGGATCGTCGAGAAGTTTTAAATAGCGTCTGTTAATCTTTAAGAGAGGGAAATAGTCTCTTTCAATATCGACAACAAGAGTTTCTTCCTCCTGCCGCAATGTCACGTCGGGAATGACAGCTAAGTTTGGGATCTTTGAATAATGAGTCCCTGGATGCAGATCTAACTTCGAAATATCGTGATCTAAAGCTTGTTGAATATCTTCATAAGAACATTTTAGTTGTTTTTGTATAACAGGGATCTGATTGTGGATTAACTGTTCGTAATAATCTCTGATGATTGTATAGGCTAATGTCCCTTCTTTTTTCGCTGTGAGGAGCTGAATTAACAGGGTTTCTTGAATCGAAGAAGCTCCAACTCCTAAAGGTTCAAATGTTTGAATCTCTTTCAAAACTTCTTCGGTAAGTGCTTTGTCCAATTGATGGAATTGACAAATTTCATCTAAAGAGCCCTTGAAGAAGCCATTCTCATCGATATAACCGATCAGTATCTCTGCAATCAACCGCTCAGATTCTTGTTCGAACGAGAGATGGATCTGCTCCATGAGTTTTTCATACAGACTTGGTTCTGCATAGATAGATTGCTCTAGGTATGTTTTATATTTAGCTTCTTCAGCAGTGGGGTTTCGTTCATATTCGGTCTGGGAAAAGTGGTCACGTAGATCCTCATCCAGCTGAGACAGAATCAGTAGATCTTTATCATCGATCGAGACCTCTTTTTCAAACTGTTCTTCGCTATCCATTTTGGGAGCATCGACCTCATCAGACTCTTCTATCTCTTCTTCGCCGACACTAATCTCAAGCAAGGGGTTTAGGACCACCTGCTCTTCAATATAGAGTTCCAACTCTTGTAATGGCAGCTGTAATAGCTTGAGTGCTTGCTGCATCTGTGCAGACATCATCAACGTTTGCGTGACATTGATCTGCTGCTGCTGGCCAGCTTTCATTAACAGAGAGAGTGAATTTAATGTTTTTGCATTCAAAAGGGCCCCCTTTCATTTATGGCACTGCATTTCTTGTTGAATTGCTGGTTGAATTGCCCATTTGGCATCTCTTCTTGACAATAAAAAAAATCTAATGAAAAAGGAAGTTATAAGTTTAAAATTTTTACTAGCCTGTTTTTTTGAGTTATACTAAGGAGATGATCATGTTAAGAGTTTCCAAAATTGCTTTTTTTGCTTTGGCTCTGAATGCAGTCGTTCTTTGTTTACCGGATCTTTCTGCAGCTTCGAGCAGTAGTACGAGTCGTATAGCACAGAGAAAAAACTATCGAGAAGCACAGGCTCCTTCCAAAACAATAAAACCAACTCAACGACTCGATCTGGCAGAAGGGGAGGGACAGGCTAATTCAGGGAAAACGCCAGCGCAAAACAACTCTGCTAATAACTCCTTACAGCAGCGTTCACAGGAAGATCCTAACGACCGTCAAGAAGACCGGTATATTGCACAAGGTGAGACGCCTCGCGGCTACAGATATGATGGCGGCCAAAGACATAATGACTGGGATAATCAACAAGATTGGCAATATTATCGCAAAGAATTTTATTCCGGAAAAACACAGCCTGAAGTCTATCGAGAGCGCCACCCTTATGGAGCGGGCGGGATCGGATATGACCCAGATCCCGACTACTTACGTATGCAGCGCATAGAGCGGGATTATTACAATCGCAATCGTGGAAATGTTCGTTAGCAGATATTTTTGTACAGTGAAGGAATCAATGGATGAGCTTATTGTTTCCCAACATACTTTCGTTTTTTTGCCAAAGTATGTTGGGAAGAACCATGTAGATTGTGAAATGTATTGATTTCTTTTTTGTTCACTAAATACCTTTAGGGTACTCTCAACGCCATAAGTTGTTTTTTTCTCTGGAGGAGCTTCTGCGCGTCTTGATAGAGCAATTTGGGTAGCTATATTAATTGTGGTGTGTCTCAGGAGCACTCGAACAACATGGCTGACCACTTGTAGCTACCTTTTCTTGTTCCCATACCCGTTGAATGGCATCACTAAAAGCCCTTAGTATGGGGGCTTTTTCATCATCTTTATACAATGAAATTTCAGCGGCTAGAGCCTTAGCAATGGCTTCTCTAGCTGAGTACATTATCTTTATCAGAAGAAGATAAATAACGAATATATTCTGAATCAATGAGTACCGAAAGAACAATACTACTAAAATGTTGTTCTTCTTTTTCGTTTAATGAATTTTGAGTTTTCGTTAAGGTTATAGTTCTTTGAGCAATTGTATTAGATATCTCTTGAGCTTGTTGAATTAATTTTGGATATAATAAAGTAAGCACTTCGTTGTATCCTTCATGCCCACGAACTAAATCCAGAGCAGTATTTCCATTTTTATCTTTAAGAGTTAGGTCCGCGCCTTGTTCAACTAATAATTTGACAATATCCGGCCTATTATTTGTAGCGGCGTGCATCAAAACCGTGGGTGTTGAAGAAGCAATTCTGACACTAGAATTGGGATTTGCACCTGCTTCAAGTAGAATTCTCACAGCTTCGGTTTGTCCTCCAATAACTGCCCAGCCTAATGGTTTTAAGTACCCCTCGCCCCCATCAAGATCCCATTTATGATGAATATAATGTTGGATTTTTTCTATATTTCCGTTTTGAGCATATCTCTCAAGGTCGTCGTATGATTCAGTGAACTTTGACCAATGCACCCCTCCAGCTAAGCCTCGCGCAAATGCTGTTAACCGATAGTCACCATCACTCATTTGGCTCACGTTAAGAGAGTGACGCGTAAAATATTGTGCGGGGTCCACTATAGAAAAATCGGGTAAGGAATAAAATAAATAACTTATTGGGATTCGTTCATTTGTTTTCTTAATTGCAATAACTTTATTCGAGTAAATTTCAATTCGATTTAGTTTTTCGAAAACACAACAATTTTGGGTAAAATTTGATTTATTAATAACAAACAATGGCTCGTCACCATTTGTCAGAAGATAATTTAATTCTACACTATATTGTGATACTCGTACCATCATAACCCCCTGATTTTAATTTTTTTGAAATTAGTACTTGGACTAATTTCACTCGCTGAAAATCGCTAAATATGTTTATCTCTCCCCGAGAGAGAGATCATTCAATCCAGCAGTTTCAATCAGCTGTAGAGTAGAATAAATATTTTTTTTTCTCAACTTAAATTGCAGAAATCCCAGGGTAATTGCATTATAAAATTTTTTTAAATAAATTTTCCCTGTAGCTGGGATCGACCGCAACAGTTAATCTTTTGGCATTTGTGCCATGCTTCTTAACATTATCCTTTGTTAACATTCCCAGGATAATTTTTCTTATTTACAGATAAGTTCTGAGCACCTATTCTATCTCGATATCGACTTTCATCCTCGCGGAATATGACGTCTAAACGCCAATGTAAACAATTTTCTACTTCCCAATGTCCTCGTACACCGTACTCAAAAAGTTTTGCACCCATTTCAATACTACTTATATAATAGCAAATTTCCTCAGAAGTTTTTGTTCCCATTGTTCTTTCTCTTATAACCATTCCCTTAAAGTCCTTGTGTATAGCGCGTCGTCAAAAAATAATTTTGGAATCGCCTTAATTTCATTTGATTATCATTCACTTTCTTTTGACCAATGTAGATACCATTCTGATTACTCCATGCATTTAAAATATGTTCACCCTCTAATCCAATTCCTTTTCAGTTGCACAAGAGTTTTTCCGTCAAAACTGATTACATCGATAGAAAATCTCTCTCTCCATCCATCTGATCAAAAAATCATTAAAAGCTTTAGGGTCAATTAATCCGAATGTCCTTCCAAAAGTATCATGAGATGGTATTCCATTGGGAAGTGAAACAAATTTAGCGATTCATTCTTGCATTGCTTTGCCCATAGTTTCTATTTCAGTCCAGCTATTTGCTTCGCATAATGAATAAACAAATTTACATCCCTCCTCATATTTCTTTGTACTTCTGAGAGTGGTCCTATCCTGACACCCTTTTTTGCTTAATCGAAGAAACATGCCTTATTAATAAAACGACCAAGCAATGTTCAAGTTAAGCGCATAATCAAATTTACGTTGATCACCTGATAAATTCTGAATTATTGGAAGACTGATTCCGAATTGAACTAAGATTTTCTTTGAAGAAATCCATAAAGAAGGAGTGACATAGACTACATTTCCTCCAGAATTTTTGTCAAAAATCCCGTCGATTCTGTTTCTTTTGTTATATTCCCCATCGATTTCTATCATCCATGCATAGATCCATCCTTGGGGACTCGGAATATTTCTTCCAAGTCCAAATTGATAAAGAAATTGTTCTCCGATTTTGGTCTTATTATCAGTACTTGTAAAAACAGCCCCCTGCGCAGTAAACATAAACCAATCCACCATTGTGCGGTAATATGCTCCTCCTAAAAAAAGACTCGGTGAACCAAAACCCGTTGATGGATTTTTCTTGGTTGAACCTGTAGGAAATGTGATATTTCCTATCAACGTTGCTTGGTCAACATGTGTGAGAGTTTTTTTGTTATAAAATGCATACTCAAACTGTATAAAAAAATCTTCTAGCCCATTTGATTTGTTATGTCCATTTTTAATTATTGGAGTAAATGGAAGATTAAAAAAAACAGACCATTCATTAGTGATTCCAAATAGAATACCTGGAATAAGATCAATCGTCATTTTCTTATTTCCAATGAATTCATCTGCAAAAAAATATAACTGGATTTCACCTTTATCAATAATATTTCCTCCAAAACCAAAAAGAGCGGCAGGTTGCTGTGAAGTAGGCAATGCAAAATTGCCAACTTTAGGTGGCTCTGATGATTCTTCTGTTTTCATCTTATTGTTTTCATTCGTTGCTTGTTCTTTGCACTCTGAATTATTACAATCGTTAATCTGTCCGTATGTTAGCGAGAAAGTAAAAAGGATAGTTAGAACCAAAAGTTTCAAAATAGAAGATTTAATCATATAATTTTTTCATAAAAGGAATGGGCAAGAATCATATATCGTAAAAACAATTTTTAAAACAAGGAAATTCTTTTCTTTTGAGAATTTCGTTTCGATTCCTTTGAAGAAATTTTGCGCGTGCATGTGATTTCTTTTACGTTGACATTATTTAGCCATCTATATACCATACGGGGGTATCCTATAAATGAAGAAGGAATTTTTATGACAGATAAGTCGTGTTGCCACAATCGGCCATCCCAACATCCCTCCCACCATAAGCAATTGTCTCATCTAAATAGAGTAAGTGGACAAATAGAGGGAATCAAAAAAATGATCGAAGATGGAAGATATTGCCCTGAAATCTTAAACCAGCTTCGCGCGATACGTTCGGCTGTTAAAAGCATTGAATTGCGCATTTTGGATACACATTTATCCTCGTGTGTAACTGAAGCTTGCTATTCTCAGGATCAAAATGAGCAAAAAGCGAAAATTGCCGAAATCCGCGAATTAATTAAAAGATTTGAATGAGTTCTTACATTGAGGTTTGTATGACATTTAATAGTGAAATTTTTAATCCTAAAGATGTCAGCGTACGACTGTCTTATGGTGTATTAAAAACGAGAATGTTGTTGTTTGGATTTATAGGAGTCTCTCTTGTAGCCATAGGATTTCTTAACATGGCACAATCTATTAGAGCTAATACCAGAAGCTGTTCTCAATTTACTCAAGACAGATACTGCGACTGTGGTAGAGGTTGCTTATGTGGAACTGGTTGTGGTTGCATCAAAAATAATCTGTAGCCGTTCACAGGGTCCAGGCCTTCCAAAATGATGTTTGAAGGGATGAGATGCGAATAAATCGGCGAAATTCATAGTTTTTTTACTATATAATGAGCTGATTTCTGAAGTAGATCGCCATTCAAACCCATTTGGGAAGTGTCTACACACTCCTGAACGATTACAATAATCTGAAATAGCATTTTAGGAATGGCTAAAGCTGTTTTTAAAATCTTTTTCAACAACAAAAAGGAAAAAAACATGAAAATGTTATTTAGTTTTTTAGGGGCTTCTCTCATGGTAGCTACCTTTCTTTCAGCTGCTCCAACAATGGTTAATTGTTATTGCCAGAATTGTGCATGCATACAAGAAAGACATTGCGGATGTTATTCCAGATCGGGATGTCAGTGTTCTTCGCAAGCTTGTCAATGCGTGGAGAATTGTCAATGTGGTTATAATTGTTCTTGTGAAAGTAATTGTAGTTGCAGTTAAGTTGTCAAAAAATTGCATTTACTATTAATTTTAATAATAAAAACGTCTGGTTTTAAAAATCAGGCGTTTTTTGCTTTCTTTGTCTGATTCTTCCTTTAGCAGCTCAGACAGGATGATGCGCGATTCTGGCAATATGAGCTCCTCGCTTAATGGAAGTACGCTTTAGTGACATATTGCTGGATCATTCGCTGAGTGTTAAAAAAAGAACCATTTAGAGAAATACAATGCCTCATGATATTAACGAATCGATCACGGTCATAAAAAGTTGGAATAACAACATTTTCTAATTTATAATAAAGATCATTTGCATCCGATGTATCCGTTGTAGATCCATTAATTGGAGTTTTACCAAATGTCCATCCAGTTATTTCTTCAATACAGCCTTCAATCCACCAGCCGTCG
>JAGVJP010000048.1 GCA_020051075.1 Parachlamydiales bacterium
CCATTTTTGGTTTTTGTGAATAAACACATTAATTGGAGTGTTCGCTCTTTTTCAAGAAAGATCTTTATAAGATCGACTCGAAATCCAGCATAGCAACTGGTGCATCCTTACGCAGTGATTCATCTCTCCTCCTAGTCATGATCTACTCTCCAATCCAGGTATTTATGTTGACATAATGATGTGGCTATTCTAGTGTGACGAAAAGTGATAAAATATCCCAAACGAGCATTGAACGACTAAAGCCCCATATGGAATTTTCCCTATAGGTCTTTTTTCTTTGAGCCGCGACCCTTCTTTGCAGGCTGTTACTCTAAACTGCAATTTAAGCTAATCCCCAAGCTGAAGAGAGTTTTTCGGAATGCTTTTTTTCCTTAATGGCGTCAAAGATGTGGTATAGGCAGTTCCTATGTGGGGAAAAAAGATGAAGAAGAGAAATATAGCTCTTGGTTTTTATCAAGAATCTTCAACAGCCAAGTCAGTTCTAGCTGAACTTAAGAAGCAAAATTTTTCACGTTTTGCCACTATTTACCATAAATACGATCATAGTATTGAAATTAATCGATATTTTCCTTTCTCGGCTTTGCTCATTCCATTTATTGGCGCAATATCAATTGTTTGTTTAATTCTTTTAAAATATTTTTCAATCATTGATTTTTCTTGGTTAGCCATTGTGGCCGGAGTTTCGACAATCATCGCAACGGTTGGGATTTACGCATTCTGGCGTTTTTCACAGTTAATTGATTCGGATATAATTAATTGTTTTAAAAATCGGGTAATCGTCAATGAAATATTAATCATTGCTCAAGTAAATTATTCAGATGTCCGAGAAGTCCTCGCTATTTTACGAGAAGTCAAAAGTGGGCATCCTGTGACCTTTCTATTACGTCCGGCAATGTTTGAAGAAGGGAATGTAGATATTCCATCAGAACTAATGACAATGGAGATGCTGCGTGAGAAAGCGAGCAAGCTTGCTATTTCATTGCAACAAACAAGTACTGGTGGAGTTGATGGCCGCTCATTGATAAAGCGTCTTAAAAAAAGTCATCAGATGCTTCAAGTTCTTCGTCGAGATATTGCTGATGCTGAATATATAGAACAAACAATTCCATCGTCCGCAGAATGGTTGTTAGACAATATGTATGTTCTTGAAGGAGGCATAGAAGATGTGAAGCTCAATATGCCAAAAAAATACTACAAAGAACTGCCCAAAATATTAAACGGACCTCTGACTGGATTGCCAAGGATTTATGCTCTCGCTATAGAACTCGTTAAGAATACAGGAGGTGGATTAAATCGCGAAAATATCACGCATTTTCTTGATAGTTATCAGAGTGGTGACCATCCCCTGACAATGGGAGAGCTTTGGGCTTTTCCTTTGATGTTGCGTTTAAGACTCATCGAATGGGTCGAATTCCTTGCTATCCATGTTGACAATCGTATGCGAGAGGGCGAATTAGCCAGTTTTTGGGGAAATAGACTTTTGAATGCAGCTCATCATGACCCTAAACTACTGCCGATTTTTCTAGCAGATTTATCTAACGAGCAAACATCTTTCTCTGGTCATTTTGGTGAAGAATTACTCGACCATTTATTTGATGAAGAAGCCATTCTTCCTATGGTAAGAAAATGGCTGGAAGAACGTTTTAGATCGCCTCTTGATGAAATACTGCATCAAGAACATCTTGATGAAACGTCTGAACAAGTCGTTTTTTCTAGTGCAATTAGAAGTTTAATCACGCTGTCACAACTGTCATGGCCGGATATTTTTGAAACTGTGAATCCGGTCGATACCATCTTAAGGGAAGATTTCACAGGGATCTATTCAAAGATGGATTTCACAACAAGAAATTGCTATCGGGAAACCATAGAAGAGATTGCACGGCGCGTTAATCTAAACGAAGTGGAAATTGCTAAAATAACGCTTTCATTTGCTCATGAGGGTGTTAAAGCATATGAACAGCATGTCGGATATTATCTAATTGATGCTGGCCGTCAGGCTTTGGAGCAGCGTGTTGGATATCATCCAACTATTTTTCAATCTATCAATCGATGGATCATTAAAAATCCCGCAAGCGTATATCTGGGCGGAATTGCTTTGATGACTTTACTATTAGAAAGCGTTATGTTTTCCTTTTTCTTTAAGGCTAACCTCAATTTTTTTCAGATAACATTATTTTTAATTTTTTCATTGTTGCCTATCTCTGAATTAAGCACTCAATTCGTAAACCTTTTATTAACAATCCTTCTCCCAACACCATTACGACCAAAGATGTTATTCGAAACAGGGATCCCACCAGAGTATAAAACTCTAGTCGTTGTACCCATGATGCTGATGACCCCTGAATCGATACGTGAAGAAATCAACCGTTTAGAAATCCGTTATTTAGCCAATACCGATCCGCTTTTAAGTTTTGGACTATTTAGTGACTTCTCAGATGCAAAAGAACAGCATGCAGAGATTGATGTTTCTTTACTCAAAATTGCAGTGGACGGTCTTCAAGCCCTAGAGAACAAATATGGCGAAGGTAAATTTTTTCTTTTTCATCGACAGCGAGTTTGGTCTAAAAGCGAAAATGCTTGGATTGGATGGGAACGAAAGCGGGGAAAACTCGAATATTTAAATCGATTTTTGATGGGAGAAACATTACCTGAAAACATCGTGTATATGGGCAATGCCAATGCACTGAAAGGAACCCGCTATGTCATCACTCTAGATGCGGATACTCAGCTTCCTAAGGATCAAGCTCGGGCCTTAGTAGAAGTATTATCTCATCCATTGAACCGCCCTTATTTAACTGCAGATAAAAACAAGTTAGAAAGGGGCTACACGATTATTCAACCACGCGTTGGCACAGACTTTATCCATGCCAAAGCGTCCTGGTTTTGTAAGATTTTTTCAGAACCAACGGCAGTAGATCCCTATACGCAAGCCATTTCAAATGTTTATCAAGATCTTGTTGGAGAAGGCTCATATCATGGAAAAGGCATTTATGACGTAGAAGCTTTTCATAGCATTTTATCCCAGCATTTTCCTGAAGAGCACCTCCTTAGCCATGATCTTATCGAGGGCGCTTTTGTACGGGTTGGGTTTGCTAGTCATATTTGTTTATTCGATATACATCCAAAAGATTACTTATCATGGGCTAAACGACAACATCGCTGGATGCGTGGGGATTGGCAGATTATTGATTGGCTTCTGCCAAAAGTCCCAATGAGAAATGGTAAAACAGAAGTTAATACACTTTCCTGGCTCAATCGCTGGAAAATTTTCGATAATTTACGTCGAGCTCTTTTACCTATTGCTCTAGTGGTCCTTTTGACAGCAGGGTGGGCTATTTCCCCTGTTCCAGGAGTGTTGACAGGTTTGGCACTTTTTGTTCTGCTTTTGCCAAGTATTTCATTGTGCATAAGCAAGTTATGTACTTATTCTTTTTTTCCAATAAAATCATTTTTAATCGAGCTAAAGTTCTTAAGTTTACGATCCCTTATTACAATTGCGCTATTACCTTTCGAAGCTTTCCTCTCTCTCGATGCCATGTTGCGCGTCGCGTTTCGACGGCTGATCTCACATCAAAATTTATTGCAATGGACCACCGGTGAATATAGTTGTAATGGTTTGAAAACCCATCAAAAGTTTGTGCTTCAAGTTGGATGGGTCTCTTTTTTTGCTGTCATGATTTTAGGAACAGTCATCTCCGTCGATAGACCTGCGGAGCTGATCGCTTTACCTTTTTGTTTACTGTGGATTGCTGCTCCTTACATTATCCACGTCATAGATAAACCTTTAGATAAGCGTAGAGATGAAAATCTTTCTAATCTTGATAAACAAATTCTACGAAAAATTGGACGCAAAACATGGCGATATTTCGATGAGTTGGTCGGAGCTCATACGCATTGGTTGCCTCCTGATAATTTCCAGACAGCCCTAAATATAGAAATCGCACAGCGTACATCTCCGACAAATATCGGTATGTGGTTATTGGCAGTTATGAATGCTTATGATTTTAAATATATTACATGCGATATTTTTATTGATAAAACATCAGCGACCCTTCACGAGTTAAAAAAGCTTGAACGGTATGAAGGACATTTCCTTAATTGGTATAACATTCAAACATTGGACCCTCTTTTTCCTAGATATGTTTCGACAGTAGATAGTGGTAATTTTCTTGCTTGCATCTGGACATTGAAGCAGGGAATGGATGAAATGATATCCTCTTCAATCATTCCAACAAATGCTCTATTAGGAATCAAAGATACTTTTGATGTCCTTCAAGAAACCAACAAATCTACAAAAATTGAAGAGGCAAAGCGTCTATTCGATTCCTCTGAATCAAATGATCTTTCGCATTTTATTGCAATAGTCAAGGATGCTTTAAAAGTTGTACAAGGATTGTCTGTTGAAAAGGTTGAAGCCTATTGGTTAAAACAGATTGAAGAGCAGCTCATGGGTTGGGAGTCCACTTTTTCTCGTTATTTCAGCTGGGTCGAAATTCTCAGCTCTCTTCCATTAGAACACCTTCACATCATCGATCCTCAAGCATCGCGATGGAGGGTTGAGGCATTATCTTGGCAAGCTTCATTAGAGATGCTTGCAAATAAAAAATTGTTGCCTGCACTTGATAAACTGGTTGAAGCAGCTCAGAGAACCGATCTGCCTAATGAAATTAAAGCCTGGGGGAAGAAACTACAGGAGGCCTTAGCGACCGCCCAATGGCTTGCCGGAGAAAAAATAGGCCAAGTCGCAGAGCTTATCAAAGAAATCGAACTTTTTTCTCAGGAGATGGACTTAAAATTTCTCTATAACAGTGATCGAAAGTTGTTTGCTATCGGATATAATGTTGACGTCCGCAAACTTGATACTTCTTACTATGATTTACTGGCAAGTGAAGCCAGAATTGCAAGCTTAGTGGCAATTGCTAAAGAAGATGTCCCAGTAGCACATTGGTGGGCTCTCGGAAGATTGTATAGTATTGTCCGAGGACGAAAAGTCTTATTGTCTTGGGGCGGTACAATGTTTGAATATTTAATGCCCTTGATATTCACTAAGCACTACTCAGATTCTTTAATAGGAGAAGCTTGTCATGCTGCTGTCGACTGCCAAATAGATTATGGAAAACAGCGAGGCATCCCATGGGGGATTTCGGAATCTGCATTTAGCGCCATAGATTCATACAAAATTTATCAATATAAAAGTTTTGGAGTGCCCGGGCTTGGTCTCAAACGCGGATTAGAAGACGACCTTGTCGTTAGCCCTTATTCTACTGTGCTGGCTTTAGTTGTTAAGGCTAAGTCCGCAATCAAAAACTTAAAAAAAATGGCAGAGAAAAAACATCTGAATCTTATGGGATCCTATGGCTACTATGAATCGATGGATTTCACAAGACAAAAAAGTCCTGCCGGCGAACGCGGGGTTATTGTTTATGTCTATATGGCGCATCATCAAGGAATGATTTTTGCAACGATCAATAATATTTTGAACAATGAAATTTTAATCAACCGGTTTCAGAAAGATCCGCGCATTTGCGGAGTGAGCTCTCTTCTTTATGAACGTATTCCTTTTTCTCCTCCTATCAAAATCACCAGCGGAAGAAAAGAACCTATTCTCAGAAGACTAGAACCGTTTTCAAAAAGTCCTATTATGGGAGTCGTTGAAACCACTGAAAGCGTGACACCAAAAATCAATCTCCTATCGAATGAAAAGTATTCTCTAATGATCACTAATACAGGGGGAGGATACAGTCGTTGGGGTGATATCGAAATCTACCGGTGGCGTGCTGATACAACACGAGATTCATGGGGAAACTTTTGTTACATTAAAGATATGAAATCAGGAGAAGTCTGGTCGGCTGCCTATCAACCTACTCAAACCAGCGGCAAAGAGTTTTCCGTAAATTTTAAAGGAGATAAAGCGGAATTTAGACGAAAGGATCATCAAATTGAAACACTTACTGAAATCGTTGTCTCTCCCGAAGATAATGCTGAAATACGACTGATTACTTTAATTAACCATTCGAATGAAACACGCTATATTGAACTCACAAGCTATCTAGAGTTATCATTAGCGCCGCATCTCACAGACCGCGCACATCCTTGCTTCAATAAATTATTTATTGAAACAGAAGCAATGCCGGAAGCCCCTGCTCTTCTTGGCTTTAGACGCTTGCGCTCACCTAATGATCTTCCGATTTGGGCCGTGCATGTCTTAGCAACAAACCCATCATCTGATGGCGGCGTGCAATATGAAACCGATAGAGATCGATTCATTGGGCGCGGAAAGTCTTTAAAGCATCCTGCTGCTCTTGAAGGAGACTTGTCGAATACAACAGGGACTGTCCTTGATCCCATTTTTAGTTTGCGAGGCCGTGTTGTCATTGAGCCAGGAAGAAGGGTTCAGCTTTCTTTTGTCACCGCGGTCTCAGATAATCGCACTTCAGCCATTGCGCTTATAGAGAAATACAAAGACATCGCAGCAAGTCATCGTGCGATAGAACTAGCTTGGAACTATGCCCAGCTGGAGCTTCGTCATTTGCGTATTCATCAAGAAGAAGTACAACTCTTTCTAAAACTTGCGAGTCGGCTCATTTATCCTCATGTTCAATTTCGCTCTAATCGATTGCACAAAAATCGATTAGGACAATCCGGTTTATGGGGTCAAGGAATTTCAGGTGATTGGCCAATAGTTGTTGTCACAGTTGGGGATATCTATGATGTCGATCTTGTTAAACAACTGTTAATTGCTCATGCCTTTTGGAGCCTGCGAGGTCTTAAAGTAGATTTAATTATTTTTAATGAAGAAGAAACAGGGTATACACAACCTTTGGAAGAGCACTTGCAGAGTCAAGTTCAAGCCCATTCTTATCGTAATCAGATTAATAAGCCAGGGGGTGTTTTTTTGAGAAACACCGATCAAATGTCCCCCGATGAACTTAATCTGATTTTTTCTGTCGCACACGCTGTATTAATTGCATCAAGGGGCTTGCTCAGGCAACAGCTTGTTTCGCCCAAGTCAAAAGTGAGATATCCACCAAAACTAATCATTAATGAAAAGGTCAATGAAGAGCCATCTCAGTCGCTGCCATTTTTAGAACTGCCTTATTTTAATGGATTAGGTGGCTATACTGCAGATGGACGTTCGTATGTGATTTATTTGGGACCCAATACGAATACTCCGGCGCCGTGGATTAATGTGCTTTCTAATCCGCAATTTGGAACGTTAGTCTCTGAGGCTGGCTTGGGATGTACTTGGTATGGCAATAGCCAAACAAACCGACTCACTCCTTGGAGCAATGATCCATTATTAAATCCCATTTCAGATACGATTTATATCCGAGATGAAGAAATGGGAACTGTCTGGACTCCGACTCCCGCTCCCATCCGAGAGTTAGATGCCTATCGAATCTCGCACAGCCAAGGTTACACAAGCTTTGAACATAATAGTCATGGGATAAACCAAGAGTTATTAGTTTTCGTTCCCGTAAATGATGAAGGTGGCCTTCCTTTGCGGATTCAACGCCTTCGTTTAACGAATCATTCGTCCCAACTCCGACGTCTTACTGTGACAGCTTACACTGAATGGGTTTTGGGTGGGGATAAAGAGGAGACTCAAATACATGTCATCACAGAATGGGATTCAGAGGGTAAAGCGCTTTTTGCTTGCAACCGATATCACCCAGATTTCGGCGGACATGTTGCATTTTCATGTTCAACGAGGCCTATCGCTTCCTATTCTGGGGATCGCGCAGAATTTATTGGACGCAATCGTTCAACTGCATCTCCTGAAGCCCTAAGTAGAAAATCATTATCCGGGCATACTGGCGGAGCTTTGGACCCTTGTTCTGCCCTGCAAGTTTTGCTAGAAATTGACCCGGGAAAAGAAGAAGAAGTCGTTTTTATCATGGGCTATGCACCGGATGCTGCAACTGCCCGTCAATTCATATCGCAATGTCGAATTCCAGGAAAGATAGACCAACTTCTTTCTGATACACAATCTTGGTGGGATAAAACCCTCGAGACAATTCAAATTGATGTTCCTGATCAGGCGACTAATTTTTTAATGAACAGATGGCTCATTTATCAAGATCTCAGTTGTCGCTTCTGGGGAAGAACGGCGTTTTATCAATCAAGTGGTGCTTATGGATTTCGAGACCAACTTCAAGATACCATGGCGCTTGTTTACTTCGTTCCAAATATTGCTAGAGAATACATCCTTAAAGCTGCATCGCGACAATTTGTCGAAGGAGACGTTCAGCATTGGTGGCATCCACAATCAGGAGCTGGGATAAGAACGCGTTGTTCAGATGATTTCTTATGGCTTCCCTTTGTCACAGCTCATTATATTCGTATTACTGGGGATATTGGAATACTTGAGGAGAAAATTTCATTTTTAGAAGGCGATAAATTGGCAGATGATCAAGAAGAGATTTTTCAAGACCCGAAGATCTCCAAAGAAACAGAATCATTATTGGAACATTGCCGCAGAGCGATATACAGAGGGATGACTGCAGGACCTCATGGTTTGCCTTTAATTGGAACCGGCGATTGGAATGATGGCATGAATCTCGTCGGCATACATGGAAAAGGGGAGAGTGTATGGCTTGCTTGGTTTTTGATCCATGTGATGCATGATTTTGCCGACTTATTAACTTTTAGTAGTGGCAATAAAGAAGCGGGAGAAGGATTTCGCGTCGAGGCTAAGCGCCTCGCACAAGTCGTAGAAGCAACAGCATGGGATGGCTCCTGGTATCGTCGGGCTTATTTTGATGATGGAACCCCGTTGGGCTCAAAAGAAAATAGTGAGGCTTTTATTGACTCATTGCCTCAATCATGGGCGGTCATTGCAGGCCTGGCAAATCCAGAGAGGATTGCAATGGCGCTCAATTCTGCTGGAGAATATCTTGTAAAAGCTAAAGACAATCTCGTTTTATTACTCACACCGCCTTTCGATAAGATGCCTTTGAATCCAGGTTATATCAAAGGATACCCTCCTGGGGTTAGAGAGAATGGGGGACAATATACACATGGGGCTTCATGGCTAGCTCTGGCATATGCACGAACTGGTAATGGAAATAAAGCCGCCGACTTGTTGAGAATGGTATCCCCAATCTTGCATACCTCAACAGCAGAAGCGAATAAACTTTATAAAGTCGAGCCATATGTAATTGCAGCTGATATTTATGATCTCAAAAATCAAGTGGGTCGCGGTGGTTGGACCTGGTACACAGGTTCTGCTTGCTGGGTTTATCGAGTATGGTTAGAAGAAATCCTCGGATTCAAATTACGAGGCCAAACCCTATCATTGAATTGTTCTATTCCAAAAGAATGGGATCAATTCAAATTACAGTACCGATATAAGACTTCCCATTATGAGATCATTGTGACAAATCCACATCATCTGAATAGCGGCATTCCAAGCATCACGTTGGATGGGGTTTTGCTTTCATCACAAGAAATTCCACTAATCGATGATGGAGGCCAACATACGGTTAATATTGTCCTCAAACCTTTTGCTTAAGGATATTTTATTGGTAAGAAAAATGTTTTAATTAACATGAATGATAGGTAAGGGGATTTTCATAATGCAAAAAATAAGCTCGGCTGAAAAAGCAATTGAGGTAATTCGCGCAGGCCAACGTATTTTTGTGCATGGTGCTGCTGCCACACCGCTTTCTTTACTTTCAGCCCTTTTTCTTCAAGCTGAACGTTTAACAGATACCGAACTCATTCATCTTCATCTTGAAGGCAAAATCCCTTATGCCGAGGAAAGAGTCAGAAAAAATTTTAATGTTGCAAATTTATTTGTTGGACAAAACGTTCGCAATGCATTGGACTATGAAAACATAGACTATCTCCCCTGTTTTCTATCAGAAATCCCTTTACTTTTTAGATCAAAAAAACGACCTATTGATATTGCCTTGATTCATGTTTCACTACCAGATCAACACGGGTTTTGTTCGCTAGGAGTAAGTGTGGATATTGCTTGTGCTGCTGTAGAAGTAGCCAACATAGTCATTGCGCAAATCAACCCTAATATGCCACGTGTCCATGGAGATGGCTTCGTTCACACATCTCAAATTGATTACTATATTGAAGTGGACGATTCCCTTCCTCAAATAGCTCCTCATCCCATCACCCCTGTAGAAAGAAAGATTGGTGAGTATGTAGCAAATCTGATTGAAGATGAAGCGACTTTACAGATTGGAATTGGCGCTGTTCCGGATGCCATTCTAGCTTCTCTCACCGATCACAAGCATTTAGGCATTCATTCGGAAATGTGGTCTGATGGAGCGCTTGCTTTAATCGAGTCTGGTGTTGTAGATAATACAAAGAAAGTCATTTATCCAGGTAGAACGGTATCTGGGTTTGTAACAGGAACACAGAGGCTCTATGACTTTATCAATGACAATCCCTCAGTGCTTCAATTAGATATAGGTTTTGTTAATCGTCCAAGCGTGATCGCTCAAAATCCGAAGGCGACTGCAATTAACTCAGCTATTGAGGTAGATTTAACAGGACAAGTTTGTGCTGACTCTGTAGGAAGTAGGATTATTTCAGGAGCTGGTGGCCAGCTTGATTTTATGCGCGGAGCAACACTTTCAAAAGGTGGAAAACCCATCATTGCATTGACAGCGCGAACACATAAGGGCGTCCCTCGAATCGTTTCGCAATTAAAGCTTGGTGCCGGTGTTGTGACAACTCGAGCTCATGTGCATTATGTCATTACTGAATATGGTGTTGTCGATCTTTTCGGAAGGACTTTAAAAGAGCGGGCGGCAGCTCTTATTAGTATTGCTCATCCCGATGACCGAGCCAACTTAGAAAGAGAATGGAGTATTATTATCTCAAAAGTGAAACATGGGGAATTATCATGAAAAAGGAAAAGGAACGTGAAAAGTCTTTCATCCTGTGGTTTGACGAGATTGGCATTGAAGACATTTCCCTAGTTGGAGGAAAAAATGCTTCGCTAGGGGAGATGCGCAAAAATACAAATGTTAAGATTCCTCAAGGATTTGCAATTACCGCTTATGCCTATAAATATATTCTCAAAAAGGCTGGTGTTCTCAAGGATCTAAAAGCTGTTTTACATGGTTTGAATATACATGATTCTCACGCTCTGGAAAAAGCAGGAGAAATAACCCGAAAGCTGATCATGGGTTGTGAGCTTCCCACTGAACTGCAAGATGCCATTGCTGATGCCTACCACAAATTATCTTCGCTATACAAGGTAGAAAATGTAGATGTTGCTGTTCGTTCTTCAGCGACTGCAGAAGATTTACCAAGTGCGAGTTTTGCTGGACAACAGCAATCTTTTCTCAATATATCTGGACTGCAACAGTTGCTAGATGCATGTAAAAGCTGCTTTGCATCATTATTTACTAGTCGTGCAATCGTCTATCGGCATGAGAACAAGTTTGATCATTTCAAAGTTTATTTATCCATTGGCGTCCAGAAAATGGTCCGTTCAGATTTAGCGTCTGCAGGTGTTATTTTTACTCTAGATACTGAAACTGGTTTTCCAGATGTTGTTTTCATTACGGGAAGTTATGGCCTTGGAGAAAGTGTGGTACAGGGAGCGGTTAATCCTGATGAGTTTTATGTCTTTAAACCTACGCTTAAGCAAGGTAAAAAACCTTTGATTGATAAGCGTCTTGGCGACAAAGCAGTCAAGATTGTCTATACAAAAAATGCTCTACATCCAATCAAGAAGGTCAATACATCAAAAGAGGATAGAAAAAAGTTTTGCTTAACTGATGCCGAAGCATTGCAACTCGCTAAGTGGGCCATAGCAGTCGAAGATCACTACAGCTCGAAATATGGTAAATGGACTCCAATGGATCTAGAATGGGCAAAAGACGGTCAGACGCAAGAACTGTTTATTGTGCAAGCCCGTCCTGAAACGGTGCAATCTCAACGAAATCGAAACATCATCGAAGAATATAAGTTACTTCAAGAAGGCAAAGTGCTTGTGCAAGGCAAAAGTATAGGAAGTAAGATCGCGCAGGGTTCTGCTCGAGTGATCAAGGACGCCAAAGATATTGCACAATTTAAGGTCGGCGAAATATTGGTTACCGAGATTACAGATCCCGATTGGGTGCCGATCATGCGCATCGCCTCGGCCATTGTGACAGACCGAGGAGGAAGGACATCGCATGCGGCAATTGTAAGCCGTGAACTAGGTCTACCATGCATTGTGGGAACTAATCATGCTACTCAAGTAATCGAAACAGGGAAAAATATTACTGTTAGCTGTGCTGAAGGGGAAAAGGGGTTAGTATACGATGGTTTGCTCAAGTACAAGGTTGAAAGGATTGATGTACAAAATGTTCCAAAGCCGAAAACGAAAATAATGATCAATGTTGGTTATCCTGATGAAGCCTACGAATTAAGTTTCTTACCAACCGATGGAGTTGGATTAGCACGTGAAGAATTTATAGTTACTGAATATATCCGTATCCATCCAATGGCACTAGTTAAATTTGAAGAAGTAAAAGACGCGAAAACGCGGCGTAAAATTAATGAACTGACTGCCAGTTACATCGATAAAAAACAATATTTTGTCGATAAGCTTTCCATGGGTATTGCGATCATTGCCGCAGCTTTTTATCCTCGTGACGTGATTTTGCGTTTTAGTGATTTCAAAACAAATGAATATGTAAATCTGATTGGTGGAAAGTATTTCGAGCCGAAAGAAGAGAATCCCATGATCGGTTGGCGTGGTGCCTCCAGGTACTATAGTTCCGGTTATAAGGAAGGTTTTGCATTAGAATGTAAAGCCATTAAGAAAGTTAGAGAAGAATTTGGCCTTGTCAATCTTAAAGTCATGATCCCCGTGTGTCGCACCATTGAAGAGGGCAAAAAAGTCTTGAAGGTCATGAAAGAAAATGGCCTTGTGCAAGGCAAAGATGGGTTGGAAGTTTATGTCATGTGCGAGATCCCTAGCAATGTCATCTTAATCGATAGATTCTGTGATATCTTTGATGGATTTAGCATCGGAAGCAATGATTTGACACAAATGACCTTGGGTGTAGATCGTGACAGCGAATTAGTAGCGGACATTTTTGATGAACGAAATGAAGCTGTCACTCGGATGATCGAACATGTCATCAGTGTTGCCAAAAAACGTAAGCGGAAGATTGGCATTTGTGGTGATGCCCCATCGACTTATCCGGAATTTGCCGAATTTCTGGTGGATTGTGGAATTGATAGCATCAGTTTAAGTCCGGATGCGGTTTTACGGACTAGTGTTGCCATTTCCAAACATGAACGGAGAAAAAGAAGTTAATTGCTGATTTGCTTATTCGGTTGCCTCATGGGATACTTGTGACCAATATGTTGTTAAATCCACATCAATTGCTGCAATTGCCATAATATTTATTAGAGATTTTTCCCATTTTGTAAAGTTCGTGTATAATTAACCTTCTTTAAATGGGCTTTCAAGAGCATTATTTTTTCTTAAACTGCACAGCTTCTTCAGAACCACCTGTTGTATTTCCTGCTGTGTAAGAATGCGCGCCAATACCAGCCAGTTGCCCTCCATCAACAATCAAATATTCATCACGAATTGGACGTCCTTCAAACCAGGATTCTAATATTTCGCGAACGCCTGCAGCATAGCGAGCTTGAGCTGGTAAACTAGTACCTGCAATATGAGGTGTCATGCCGTGATGAGGCATTGTTCTCCAAGGATGATCATTTGGTGGTGGCTGTGGGAACCAAACATCGCCAGCATAACCGGCAAGCTGTCCGCTTTCAAGTGCCCGAACAATAGCATCGCGATCACATATTTTTCCGCGCGCAGTATTAATGATATAGGAACCGCGTTTCATCTTATTGATGAGTGTGTCATTGAACATATGCTCGGTTTCAGCATGCAAGGGACAGTTGATTGTAATTACATCGCAGATGCGAGCCATTGACTCAACGTCAGGATGGTAGGTTAGGTTTAGCTCTTTTTCGATATTTTCTGGGAGCCGATGACGTTCGGTGTAGTGCAATTTGACATCAAAAGGTTTTAGTCGCCTGAGAACTGCCAATCCAATATGCCCAGCTGCCACGGTTCCTACTTCCATCCCTTCTAGATCGTAAGATCTCTCAGCGCAATCGGCTATATTCCAACCCTTATTGATAATCCACTGGTAAGATGGAATATAATTGCGAATGAGCGCTAATATCATCATTACAATATGCTCAGCCACACCAATGCTGTTGCAGAAGGTAATTTCGGTAACTGTAATGCCCCGTTCAATAGCAGCTTGAAGATCGACATGGTCTGAACCTATTCCTGCAGTTATCGCCAACTTAAGCTTAGGTGCTTTAGCAATTCTTTCTTTTGTTAGATAAGCGGGCCAAAATGGTTGAGAGATAACAATATCTGCGTCAGGCAGTTCTTTTTCAAAGACAGAGTTTGGTCCATCTTTGTCAGAAGTGACAACCAGCGTATGGCCAAGGCCTTCAAGAAATTTGCGTAATCCTAATTCACCAGACACAGAGCCCATAAGTTGTCCTGGCGTAAAATCTAGTTTTTTTGGGGAAGGTACGGTTTGGCCATCGGGATAATGTTCAATCTTTGGAATGGTATCGCGCGCGTAGGTTTTTGGATATCCCTTCACTGGATCATCATAAAGAACTGCAATAATTTTCATAACCACCCTTCTATGTTTATTATTTTGATTATATCAACTTCTCTTGAAAATCCAGATCAGACTACCGGCAGTGTATTTTGAAAGGCTCAATGAGGAGCTACTCAAAATTGACCCTCTATATCTCATCCTATAACAAATAAAAAATTTATCAGCAAATTTATATTTTGATGTATTGATGTGTCCTAGCGATAATCGCGAGGTTAAGCTGGCTAGCTCTGAATGAATCGAGAATAGCTCTCCGAACTCCCAAGAATAAGCGCGAGGGCCTCTTGCATCATCATTCATTCAATTGAACTGTTAAACTCGTAGAGATTTTAGAGAGCGGTATGAAGATATTACAAAATTTTCAGCACTATCAAATATGAAATCTGTATTGACACATAAACCCAATAATTGCATTGTTGTCGGCTAAAACCATTTTTTAAGATGGAGGACGTTGAAAATGCGTTTATTTACTTTTATCATTTTTGCGATCACTTGCTGCTTA
>JAGVJP010000094.1 GCA_020051075.1 Parachlamydiales bacterium
GTATCGAAATACCATCTTGGCTCGCGGTGTTCTTAATAGCAGTTTGAACACCTAAAGGGCTCTGCTGAATCCTTACCATATCCGTGATGTACAATATGTTATTTTTATCCTTTTCAAGGCGCAATCCGACAGTATAATCAGGGTCATTGCTTTCTGTTTTTTTTGTTGCTGCTCGATCCCAATAACGCACGGCCTTTAATCCACCCTTTGGAATCGCCTTGACAACCTCAAAAAAGCTCCTCTGGAAAAACATGCCTGCTGTCGGCCTGACATTCCAATTTCCCATTAGCAGTTGCTCTCTTTCAAAACGAGGAAGGGCTTTAAGGTTGGCTAGGTATCCTGGATCCTTATCAAGTAGGATTTTATTATCATGCACGGTTGAAGCAACAAAGGAAACGCTCTTGGGTAGACAACTCGGGTCTTTTCCTATCAACTCTTCGCGACTGGACCCCCAAATTGTCTGATCATTTTGAATGAAGAACCAGCGAGTTTTTCCGCTTCGTGAGGGGATTGGATATCCTGATTTTTCATCAATCCACCAGGAAATAAATTGTCGAACCCAGGAATCTGTATCTGGGTTGGTAGTGGCTCGAATATATGGCTTCACTCCGCAAGTTGATCGATTTCTTGAGAGCATATAAACAAATTGCTGCCATGAGAAATGTGTAAGCTCGTCAAATCCAACAAGGGGAATCTGAGATCCCTGCCAGTCAAATCGTGTTTTATCATGCTCAAGATGAGCGAATTTAACTTTGCCGTTTCCTTGAAAGTCCCATTCAAGTGTCGACTCTTTAGGAGTACCATTCGCATGAACAAAAAGTTCGCAGCTTGTATCCCATAAGCCGCCTGGATTGCGGACTTGAGTGCTATTTCTTCGGAATATTACAGCAGAGAATCCAGGAACATTT
The DNA here is from genome assembly GCA_020051075.1 of Parachlamydiales bacterium. GTDB lineage: Bacteria > Chlamydiota > Chlamydiia > Chlamydiales > Parachlamydiaceae > JAGVJP01. The sequence continues at coordinate 909 of JAGVJP010000094.1, forward strand.
CTATGCCGCAGGCATTCCATTAAAAGAGCCCACGTTTTTCCGCCTCCAGCAGCTCCACCATAGATGACGATATCCGCTGAAGCATTCAAGAACTGGTATTGAGGGCCTTTCTGAGGCATGATTTTAGGCATGGGGATCCTCCACTTTCTCTTGTATGCAGTCGCCTCTTCCATTATCAGGAATGTAAATCTGGACAGGATCTTCTCCTTTGACAATTGTTTCTGTGACAATAGTTTCTCTTTGGCCAAGCCATATTTTTCCAAGCCAGATAGCCATGGTTGCGCTGTGCTCAGCTTGCTGAAATTGATAACGGCGAAGGGAGAGTTTATGACGCCCATTGCACCTTTTTCTTAGCTCCGCAAAACCCATACCAAAAGCCTCCCTCAACCTTCGATCCAAGGTATCGACGCTGACTCGAAAAGAGCCTGCAATTTCTTCGGCTGTCGCTTGCATTTCCGTCCAATAGAGCACTTGATCCAGGTTGATTTCTTTTGCAGGCACAATTCCCTTCCATTCAGCAGGAGGGGATTGCGGATCCACTGGTGGCTTAACTATTTTCTTAGGCCGACCATTTGGCCGGCCTGTAGGCTTTCTAGGCATAATTTTCACCATTCAACTTAATGTTGCATGGCTCGTTTCTATGCAGCTTGTACTTCCTATAACGATCGACAATAACATCGCAATATTTTGGATCGAGCTCGCAACCAAAACATCTGCGGTCCAACTGCTCTGCTGCGATTAGTGTTGTCCCGGAGCCCAGGAAGAAATCGAATACAAGATCATCCTTCTTTGAGCTGTTATTGATAAGATAGCCAATTAATGGGATAGGTTTCATGGTAGGATGCTCGGCATTTCTCTGCGGCCTATCGAATTTAAGAAGGGTGGTTTGCTTGCGGTTATTATACCAACGATGCTTCTCTCCCTCTTTCCATCCGTAAAGCACAGGATCATGGTCGCTGTATTCCTTGCCCCCGAAAAGGACAGGTTCATGCTGCCATTGATAATCTTGTCGCCCAAGAACAAGGGAGTTCTTTAACCAGATAAGACACTGTGTCATTTTTAAGTTTGACTCCCGGAAAAACCGGCGGAATTTTTCCCCTTCAGAATCGGCATGAAATACATAGATTCCAGCTCCTTCTTTCATGAAGACGAAAGCATTCACATAGAAATCTCGCAAAAGGGATTCAAAGTCCTCATTTGAGAGATCGTCATTTTTAATGGTAAGCTTCTCTTTTGTGCCGCCCTTATACGCAACATTATAAGGGGGATCTGTGATTACCAGATCAATCAGTTCTGACTCAAGTACCTTTTCGATATCACCATAAATTGTGGCGGATCCACAGATTAGCCGATGCCTTCCCAAATCATAAATATCGCCAGGCTTAGACTTTGGTTCCTCCGGCAATTCTTCTTCATAGCCGTCATCAATCGCTTCAATCTTTTCGGGGTCTTTGAACTGAAGTTCAGTTTCGGTAAATCCCCAATTGAACAAATCTTTTACCTCCCATTCATTGGCTAAACGCTCCCAATCCCATTCCCCAGAATTCTTATTGCTGCGAATAAGATATTCTTCAGCTTCCCTGGAAGTAAGCTGCCGGTTTGGAACCCGCACTTCGATTTTTTCTTTTCCACGACCTAGTGCTTTCATAGCTTTAACCCTCATGTGGCCAGCCAAGATAGTATTATCTAGATTGACGACGATGGTCTCCACATAGTTAAAGCTTTTTAATGATTGCTTTAGCTTTTCCATCTGATCTTTTGTGATCTTGCGAGGATTTTTCTCGTGATCTTTGAAGTCTTTGATCTGCCTGGTTTCCGTATGCCATACCAGCTCATCTAAAACGATTTCAGATTCTTGCGCGGGGGTCTCAATTTCGACCGGCTGGACCTCCGAATCCTTAGTTTTGCTCTTTGCCATCTTTCATCTCTCTGATTTAATTTTTTTTCTTGTACAGAACTTGTAGACCAATTTTTTCCTAATTACCAAATTGGTAAAAAACGATAGAAAATCGGTATTTAAGATTTAAGAGAGTAATTGAGGAAGGGGAGTAGAGAGAGTAATTGAGTAGAAGCCTTAATGGCTTAATTTAAACTTTGCTGACGATTTCAATGGTAATTGGATATAAATCCTCAACCATCTTTCGCTTTGTCTGGCTTAAAGCCGTATCCTTTCCTTTGGTATCGATAAAGCTTATTTCACCATTTGCATAAAAAACTTGAAAATCACAAACATATCGCACTTTTCCAGGGAGGTCAAAGGGGATTTGTCTTAGAAAAAACAAAACCTCTCCTGCTTTTTGAAGGATTTGGAGCTTATCGTAATACCTTCGCTCTAATTTCGATGGGAATTTTTTACCATCCCTCTCGCAAGGAACTGCACCAAATTTATGCTTTGGTCTCCCTTTTGGTCTAAAAAATTGTATAGTCATTTGATATAGGCATGCTCCTCTGATATTAAAGAATTTTTATTCTGTCAGATTTTTTGATTTTCTTGCATCTACATATTGAACATACGCGTGGTAAAGTGCATATGTCCATTTTACATGCAATATGGCGAGATTAAGATGAAATTGCCAGATTTAAGGAAAGATGAAATAGGGAAACAGCTGTTTCCCTATTTAGAATGACAGCTGCTGCTTAGAGAATTCTAATTATCAGAATCACCTTGAGGAGTCGGTAGGCCCTTCATTCTGGGACCTTCGCTATTTCGTTTAGTACTTGGAGCATTTCTAGTTGCTACAATACCCTTCATGCGAGGTCCTTCAGGGATATTTTGATAATCGTAAGTTTGACAACAGCATCCTTGAAAAATGGGTAGAAGTAAAAGAAGTAGCTGAGAAAATTTCGACATAAGCAGTCCTCATTTTTGATTCTCTATAAGATTGGTATTTAATCGAAGCCAATCGTTAATCTTAACTAGAACCTGATCAATGTTTAAGGGTAGATTCTCTGCACGCAAATTTTTTAGATACTCGCTCCAAAAATTTTGCATTCGCGACCTTTCGTCCTTCTCATATGCAATCGGCAAAACAAGGATGGTCTCCCGATGCTCGAATACCGTGCGTATAATCCCTTCTAAATTAAGGAAGAACGGCAATTGTGAAGAGGATATCATGGAATAAAGGTCGTGAAAGTCTTTCATGCGGCTATTAAAGGAACCTCGATGGACAATCGTCTCCAATTTTTCGGCAAAAATAAATTCTTTGGGATAACAAGACAGCTTTACACTGCTTTCAAAAAGCATGCCTTTCGAAGGTGTTGTTAGTGGAATCGAATATTCAATAGGTTCTACAACGTCTCCAAAGCCAATATCTATAGCAACTTTAAACCTAATATTGCCAAAATATGCAATCATCGCTACTTCAGCTCCTGGATATCCCATATGAGGATGGGCCAGTTCGCTTACTTTAAGCTCTTGAAAGATAAATCCATCTTTAAGGTCAATGCTTGCGATTTCCTCAAAAATATTCCTTAATTCTCCAACTCCATTACTCAAGCTTTGTGCGAGAAAATCGAGATCGCTTGTTTCTCTCCCAATTTCGATATATTTGGAGAGAAGAATACCGCCTTTTAAGACAAAATGCTCACGGAAATTCGACTTAGCCAAACGCACGAGAAAGCGCTCAAGTGTGAGATTCTGCCAAAGATCAGCGGGATCTCGATTTTTTTCTTTCGCGATAGCTCGCAGTTTTGCTTTAAATGATTTTTCTAAATCCGACGTCATGTTGTATAAGATAAAATGTATGGGGTGATGTTTACACGCAACGTCTTTGCATATGCGCCAAGTTTTTTAGGGTCTGGCTTATATTTAGTGTTCTGAAAATATTTCTGAATTGCTTTTATTGCAATTTCCTTGCTCAGATAGCGAAACGCATCAACAATACAACGCTCTCTATCAAAAATATGGACGTTATATTCACCTAAAGCAATTTCGATTCTTCCGAGCTCAGTATTACGCATTCTGACGATTCTGGTATTGGGTCGCTTTGAAGGATGGGATTCATGGGGTACTGCAATCCAGATTTCTCGCATAATCTGATCCGTCAAATCGTAGTAACAAAGCGCAGAAATCAAACAGATGACCCCATCAGGAATGCTCGCTGCAACCAATGCTAAGTTTTCCCACTGAATCTCAACTTCTGGTTCATATTGAGCAAAGCGGTAAGCTCCTGGATAAATCCTTTCTAAAGTGCCTTTTCTCACTAAATAAGCTAGTGCATGCCTTGGGACATCCTGTTTTTCTGCATCTGCTGCTGTAAAAAAAGGAACGTTAAGAAACGGATCTAATTGCTTCATATATTTTGATTGTCTCATTTCTTAAATCTATAAAATCTACCCGTTTAAGTCAAATGGGTTGTTCTTGAAGAATTTATCGTTGACGTCAAATCAAAAAAGACTTTATAAGACAAGTAAGGAATATGCACAAAGAATTTTAATATTTGATGCAATGATAGCGTTTGTCATTGATTTTCAAAGACATGCATACTCATGGTTTTATAAATGAGCGGTCAAAATCAAGCAAATTTGGGGGAAATCGCCGCTATTAAGGGAAGCGCCGCCCTTGATGCCTCTTGCCAAAAACATAGCTATAGGCGCGATATATGATTAAGACTATAGGTTTTGGGCTACTTCTTTTACTTTGTTCATTAAGAACATTTTGTATTGCTGACGACAATATCAATTTTTCTCCTCTTCAATTGAATGTTCTAGTAGATGAAGTCATTCGTCGAAATCCAAATCTTGATGCAACGCGTTTAAGAATTCAAGCTGCACATGAAGTTGTTCACAGAGTACAGGTGCTTGACGATCCTCAAGTAATGATCACGTCTGATCAAAATAAATTTCATAAGACTAGTGACTTTACCCCTATGATGGGCTATGAGATTAGCCAGGTGATTCCCTTCCCTGGCAAGCTGCGCTTGAAGGGAGAAATTGCACGGCAAGTCATGTTACAGCAACAGAGCATACAAATTACGACCTATCGCGAGCTCATTCGACAAACCAAATTACTTTACTATCAATTATATACTAATGCTGTTTCTATAAGAATTAATACAGATAATTCTAGCCTTGTTAATGCGCTAATTGAAGATAGCATGGCACTGTATCGATCTGGAAAAGGAGAATATGTAGATACAATTAAGATGCAGTTAGAGCTACAAATGCTAGAAGAACAGCGTCTCATGCTTGAATCTGAAAAAGTAATGTTCAAGAGTATGCTAAATGCTTTATTGAATCGTTCTCCTAATGAAGCTTTAGGTGACCCGATAGCCTCTTTTACCAAACCATTTCAACTCTCATACATTCAAGCCGAATCAATTGCCTTAACTTCGCGATCAGAACTTCATCGAATGCAGGCGATGGTCATGGAACAGGAAAAAATGGCGCAGCTAGCACGCCGTAACTACTATCCCGACTTCGAAGTGGGTGTAGCATATGAAAGAATGAATAATAATTTTGATGGTCATGTCGATGATGCCATAATGTTCAAGGTAGGGTTTAATCTTCCGATTTGGATTCCAGAAAAACAAGCAAGAGAAGTGCGTGAGGCACGTGCTAATGCTTTTGCGAACCAGAAGGAATTGGAAGGAATGAAAGCCATGATCTCCGGAAAATTGAAGGAGCTACTTGCAAAACTCAAATCTACTGATGATAAAATTTCTCTCTATAGAGATGGAATTTTACCAAAGGTCAAAGAAGCATTCTCAGCATTGCTCTCTTCCTTCCGTTCTGGTGAAGGAAAGTTTGTGCTTCTGCTGGATACTTGGCGACAAGCGTTTAATGCTGAACTTGAGTATGAACGCTTTCTTTCAGAGCGCGAAATCATCATAGCAGAACTAGAGCGTGCAATGGGTATGACATTGGAGGAGATCTTATGCGACTATACGATGCGATAAAAGGTGCGATCGTTGCGTTTTTTGTGGCAATTACGGTTATAAGCTGCCAATCAGAGCAAAAACCACAGGAACAGAAATCAGAGCAGAACGATAAACCTACAAGTATGTCGAATATGGAAGGCATGCCTCCTCCGGGATATGCAGAAGTAAAAATCGATCCGCAGCGTATCCAACTCTTTGGAGTGCGTACAGAAAAAATTATTTCTCGAGAAATAAACAAGTCTATTCGTGCTGTGGGCATTGTTGCTGCTGATGAAAGGCGTGTCGCAAATGTTCAAACAAAGTTTAGTGGATGGATTGTCGATCTCTATGTGAACTTCACCAACCAGACTGTCAATCAAGGAGAGCCTTTATTTTCTGTCTATAGCCCCGCTCTTCTTGCCACTCAAGAAGAATACATAATCGCGAAGAAAGGTTCAAAGAATCAACTTAAAGGGACTTTTGGTGAGGAATACTCCCGCACAAATCAGAAACTTCTTGAATCAGTCAGGCAACGCTTAGAATTATGGGATATTCCCCAAGAAGAAATAGATCGTTTAGATCGACAAGCTATCCCCATGAAAACGCTTACCCTCCGTTCTCCTATCAATGGAATTGTGTTACAGAAAAATGCTTTTGCTGGGATGAATGTTGAACCAGGCATGAATATCTTTACTGTTGCCGATCTTTCTCACGTTTGGGTATTGGCGGATATTTTTGAACAAGATATCGCCTCTATTCGCATTGGGCAGCAAGCAACTTTGACAATGAATGCTTATCCTGGAAGAACTTTCGAGGGACAAGTTGATTTTATTAATTATGTCCTTGATCAAACGACGCGAACGACAAAGCTTCGCTTTGATTTCAATAATATGGAAATGCTTTTGAAACCAGGCATGTACGGGGTTATTGAGTTAACGATCCCGATAGGATTTGTATTGGCTCTTCCTGAAGCAGCAGTTATCGACACCGGAACAAAAAAAATTGTATTCATTGAAAAAACACCAGGTTTTTACAGACCTATTGAAGTACAACTAGGCGCCAAAGGAGGAGGCTACTATCAGGTTTTAAAAGGTTTAAATGAAAATGACTTAGTGGTAACGAGCTCCCAATTTTTGATGGATTCAGAGAGTCGGATCCAAGCCACTGGAGGGGGAATGCAAGGAATGGAGATGGAACAAAAATGATCGCTGCCATTATTGAATTCTGTGCAAGAAACCGTTTCATTGTTGTGATTTGTACAGCTTTGATATTGCTTTGGTCTGCCTGGGCGATTCGTAAAAGCCCCATCGACGCTCTCCCCGATTTATCAGATACGCAGGTCATCATTTTTACTGAATGGATGGGACGAAGTCCAAATTTGATCGAAGATCAGATTACTTATCCCCTTGTGACGACTTTTCTTGGAGCTCCCAAAGTCAAACTCGTGCGTGGCTTTACAATGTTTGGCATGTCTTTTGTCTATGTTATCTTTGAAGATGGCACAGACATCTATTGGGCCAGAAGCCGTACTTTGGAATATTTATCTAAAATGCAAGGCAGGCTGCCGCCTGGAGTTACGCCTCAAATGGGTCCTGATGCTACAGGTGTGGGTTGGGTCTTTGAATATGCTTTGGTCGATGAGTCTGGAAAATACTCCTTGCAGGAACTTCGCAGCTTTCAAGATTGGTATTTGCGCTACTGGTTGACTTCTGTACCAGGAGTTGCTGAAGTAGCCAGCGTTGGAGGATATGAGAAAGAATACCAAGTGGAAATCGATCCCGTTAAATTGCAAGCTTTCGAACTCTCCTTAGCCGACGTTAAGCAAGCTATTGACCAATCAAATTTAGATGTGGGTGGGCGCGTCATCGAGCTTGCGGAACATGAATATGCGGTTAGAGGACGAGGTTATATTACAGATAAAACCATGCTTGAAAAAGTTGTGGTCGGAACAGATGGTAAAGGAACACCAATTTTAATCAAAGACATTGCCCATGTGCAAATTGGCGGCAATATCCGACGGGGTTTAGTTGAATTAGATGGTGAAGGGGAAGTGGTCGGCGGCATTGTTGTGATGCGCTATGGAGAAAATGCGCGAGAGGTGATTAATCGCATTAAAGCAAAACTTGAAGAAATGCGTTCCTCTTTTCCACCAGGCGTTAAGCTCATTACGACGTATGATCGCTCGTCGTTAATTGACCATTCGATGGAAACACTTTCTGAGGCGCTAATAGAAGAAATTATCATCGTTTCTTTAGTCATTATTCTTTTCTTATTTCACTTTAGATCGACGCTCGTCGCTATCATTACTCTCCCTATTGCCGTGATTGTCTCTTTCATCCCGATGTTTTATCAAAGTCTCACTATAAACATTATGTCACTCGCAGGAATTATTATTGCTATCGGGGACGTTGTAGATGCTGCAGTGGTCATGACAGAAAATGCCCATGCTAAACTGGAAGCAGCCAATGGCAAGGGAGATAGAAATGAAATCATCATCGAAGCCGCCAAAGAGATAGGTCCGAGTATTTTTGCTACGTTATTGGTGACAGTGATTGCCTTTCTGCCTGTGTTTACTTTGCAAGCCCAAGAAGGACGCCTGTTTTCTCCACTGGCATTTACTAAAACATACGCTGTCGCTTTTGGAGCAATTTTAGGCATCACATTAGTCCCGGCTTTGATGGTTACCTTTATTCGCGGCAACATTCGACCAGCCATGAAAAACCCGATTAATCGCTGGATGATAGCACTCTATCGACCTCTCTTGAATTTCTGTGTGAAATTCCGTTATCTTGTCGTTATTCTTGCCATCATAGGCTCACTGGTCACTATCCCCATTTTTATGCGTCTTGGGTCAGAATTCATGCCCCCGTTAGATGAGGAAACCATTTTATTCATGCCGATTACGGTTCCTGGCATTTCCATAGAATCCGCAAAAGAGCTCCTTCAACTTCAAGACAAAATTTTGAAATCTTTCCCAGAAGTTGAAAGAGTATTTGGCAAAGCTGGAAGAGCTGAAACACCGACCGACCCAGCACCGCTTTCCATGACGGAAACGGTAGTAATACTAAAGCCAAAATCCGAATGGCGTTCAGGAATGACAAAGGAAAAACTTGAAAATGAAATGAACGAAGCCTTGAAAATTCCAGGTGTTCAGAATGCCTTTACCATGCCGATTAAAGCGCGTATCGATATGTTGACGACAGGAATTCGAACCCCCATAGGTATTAAAGTATTTGGAACTGATCTCTTTAAAATTAATGAAATCGGGCAACAGCTTGAAGGAATTCTCAAAATGGTGCCAGGCACCCGCAGTGTGTATGCAGAGCGAGAGCTTGGGGGATTTTTCATTGACTTTATTCCGGATCGTGAAGCCATCGCACGCTATGGACTCAGACTCATGGACGTATTTGATGTGATTGAGACAGCCATTGGTGGTCTAGATGTCACCACAACTATTGAAGGACGTGAACGTTATAAAATCAACGTGCGTTACCCTCGCGATCTTCGTAATGATGTTGAAAAGTTGCGCAACGTCCTTGTTCCCATCCCTAAGCAAAAAGCTGAGGCGCAAGCAACGGGAATGGGAGAAAAACAAGGGATGACTGGGGGAAAAGTGGCACACGTTCCATTAGATCTTCTCGGAAAAATTGAAGCCGTAATGGGTCCCCCGATGATCAAAGATGAGATGGCCTCACTTAATGGCTGGGTCTATGTGGATATTGAAGGCAGGGATATTGGTGGATACGTCAATGAAGCGAAGGAGACAGTTAAAAAAAATCTTAAACTTCCTCAAGGTTATTATCTCAAGTGGACGGGGCAATATGAATTTCTAGAGCGCATTCAGGCGCTTATGCAATGGGTTGTTCCACTCACGATTTTTCTTATCGCCATTATTTTGTACTTTAATTTCAAAGGAATTGCTCAAACCCTCATCGTCATGCTTTCAGTTCCCTTTGCTGCAATTGGGGCGATTTGGCTGATGTATTCGCTAAGCTATAATACTTCCGTAGCTGTCTGGGTGGGAATGATTGCCTTATTGGGCATTGCAGCTCAAACTGCATCGATTATGATGGTTTATTTAGAGGAAGGATATGAGAAATGGAAAAAAGAAGGGAAGATGACTTCTGTTGCTGAACTTGAAACAATGACAGTTGAACACGGAACTTATCGTATACGTCCTCTTATTATGGCGGTCGCTTTAAATATTTTAGGAATGCTACCCATTCTTTGGAGTACGGGTGTTGGTTCGGATGTTACCAAACGCATTGCGGCTCCTCTTTGGGGTGGTTTGCTTTCTCTTACCTTTCTCACGATTTGTGTCATTCCTGCTATTTACGTCATTTGGAGAAGTTTTCATCTAAAAAAGAAACCAACGCAACCAAACACTTAAGGAGATGATAGTGGAACTGAAAAACGTAAATACATGGTGGAATCAATCTCCTGAAGATATTTGTCTCAATCTAAAAACAGATCTTCACCGAGGATTATCAAACGTTGAAGCAGAGAAACGATTTCAAGAATTTGGCCCTAATCAACTTCCCGAACAAAAAAGAGTTTCTCCTCTAACATTGCTTATCAGTCAATTCTCAAGCTTTATTGTGTGGACTTTAATCGTAGCAGCATTCATTGCCGGTTTTTTGGGCGAATGGATAGATGCCACAGCGATTGGTGTGATTGTCATTCTTAACGCATTCCTTGGATTCTTTCAAGAATATCGAGCTGAAAAATCACTTGCTGCTCTACGTAAGATGGCCACCCCATTTTCTAAAGTCATTCGAGGCGGAGAATTGCAAACGCTTTCTTCAGAAAAGATTGTGCCCGGAGATCTGATATTGATTGAGGCCGGTGATCGCATTCCGGCGGATGGGAGGATTATTCAATCCATTGAGTTGTCGACACAAGAAGCAGCTTTAACTGGTGAATCTATGCCGATTCATAAAATTGCCGAACTCTTGGAAAAACCAAATCTTCAGGTTGGTGATAAGAAAAACATGGGGTTTCTCGGAACGGTTGCTGTTAGTGGAAAAGGCTACTTGGTTGTCACAGAAACAGGCCTGCAAACAGAACTCGGCAAAATAGCCTCGCTTTTACAAGGAGGAAGAGAAGAACAAACACCCCTTCAAATTCGATTGGAAGAGTTGGGGCATCGCTTAGTTTGGATCTGTTTAGGAGTTGTTGCTCTTGTTTTTGCTTTAGGGTTTTTTAGAGGAACGCCTCTGGTAGAAAATCTCCTTATATCCATTAGCTTAGCTGTCGCTGCCATTCCGGAAGGACTTCCTGCTATCGTGACGATAGCTTTATCTATTGGTGTGCGCAAAATGGCAAAACGCAATGCACTGGTTCGCAGGCTTCCTTCCGTTGAAACGCTAGGGTGCACAACTGTCATTTGTACGGATAAAACAGGAACTCTTACTCAAAATGAGATGGTGGTCAGATCTATTTGGGTGAACGATTCTTTTGTGGATGTGACAGGAGTTGGCTATACCCCTGAAGGGGATTTTGAAATTAACCATGTTAAAATTAACCAACAAGATATTCCTGAATTGATCATAGCTCTCAAAATCGGCACTCTTTGTAACAGCGCGGAGCTGCATCAAAATCATAATCAACAAAAAGCGTGGAACATTGCAGGCGATCCAACTGAAGCGGCTCTTTTAACTGCAGCTGGTAAGGCTAATCTCTTTAAACAAGATTTGGAACAAGAAAATCCCATCATTACAGAGATTCCTTTTGATTCTGAGCGGAAAAGAATGAGTATAGTAAGGCAAACTCCGGAAGGACCCCTTCTCTTTATTAAAGGGGCTACCGATATTATTTTGGCACATTCAGAGTCTATTCTTCTCAATGGCAAAATCGAAACTTTAACCGCTGAATGTAAAAAAAGCATTTTAGATGCCAATGCATCCCTTGCAAGCCAAGCGCTTCGCGTACTCGCTGTAGCCTATCGACCTTTGCCACAAGATGTCAAAATTGATCAATCGATGGAAGATAAACTGATTTTGGTTGGACTGATCGCCATGATGGATCCACCGAGACCTGAAGTCAAGAAATCCATCGAAACCTGCAAAAAAGCTGGGATTAACACAGTGATGATTACCGGCGATCATAAGGAAACAGCCGTCGCCGTGGCTAAGGAACTTAAACTGATGAAAGAGGGGACTTTAGCTTTAACTGGGGCTGAACTTGAGCAAATGGATGATCAAACTTTGGCAGATAAGGTGCGAAATATTGCCATTTATGCGCGAACATCGGCTGCTCATAAATTAAAGATTGTCCGTGCCTGGAAATCTCTTGGAGAAGTCGTTGCCATGACGGGGGATGGCGTCAATGATGCTCCAGCCATCAAAGAAGCTGATATCGGTATTGCTATGGGAATCACAGGGACGGATGTTACAAAAGAAGCGTCCGACATGATAATCTTAGATGATAACTTTGCTTCTATTGTGAATGCTGTGGAAGAAGGAAGAGGAATTTACGATAATATTATCAAATTTGTCAATTACCTCATGTCCTCAAATATTGCCGAACTTCTTGTGATTTTTTTGGGGATGTTTTTGGGTTTTAGAGATCCATTAGGCAATCCCTTTGTTTCTCTTTCGGCAGTTCAGCTTCTCTGGTTAAATCTCGTCACAGACGGATTTCCTGCAATTGCATTAGGACTAGATCCCGTTGATCCGACGGCCATGAACCGTCCTCCAAGGAAATCTTCTGAATCCATTTTTCCTTTCCGATTTGCCGTTCAATTATTTTTGACGGGTTTGGTGATTGCAGTAGGAACACTTCTAGCTTGTCATTTTGGACTTCGCCAAAGCGCAGAACTCGCTCAAACCATGGCTTTCACAACCTTGGTTGTATTAGAAATTGTCAGAGTCCAGATGGTGCGATCCCAATACCATATAAGTATTTTTTCAAATCCCTTTATCATTATGGCATTGGCCAGTTCACTTCTTCTTCAATTAATCGTGGTCTACACTCCATTTCTACAAACAGTATTCGGAACAGTGCCTCTAAACTTAACAGAATGGGGAGTGATCTTAACGGTTGCTATTGCAGTTTGGTTCCTCAGTAGTTTGATTAATCTTTTGTTCAAAAAAACAAAATTACAAATAAATTAATAGACATTGTAGAACAATTTGCAACATTAGAATCGACGTTACAACAAGAAGAAATCAAAATACCGCTTAAGCGAGAAGAGGCTCGATGCTTCTCAATAGAGACCGATTTCCAAGGATTTGATCTCTATCAATAGAATCCATGGCTCTTCAGGAAAGAATAGATCTGCAAGTTGCCCGTTTTGAAATCATTCGTTTTAGTCGCATGTTGGGCCTTAAAGATTGGTAGACTTATACTAATTTACAATTAGGCTTAGCTGGCGAGCGCGAAGTTGAAGGCTTAAATAAGATAGGGTCTGGATTTGCTGGAGAAATTCCTATCTTTTATTCGCGAACATTGGGGAATAAGTAAACTTTATTATACGTGTCTTGTTCTCTTATTTTTTCTAGTAAACATCACTGGATTTTTAGGTGGAATGGATCGCATCGGACTTTTTACAAGAACTGCCTCAACGTATAGAGGTAAGTGTTGAAGGAAGAAAAATTCAAGTTAGAGCTTGGCGATACAACGTCATAAGCAAAGAAGGATATTGTATTCCTGTCTATTTATTGGATACCGATCTA
>JAGVJP010000132.1 GCA_020051075.1 Parachlamydiales bacterium
CGCACGGGCTTTTTGGATTTCAGCTTCAGCATATTGCTTAGCCACTTGGCTCCGTTGTGATGCCTCGGCTTCCTTCTCTGCCAACATGGCGTTAGTCATTGCAATTTGCGCTTTTGAATCATTTTCCCCTTTCACAGCTTCAGCATTGTAGGAAGCGACAGAGACGCGTCGGTCTCTCTCGGCCAAAGCCTTTCCAATGTCCCCTTGTTTCTCTTGCTCTGCAACATCGACTTTAGCTTGGTTCACCGCCATGGACGACGCTTTCTTTCCAATGCTTTCAATATACTCTGATTCATCTGTGATGTCTGTGATATTCACATTGAGTAGGGTTAATCCAATCTTGTGCAATTCGGGTTCGATGTTCTTCTTTATCGCCTCAAGGAACATCTCCCGATCTTGATTTATTTCTTCGATTCTAAGCGATGCTACGGTCAGTCTGAGTTGGCCGATGATGATCTCAGTGGCCATCGATTCGATTTCTTTGTGGCCTAACTCTAACAACCTCACCGCGGCATTATTCATAATTTCAGAGGTCAGGCCGATAGCGACTGTAAAGGTGCTGGGAACGTTAACACGAATATTCTGATGTGAAAGGGCTCCTTTCAGAGGAATGTGGATGGTGCGGGGAATGAGGTCTAAAAAAGCATAGCCTTGGATGAGCGGCCAAACAAATGTCCCACCGCCGTGATAACATTGAACGGTTTTATTGAGTGCGACACGTCCATAAACGACAAGGACTCGGTTGGAAGGGCATCTTCGATAGAGCTTTGCTAGAAAAAAAACCGTGGAGAACAGAAAGAGAATAAACCCAATCACCGCGATCCCTAAATATGAATGATCCATTATTCCTCCTTTATTCGTTCAACAACAACAGTTTTATCGTCAGCTTTGCTCATGATTCTTACTCGTATAAATGAGGGTAACTCCCCCTGATCGCTCGAGCAAGCGTCTATTTCTCGTACAAAATTCTCTACACAAACAGAGATTTTCCCTACACCACCGTGTGGAATGCGTTGGTAAACAACAGCTTCCTTATTTATTGTGTCTTCAATGTTGAACACGGTCCCATTGCTGTGGAGTTTCCTAGCGACTTTAAAGATATATCCAGTCGCAAAGATGGCGATGATGCCGCAAAGAAGGGCAATAGCAATTCTGGGAGCTCCAACTAAATCAAATTCGTTTTCACAGGCGAGAGCACTCCATCCAAACATCATGAGAAAGCCTGTCAACGCTTGCCTTGAGAGCCATTTAAAGCTCCCTGCATCGGATGCGGCCCCTTCGTCGAATCCTTCTTGATCCCCTAATCCGATGAGATTCAATCCGAATTGAAGGATGAACATCCCGGACCCGGCAAGAGCACAAAACCAATAGAATGCGTCGCCTGTCATCCAATTTTGTGAGTTAATAATATTCTGCAACATGGATCGCCTGAAATTAATTAAAAAGCATTCTAGTCTTTTATCATCTTGGAAATCAAGTGGAATAAATGATTAATAATTAATTGATTGCCAATTATAGGAGCTGAATCTTTGGTTTTCACGATAGCGTTGTTGCATAAGTCACCACTGAGCCCACATTCCTCATCGATCTCACTGCCTCAGTGGTGATTTATCCAATAATAAAGCTGTCCACGATTGGTTATGGCAGGAATTTTCAAAAAAACTTGACATATTTTCATGAACCATGAATGATCGCTTCCTAAATGTTCATATTTAATGATCATACACATCGAAACCTTTAGTTTTTGAAGGTGTTAACATGACTTTTTCACATTTTCTCCTCATTCTCTTATGCTTTTCGATCCAATTGTTTGCAGAAAACGAAAGCGTCGCCTCAGAGGTATGCGAGACAGATTTATCGTTTTTTTTAGAAAACGTTGAATTGGCAAAGAAGCCTCAAAAACAACAGAATAAGCCTGCAGTTGCTCAGAATGATGATTCATTGAATTTGGAGTTGTCTGCTGAAGCTGAGCCGTTGACAACAGTTGCAGGGTGTGTGAACGTTTCCTCAGGGCATCTCTTCTTCATCGACAAAGATATATTAGGCAATACTGTCGAGCCACTCCCTTTTATCCGCTATTACGATAGCGGAAACATCACAGAATCGATTTTAGGGTATGGCTATGGATCACAATTTCCTCTCTGGGCATCCAGTTTAATTGAAGGAGGACGTCACAACTACGCACGAATTAGCGAACGGGAAGGGGCGTTGACCCCCTATGAGGCAAGAAACGATAGTGGGAAATCTCTTTATTCGATCGACCGTAGAGTATTTGCTAAAGGATACACCAATTTAAATCGATCGGTCATGGGAGGGAGAGCCAATTTCGTCAACTGGGTCGCCCAATATAAAAAACACCCTCAGGGCAAAACTCCCTATTGGAAAGTTCAGCTTGGAGATGGCTCAAAACGCTATTATGGACGACATTGTAAGTTATCAGGAAAGGAAAATGAAAAATTAGGCCTTCCTAGCAAAAACAATTATTTGCTCACAAGCGAAGTCAAAGCCAATGGGAATGCGCTCCATTATTCGTATGATACGTGGGCTATTCCACGACTCAAACGAATTAAGACATTGAACCGTGCCCAAACTGTTTTGAATACGTTGGATTTTGCCTATCACAACGGACACTGCACAGTCAGAAGTTCTTCGGGCGATACTGTCGATTATTTTTTTGAACAAATACCACATATCACACTTAGGATAGCCGGTCGTCATAACACATTCGATAAAAGACCGGACTTCAAAACAGAATACACATCAATTCTTTTGAAGGATGCCATTTCTTCTCAAAATGGAAAAGTTTCTTATGAAATCGCTCAAGGACCGGGAGAAGCCAATTGGAAAATCGTCAAAGTCAATAAACCCAATGGACGCTTCTTAAAGATAGACTACGAAAGGGAAGGTGGAAAAGATGAAGAGGATAAAGTCCGC
>JAGVJP010000100.1 GCA_020051075.1 Parachlamydiales bacterium
TGGTAAGAAATGGCTCTGGAAGCGTTACTTTTTTGAAATGAGAGACAACGTCGCTTGGGGTCTCCAAAGTTAGTTGCTTGACGAAGTTATGAAAATAGCCGAATTTATACCAGGGGGGAATGGGGGATGTTCTTCTTCTTTGCTTCTTTGCGTTAAAAAAGGGGTTACTCAGGATTGTTAGCCGCTTCTAAGGAAGATTTTAATCATTTCCTAACATTTAATTAATGTAAAACAAATATAAACATGAAAATCTTACGTTATTAATTTTAATTATTAATTATAAAAATGGTTTATGAATACATCGGATAGCAGCACACCAATTAGTTCTGAAAGTAGAAGAGAATATTATCCTAGCAGAAATTCATTTAGGGGGAGGCGTGGGAAGAGGGGACATCTGAGACAGAGAAGTGGTGATTCAAGAAGTGTGTTTTCACCTCTCACCCCAATAGACTCAAAAGTTGATGAATTCGGGAGTTCTTCTTTCTTTGAACGAAATTGCCTGCCTCATGTCATGCCTTCAATTCCTAATGGTGGATACTATCCTCATTCATATTATTCACACTCAAGAGATCCATCGATTCCTCCCTCACATATGCCTGCGATTCCATATGATCCGTCTTTCTCAAGTCCGTCTGGTTCAAATGGATTATCTGATCCCGGATCATATCAAAGTGGATATTATCAGCAACACTCTTCATCGGCAGTACAAACTTTTCTGGAAGGACTTTTGATTCAACAGGATCGAACGTCAAGATCATTTGGATCAAATGAATTATATAATCCAAACCAATCCTATCAATCTGGATATGGATACCAGGATTCACAGGCTTCAACATCACAACCTTTTTTTCCAGAACATGTTGCAGATCATATCCCATCGATTGTTCCAACCTTTGATCCAAACGGATCACAAGAAGGATATGGTTCTCGAAGCGGCGATCCCTATTTTCCACAAACTCATGGATATGGGCTACCTTTTCCACTTGATCCCACAGGATCTACATTTTCGCCTTTTAACGAGGAAGATGGGTCAACGGTTTCAACAATTAGAACTAAACGACCTCGACCTCCAAGCATTCGTCAAGAAGCCAACAACGAGAAAAGAAGTGAAATCATCAAGGAGTTGGAGCTTAAAATATCTCAAGCCATGCATGAGGAGGATATATTATCTAAGCAAGCAGAAAATGCTAGAGAGGTTGGAAAACGCAAACCGGAGATTCACACGATGTATATCTCATTTCTGCGAAAGTCTAGGGAGCGGCTAAGGTTACAAATAGAACTGCTTCATGCGCAGGATCAACAGCAGAAAGATCTTTTATCTTCTGTCGGCAATGAGAAAGAAAGACTGGAAATTCAGAATTCCGAACTGAATGCAAAAGTCATCGCTTTGGAAGATAAATTAACTCAGACACAAGCAGAGTTAGAAGCAGTTGTAGAACAAAACACGTCTCTTGCTGACCAGATAGACACCATCTCACAGAAAGCGAATGAACATTTGACTGAAAACGAAACACTATTAGAACAGATTTCTCAGTTAAGAAAAATGAATGAGCAATTCAAAGAAGAGATGAGCGGAAAAATATCTGAAATCGAGAAGTTAACGACTGAACTTGAAAAAAGTAAACAATCGGTTGAAGCGCTGACAAGGGTTGCAGAATTAGCTAAACAATTGCGACCGTTAATCTCAAACCTGGAAAAGTAATTTTACACACACCTTCTGATGTTGAACACTATCATTTTGGAAAGTTATAGATATTGCCAAAATATGATTGTTAATATATTTTTTCCTTTAATTACATAGCTGAGGAAGAGATGCGAGAGCAACCAATCTATTTTTTTATGTTGCTCTCGCTTTTCATCACCCCTTTTTCTAGCTTTAGCAATGAAACCTCTGCAAAAAAGGAAAGTATGGAATCACAAACAGAATCTCCCGCTTATTTGTATAAAATTTTGTCGCATCGCCATTGGCAAGCGACTGAAAATAGAAAAACTGTGGTATTGCCTGCCGAGGATAATGATTTTATCCATCTCTCAACAGAAGAACAATTGAACAAAATCATTGCGAAGTTCTGGTCTGACGTTCCTCAATTCGTGGTTATAAAAATCAGGACAAGTGAATTAGAAGGTGAATTAAAATATGAGGTAAATCCTGGGGGATCGACGAAATACTATCATCTCTATCAAGGATTCATCCCCTTAAGTGCTATTGTCGAGTCTAAAGTGATCTATCACCAACCCCTCGATGCTTGTCAGATGAATCATCTTAATGTTGTAGAGCTTGGCGATCCAGTTTTGCGTCAGCCAGCAAGAGAACTTTCAAAAAACGAAATATTAAGTCCGGAAATTCAACAATTAATTCATGAAATGAAGGCGACAATGCGGGCAGCTCCTGGAGTTGGGCTGGCAGCGCCCCAAGTGGGTCACCCCATAAGATTAGTTGTGATTGAAGACGACGACCATACCCATTTAACCGCTGAACAGCTTTTGGAAAGAGATCGACATAAAGTCCCTTTTCATGTTGTTATCAACCCTCAAATTTATCTTGACACCGCCGAAATGGTTGATTTTTTTGAGGGCTGTTTGAGCGTTCCTGAGTTTGTAGGAATTGTCCCAAGGGCAAAATCCGTACGTGTGGAATGCCTAAATGAACGAGCTGAGCCAATGGTCATTGAAGCAAAAGGCTGGTACGCTCGCATTTTACAACATGAAATCGATCATTTAAATGCAACTTTGTACATCGACCGTGCCATTTTACCGACGTTAATGACAGAAGAAAATTATGTTAAACGATGGAAAGGAAAAGCCATCCAAGAAATATTAGAGAATTTGGTTCCAAGTCTCTCCCGTTAAACTATAATGTACCATTGTCCCCAGGCCTGACAGCCTTACCATTACCCATTTTGTCAAGTACCTGCAAGCAGTTAAGAGATGTTTTTGGATAGACGATTCATTGGATAAGCGAATCAAAACGAAAATCTTTTTTGGTTTTTTTAAATTCTCTTGAAATCATGAAATTAAATTTTCATAGATAGAAGCTTTTATTGAAATAAGCGTTTTAATCATTTCCTAACAAATCTTTAATAAAAATTAAACATTTTAATAGTATGGTATCGATAAATTTTATTATTAATTATTAAAAAAAGAGGGTTTATGAATCGATCAAGTGGCACACCACATAGTTATGGAAGCAGCAGAAGAGAGGATGATTATTTCATTGGTGGGAAGAAAGGTCATTATACCAATCGTTCAAATAAACGGGGCAATGTAAAGAGATCCTGTTCGAGAGGAAGAGGAAGAGGAAGAGGAAGCTTCCCACATGCGTCCACTGGATATTCAAGTCTCAACAAAACAGATTTAAGAGTTGATCAAGTCGGGAGCAATACTTTCTTTGATCAATATTGTCCGACAGAGCCGATTTCAAGACATCCAAGTGGCGAATTTACTTCCCCATCGGCTTATGATGGTGGGTATCATCAGGCATGCCCAAGGGATCCAAGGATTCCCCCATCGGGTATGTCCGCGATTCAATGTATTCAGACTCCATCAAGTTCGTCTCTGGATTTAAGAGAGGAGGTGGGGGAGGTATTACAAACTGTGACATCAAGTAGCTCTCAACCTTCAAGAGAAAGCATTGATCATCAAGAAGAAGATGATGATAGCAAGAAAACAATTGCTCAATTAGATCGAGAACTACAGAGATTGTTGGAAATAGAGAACTTATTATCTAAACAAGTAGATCTTACGAAAGCTGCTGGAAAAAGCCCACAGGAGATTGCAGATAGTTATGTGGAGTTTCTTAAAGCCTCTAGGCAAAGGCAGAAGGTAGAAATAAAATTTCGGTGTGAACATTATAAAGATTTGAAAAAAAGTCTATCTTCGGCCAACCATGAGAAGGATGAGTTGGCAAGCCTGAATCGGGATCTGAATGCGAGAGTTATCTCTTTGGAAGGTAAATTAACTGAGACGCAGGAAACGTTAGAAACATTGACGGGAGAAAATTCTTCTCTTTCTGAACAAATAGGCATTCTCACAGCTGACGTGAGAGAACATTTATCCAAGATAGAAATGTCTTCAGGACTGATTGCTCGTTTACAGGAAG
Organism: Parachlamydiales bacterium; assembly: GCA_020051075.1. GTDB lineage: Bacteria > Chlamydiota > Chlamydiia > Chlamydiales > Parachlamydiaceae > JAGVJP01. Next base: position 4,100 of record JAGVJP010000100.1, read on the forward strand.
AGAATGCGCAAGTCAAAGACGAAATCAGAGAGAAAACATCTGAAATTGAAAGGTTAGAAAAGGAACTCAACCATAGCGAAGAACAGTTTTCAAGAGAGCATGCAAGTCTTATAAGCGTTTCAGCAGAGTTTCAAATAGAAAAAGTTGAAGCCCAAAATTTGAGCCGAAAAAGCGACGAGTTGAAGGCTTTGGTTACAGAAAAGCAAACAACGATCGAAAGCTTAAAGCAAGCGCGCACGGAAGACAGTCAGAAATTTCAGATATTAGCTGCGAATCTTGAAAAAAAGACCATTGAAACTGAGAAACTGAGTGGCAAGAAGGCTGAGTTAGAATCTTTGTTTTCTCAAAATCAAAGAACAATCCAAAGTTTAAAGGATGAGCTCAGTGAAGCCACCAGGAGATATCAAGCAACAACAACAGCTCTTGCAGGATTGTCTCAACAGTTGCAAATGCTAATCCCCACTCCATAAGGAGAGGGAAATTATGGATATGAACGGCGTTGTTGCATAAATTCTCCTCTTTGCTCCTTTGCGTCTTCTTTGCTTCTTTGCGTTAAAAAAAGGGGTTACTCAGGAGTTGATCACCAATGGTCATTTTTGGAACCATCGTCGCATTTCAACCCATTTTTCAGGGGGCAGTTCCGCTCCCTGAATCGCTACTATTTCACTGGCAAGCCGAATAAATCTTTTTACAGGCTGTCCAATCCAGAGCAGTTGAATGCTTTTTTGCAATTCAGGAGAGGACGTTCTTCATCTACATCTGAGGAATAAACTCAATCTCGCCTGAATTTTCATCTACCCAAACGCGTATATCAGGAGGATCGATAACAACGTTTGGATCGAGTGCCTCAGGCACAGAAAAGATGATTTCTGCCCGACCACCTTCTCGTTTTCCAATCCAACCATCTTTGTCAAAGGAAGTTTTTGGGAACCGTTCTGTTAGAAACCGTTCCGCACGGGCGATTAAGTTGATCTCGTTCATGCAGTCCGAACAGTATGTGTGATAAACAAGGGAGCGAGATGCCGATGTTGCCTCATTTTCTTCTTCTGCTTCTTCAATCATAAGTGCCCCTCCATGAATAAGCGACCCCCATTTTCTTCTTCTTCTTGAATAATATGCCATCCAGGAGGGGGCTGGTAGCCTGCCTCACATAAAACACCAGAGCTGAGTTTAGAGCAGTTTCTACATTCGTAAAAGCCATTTAAATGGCCCAAGCCTCGGAGAAATAGCCCTTTTTGGATCAAATATTTTATCTGAGCATTATCGACATGATCATGAGCGATTATTCCCATTTCATCTTGACCGGGAGTAGAGATTCGATAGTCTTTTCGAAAGATGTAATAGGTGCAATAATCATGATCGTCGTCTTCAGTTTTTGCGTCATTAAATAGGTTTTTCGTTAATTCCTCAGGTGTGACATAAAAAAAATCGTGTCCGAAATCTTCTAAAAAAAACACAGGGTAGTCTTGAGCTGGAATTTCTCTGATTTCTTGTGAAGGAGCAGATTCATACATTTCCTCAAGATCAATGGATAAGTAATCTTGAGCATCTTGGTGATTCTTATAAACACCGGAAATCCAACAATGATTCTCATATCTTTCAATGATGACCCACATGGCTTTGGCCCTTCTGTATATATTGTGTGATGAAATTTGAAGACAGTTTTCTGAAATTTATATTTCTTGTCAAGTTTGGAACATGCTTCAGGGCACCGGACTAGTTAATATAAAGGTGGTAATTGCAGAAGTCCCGCCCGAACCAAATGAGCGTAGCATGCCAAGACTCTCGCCGTCTTGCAGCCTGTAGAGGCTGCAAGAAGGTGAAGATCTTAATCTGGTGCGTATGGGTCCAAGTTCGGACTTCTGTAATTACCTCCTTAGATCCCCTTTTGTGATGTGTACTGTTGACAATATTGTAGGCATGACTCATGCTTTCTAGAAAAGAATTATCGCAGAGGTTAGGATATGATCGACAGGCTATTTTTCTTTCCGCGCAAAACCAATGTTCATGATTGTCAGCAATGGGTAGATTCAAAGATGACTCTGAATGTTAATCAGCAGCACTTGCAGGGGTGGTTTGTAAAAGCTGCTGCTGACGAAAATGCTCCTGTTGTCATCTATTATGGAGGCAATGCTGAAGATGTCTCTATGCAATTATGTGACTTAGACGAAGTGTATCACTCTGCATCGTTAGTGTTGATGAATTACAGAGGATTTGGAAATAGCAGCGGACGTCCAACAGAACAAGGGATACTTGCTGATGCTTTGGCCGTCTATGATCATCTGATTAATGTCTACCATGTTAACCCGAATCAGATCTACCTGATGGGAAGAAGCATTGGATCGAGTGTTGCTGCATATGTTGCAAGCCAAAGACGTGTAAAAGGCCTTATTCTTATTACCCCCTTCGATACTATCGCTAATGTCGTGCCAAAATTTCTTAGATTTTTTCCTCTTAACCGATGGCTGGAGAGCTATTTCAATACCAGCAAATACCTGGAACACGTTAAAGGGAAATTTCTCGTTATTGCTGCGGGGCAGGATGAAGTGATTCCAAGGGAATGTTTAAATAACCTTTTAGCTAAATTTCAAGATCAGGTGGTGCTAGTCGAAATTCCAGGCGCTGATCACCAAGATATCAATTGGTTCGAAGAATATTCCGATACCATCAGGAAGTATATCAGTTGATGTCTATGCTAGGATAAAAAGATGGATAACATTCTGAATACGATCAAAATCAAAATGGATGAACTTGAAAAAGCTCATGGCATTCGGATATTGTTTGCTTGTGAATCGGGAAGCCGTGCGTGGGGATTTCCTTCCATCGACAGCGATTATGACGTGAGATTTATCTATGGACATCCAAAAGAGTGGTATCTTTCCATTGATGAAAAAAGAGACGTCGTCGAATTACCCGTCAACAATGTATTGGATATCAGTGGATGGGATCTAAAAAAAGCTCTTAAATTGTTGTTCAAACATAATTCAGCTCTGCTTGAATGGATTCAATCTCCCATCGTCTATGCGAAACACCCTAATTTCACAGAGGGATTCGTAGAGATATCTAAAGCCTATTTCTCTCCAACGGCATCGATGCATCATTATTTAAGCTGTGCTAGAAAGTGTTATGAGGAATGTATTGCGGCGGATATGGTCAAACTGAAGGCATATTTCTATTGTCTGAGATCTACATTAGCTGCGTATTGGATTAACAAAACCCAAACAATCCCCCCAATGACCTTACAAGGACTGCTTAGCCTCATAGAAAACAACAAACCGTTGATTGAGGAGATTCATAAACTTATTGAAATCAAGGCTTCTATCAATGAATCCTATCGACATCCACGAGAACCCAAGATTGATCGATTCCTTCAAGAAGTCTTTGCCCAATGCGAATCTGCGGGTTCTTTGCAGCAATCGTCAACATCTGATTACGAAACGATGAATGCATTTTTCAGAGCGATGATCGAATAAGGAATTTGTGATTAAGGCAACAGGGAGTAAAACCACCAGAAGAAGAGAGCTATGGCGAGCCATAGGAATGACCAAATAGATTTGATGATTTGAATGAAGATATCAACAATATTATGGAAGAATTCGAAGACTAACTGCAGGACTGTCGTGTTTTCAATGATCTGCACTGCTTCGGGATAAGATTCTTTGGCATAGACAGCCGCGCCCCTCCAATAGGTGATTTCATTTCCTGCAAGCACAACACTTTCCATTGTCCCGTCATCATAAGGGGAATCCCCAACGAAATATCTTTTTTCTCGAAAGTTGATTCGTATCTTTAATTGGCTTGATGAGAATGGGTGTACTTTTAGGTAAGGCCTTAGTGTTTCATTGTTATTTAGGGTTTTAAGGAGTTTTTCTGTGACCTTTACCAAAATGGTTCTGGCTTGCTCCTGACTGGCAGGATGATAACGCATACAGTATCCATGAATTTCTTCTATATTAGGTGTCGCTTGTCCAAGAACCATCCAACCCAGAGAACGAAAATTTAGTCGATATAAATATTCCATTTGTTTCTGGAAAGTGGCTAGAACTCGATCGATCTCATGTTCATATTCTGTCGGTTGATGAATGGAGGGATCTGTGATGGGCGATGCACTCTCTCTCCTCAGGGCATCTTCATAGGATTCTTCATAAAAAGAGCGTAGATAAACTTGTTCACCATGATCTGGGAAGTGATTAAAAGGGTCTTGTGAATAGTATTTTAAATTTTTCTCTGTTTGGTTATACTCAATCTTGCTGATACTGCCATCGGCGTTGCCTATATGATCTGCATCGACAAATTCAATTCTTACCTGCATCGTTTCGGGAGCGGATGAATTCTCATCGAGATAAGGTTTTATCTTGTCATGTGCATTAACGGCTTCATAAAAATTATTCATCAAAACAAGCTCCAGCGCCCTTGCCTCTTCGATTGTTGCACGACGGAGAGCGTAAAAATCTATTCCGCTCTTAATATAATCCTGGAAATAATTTCCACCCGATCTTTTCCAACTCAGATGATATTCATGGTCCATCTGTTCAGCAAAAGTACTGGCAATTTCAATGACATAGTCCTTATATTGCTTGTCAGAGGACTCTTCGCTGCAGAAAGAAGAGCGTGGTCCCAAAACAAGCATAAGAAAGAGAATAAATTTTAAGAGTCCATGAGCCGTCATAAATAACCATTTTTTGATAGAACAAGCTTTCAAAATAGCATAATTTGATATTATTGACATCGGTTAGATGTCAAAATATAGCAATAGTGGGTGAAAGACAATCCCATCTGGCGTTGACGCTTCAATGGCTATTTTCATAACTTCGTCAAGCCACTAACTTTGGAGATCCCAAGCGACGTCGTCTCTCATTTCAAAAAAGTAACGCTACCAGAGCCATTTCCTACCATCCCTCTTATCCTTCCCATCCTGTCAATTTTTACAGGATAGGAAAGATAGGGCAGGATAGTTTGTTATTCAGGGTTTAGTGGCTCAGTGGTGATTGATGCAACCAAGTCTCTGCTGGCCGGAATATTCCAAAAAAGAGCTTTGCAAACTTTTTTATTGACACATTTAAAGCAATTAATTCTAATCAAAATTAAATGTAACTATTCACGTCTATCCCTTTTTTAACGCAAAGGTGCAAAGAGGAGTGACAAGGCTTGAGGCATTTTAATGATATAAAAAAACGAAACACATTAAATTTTATAATCCCATCTTTTCTTTGCGTCTTTGCGCCTCTTTTGCTCCTTTGCGTTAAAAAAAGGGGAGTATCTGAATAGTTACAATTAAATGAGAAGAACCAATGGACGAAGAGGAACCTGTATCATACCCAATGAATTTCGAGGCCGTTGTCCTCTTCCTTTCTAAAATCGAACTTTTTAAAAAAATCACACCATCCTCTCTTCAAGATCTTGCCGCAACTTTAGAATTTGTTTATGTCCAAGGAGAAACGACCCTCATTAAGCAAGGCGACAATGATACCAGTATGTTCATCCTTTACGAAGGACGATTGAGAGTTTATAGAGAGACAATGACTGATGAGGTCCATTCGAAAACCATTGAAGAGCCAATAGCAGAAATCGCCCCCGGCCAATTTGTTGGCGAAATCGCTCTGCTAACACATCTTCCACGAACAACAACTGTCCGAGCTGTTCGAGATAGCATTCTCTTAGAATTAAATGAACAAGCTTTCAAGCAATTTGAAATCAACTATCCCCATGAGGTGGTCAGCATAGCAAAAACAGCTCTTACCCGATTGACAATTAAACCGAAGACAACACATGTCGGTGAAAACATCGTCTCCCTTGCGATCGCTCCCGCTGGAGCATCCAACCATCGGCCCTTTATCGAGAGGCTAATCAACGAACTTAAAAAGACGAAATCGGCTGTTGTTGTTAACAGAGAGGCTTTTAATAGACATTTCAATGTTCAACCAACAGCTGAAATTTTTGAATTTGACACCGTGCAGATCACAATATGGCTCCGTTCTTTGGAGAGTCAGTATGATTATATTGTCTATGAAACAGATCAGGAGTTCACATCTTGGACCCAGTGCTGTCTTAAGCGAGCTGATCGGATTGTTTTTGTTGCTGATCCGGCGCAATCTCCAACTTTGAATTCCATTGAAACGATGGTTTTTTCGGATGGCAAAGTCATTGAACCCTATACTGAAGTGGTGTTTATTCATCCAGATAATCAAACGATCATTAGAGGGACAGAACAATGGCTGAATAAGCGCCCTTGCGATGGATTTCATCATCTGAAATTAAATTCGCAGCTTTATGTAGATCGATTCATACGCTTTTTAACTGGACGAGCTTTTGGAGTTGTGTTGAACGGCGGGGGAGCTCGCGGTTTAGCTCATATTGGGGTATTGAAAGCATTAGATGAACTGCAAATCCCGATTGATTTCATTGGTGGGGCTAGTGCAGGGGCTTTCATTAGTGGAATGTATGCCTTTTCAGGTGTTTCTGAGGCGATAAAATTTTCAGAGTTACATGTTCATGATTCTATAAGAGAATTAACCCTGCCGATGATGGGTTTGTTTAAAGGTAAAGTTCTTTCCGACAAATGTCGTTCCTTTTTTGGTGAGGCCCGAATTGAAGATCTATGGCTCCGTTACTTTTGTGTTTCTACAAATGTCACTCAAGCGAAGCTTCAAATCCATGACAAAGGTCCAATATGGCTTGCTGTTCGCACAAGTTGTTCCGTACCAGCACTTTATCCTCCTATTTATGATGAAGAATACTCCATGCTCATCGATGGGGGGGTCATCAACAACATGCCCGTCGACGTCATGCGTAAAATGATTTGTGGAGGAAAAATCTTGGCGGTCGATTGCCACATGCATGCGCAGGGAATTGTGAAAAGAAGACCTTCTCAGACTTGGATTTCAGGTTGGAAGCTTTTTCTGAGAAAAATGAATCCATTCAATAAAGAAGAGTTTGAATACGACAATATTCTTGATGTTATTTTAGGAGCGATGGATGCGGGCTTTTCATTTCAACAAAATTTGATGGCAAAAGAAGCCGACTACAACCTGCAGATAGACACGAATCGATACAACATGCTCGATTTTCCGCTTGCCCCTGAAATCATTGAATTAGGCTATCGGACAGCTATGGAAAAACTGCCCGGATTATTGGGACTGCCGCCTATTAAAGATGAACAACCAGAATCAACGTAAAATCTTTGAGATCAACATCTAATGTACACAGAATCTTTTCTATCATCCCCATCCTGTCGATAATGTCAGAGGTATGTTAGCTCGAGTCTGAAGGAATGACAGGATAGGAAAGATGGGTTAGATTTGACAATATCCTTTCTATTCTCCCCATCTTGTCGATGGAGAACGGGTTCATTCACGAAGGTGTTCGCTTCCGAATAATGTGACAGAAGTAAAAGAATCCCCTGACTTTTGAAAACGGATCACACCCATTGGTCCTGGGGTGTAGGAACGATAGAGACCGACATTTTCTGTTAATGGGGTCACTTCAAATCGGGTGTCTTGATCGACCGCAACAAACATTTTTCCATCTAATATTGAAACTTCGACGATGTGATCTTCAAATTTGTACCGGCCAACCGCTTCGTTCAAATTGTCGATGTCTATTCCTGAGGGATGTTCAAAGGCCTCGATCTCTTCAGGCTTCAGAGGGGATTGAAACATTGGAAGGGTTGTTGCCTCAGGCCAGCGATAAACCTTTGCGATGCTTCGAATGATTTCTTTACAGATCGTTTCTCCAAACTCTGAGTTAGTCATCACCACAGCAGCCTGCCCTTCAGTATTTGACACAAACATGCATCGGAATCCTACGTTGGATCCTTCGTGGAAAAAGTACTTCGTCGATGAGGTTGATTCGACAAATACTCCAAGTCCATTCGGGATTCCTGCCGTTTGTGGAGTAAGCATCTCATTGGCCAACTCCCTACTGAGGATGCTGTCGTCTCCAGCAGCGAGGGAATGTTGAATCCCTAGTACCATCTTTGAAAGATCGGTTGGAGTCGTCCATAAACCCGCAGCAGCAAGTTCAGGATAGGCATTCCATTGCCCTGGAATCATAGAAGCATCAAAATCGTTGCCATGGCAAGTGAAATCTCCCCTAGGATGGTATGTGCTGTCTTTCATTCCTAATTTTTGAAACACTTGTTCCTCAACAACATCTTCGAAACTTTTCCCTGTGACAACCTCTACAACTTTTTGGAGAATTGTTGTTCCTCCGCCTGAATACATAAATTTAGTGCCTGGAAGCTCAACCACCTTGACCTGAGCCGTGTTCCCTTCACCTCTTAAGATTCCATCCACTGTTGGGGGAGCTTGTTTGTCAGCGTTGGATTGAATTTTTTTTAGCTGTTCTAACCGCTGATTTATCTTCCTCACATTCGCATCTTCAGGTTGAACTAAACCCTCGAGTTGTTCGTTCAATACGTTAATTTCATTCTGAATTTCTTCTAATCTAGGATATCCATTAAAACCACTAACCGTTGTGCCGGCTGTATGCGAAAGAAGCTGTCGAATAGTCATTTTAGGATCTTTGCCATCCAACATCCCGTCTGGATCGATGGAACGCCACAATTCTGGATCTAAAAGAGTACTTACATCGGTATCCAGTTGGATGACTTTGTCGTCAATCAAGCCCGATGGACGTCCCTCGTCTATGGCTTTTTGACATTGATGAATCAAAGAGAGCACTGTCAGCCCGGCAATTGTTTTGCTGGTCGAAGCAGCTTGAATAAGAATTGGTTTATTTAATTCGCCATAGCCTGCCGCCCATTCTATTGTCCCTTGATCAATCACAGCAATGCTTACACCAGGGATGTTCAATTCCCGCATACGCTGTTCAATATTGATAGAACCCATCGAAGCGCCTGGCGTAGGAATCAATGGAATAAGGCCATTTTCAACAGCCAGTTTTTTTTCTCCCACTGTTAGCGAGGTCTCTTGGACTGAAGAAGGGGAAATTAATCGTTCAACTCCAATGGTGTGAGTTTTCACAGATGAAATGCCCTTAAATGAGCCAATTCTTTTAGAGAGATCTTCTACTGATGAAAGTGATTCTAGAGAGATAGAATCTAAGATTTGATTCACAACTTCTAGTTGCTGCTCAGTGGCTATCACTGAATAAGTCATTCCGTTAATGATGACAGAGTGAGCAGATATTCCCGATTGTATGAGATTTATATCATAGTTTGACCCTTGATGAACAAAATTGATATGATAATCTTGAGAAGATGACATAATAACCAAATAAATTTAATTAGATCAATTATTTTATTTATTATACCATTTTTCTTTTATTCTAAGCCAATATATTTCCATTGCTTTTCAGTGAATATTGAGATAATCTGCAAAAATTATTTAGTCACTAGCATTCAGGGTATGCATGAAAGCTGTCCATCCTGTTCAAGTGTTATTGGTGTGTGCTTGTGTTGTCACTGGCTGCACAAGGGTTCCACAATTGGATGATGGAGGTGTTTCCTCTATCGTTGCCAATAGAATAGATAGTCAGGCTGAATGGCGTCATGGATGTGACCATGAAGACCAGAAAAGAGCTTATATTCAAAACCTCAGTTTGAATGAGTTGACTTCTGAAACCGCTATTCAGATTGCGTTATTAAATAATCCCAAAATTCAGGCTGTTTTTGAAGAGCTTGGCATTGCCCAGGCAGATTTGGTTGAAGCGGGGCTCCTATCTAATCCAACTTTTGCGATCGAAGTAAGATATCCTCCTGTTCAGGGGTTACATACCAATATTGAATATCTGATTACATCAAGTCTTTTAGACTTTTTCTTAATTCCGTTGCGAAAAAAATTGGCTTCTACAGAATTTGAACAAACGAAGTTAAGGATGTCTAATGAAATCCTAGACTTAGCTTTTGAGGTGAGAGAAGTTTATTATGAATTAGTCGGGGAAATAGAAAAAGTACAGTATAGTCGTTCGATCGTTGAATTGACTAGCATCCAGACCGATATTGTTTCAAAACAGATTGCGGCGGGCAATGTGAATCATCTCGATTTTGAACTCGCGCAGTCACGTTTTTGGGAGGCCGAGCTCGTTCTCGATCAGTCAGAAGCAGAAATCATTCGTCTGAGAGAAAAGTTAAATAGACTTCTTGGGTTTAATGAAGACTTTTTCTTGATCTTTCCAGAAAATCTTCCCCAAGAGATTGACTACCATGGTTTTAATCTGTGTACTTTAGAGTCTATTGCAATAGAAAATAGATTGGATTTGCAAACAGCCCGGTTTGAAATCATTAGAATGAGTCGGATGCTGGGATTGAAAGATTGGTGGACCTATACCAACCTTAACTTGGGGCTGGCAGGCGAGAGGGAACCTGGTGGATCGAACTTCCTGGGCCCCGGATTTTCTGGTGAGCTGCCTATCTTTAACTATGGGCAAGCGGATCGGATGCGTTTATTTGCCCAGTTAAGGCAATCTCAAGAACGACTCGCTGAGCTCAATATTCGAGTGTTTTCAGAAGTGAGAGAAGCACATAAACTCCTCATGAGCTATTCAAAAATCATCAATATCTATCGAGAACGACTCTTGCCTATGCAGAGAAGGATTTCAGCCTCTTCGGAAGAATTATATAATGTCATGGGGCTTGGCGTTGACAGGCTCTTGGAGAATAAGCAGCAAGAAGTGATGGCGTATAAAAATTATACAGAAAGCATGAAAAAATATCTCCTTGCAAGAGTTAAAATTGACCGTGCATTAGGAGGCAATTTGTTTTTGTTGCTTTTACAAAGAGATCATGTTGAAGGAGTTTCTGAATGAAAATCTCTCTTTTCCTTCTAGGATTTTTCTTTGCAAGCGCCCTTTACAGTCTGAACCACGAAATCACTAGAGAGATTGAGAATGTTCAGGAGATAAACAATGGAAATCATCCTGACAATCTCGGATATCTGCCTGTGATTACTCCCAATGTTGGATCATTGCCTTGGAGAATGGAGGGAGGCGTTAAAGTATTCCATCTTACAGCTGAACCGATTCGACGAGAGTTTGCTCCTGGGTTTTGGGTTAACTGCTGGGGATATAATGGCTCTAGTCCAGGTCCAACGATTGAAGCTGTTGAAGGGGATACAGTGCGTATATTGGTGACAAATCACCTTAATGAGCCAACCTCAGTACACTGGCATGGCATCATCCTTCCCAATGGGATGGATGGCGTTGCCGGCCTAACGCAAAAGTCAATTCCACCGGGCGAAACCTTCAAGTATGAGTTCACTCTCAAGCAGAATGGAACGTTTATGTATCATTCCCACTCCGACGATATGACTCAAATTGCTCTTGGGATGGAAGGCTTTTTCATTATTCATCCTAAAGGGGGAGAGGAACCTGTTATTGATCGTGATTTCGCCCTTTTTTTGCATGAATGGCACATTCCCATCGGAGCTAAAACGCCGAAGCCATTTGAAATGCTAGACTTTAACCTTTTTACCTTTAACAGCATTCTCTATCCAAATATTGAATCTCTTGTCGTTAAAATGGGTGAGAGAGTTCGCATCCGATTCGCGAATGCGATGATGAACAGTCATCCCATTCACTTGCACGGATATGAATTCATCGTCACCAGAAAAGGGGGGAGGCGGCTCCCGGCGGCGGCTCAATATAATGAGGTGACTGTTACAGTCGCTCCAGGGGAAACGAGAGACATAGAATTTATCGCCGACAATCCCGGCGATTGGGCTTTGCATTGCCACAAATCTCACCACACCATGAATCAGATGCAGCATAATCTGCCGAATTTAATCGGCATCAATAAGGGAAGGATTGAAAATAGGATTAAACAGTTTTTTCCAGAGTTTATCGGTCTCATGAATGTAAACGGGATGGGCGAGATGTTCGAGATGTATGGCTCAAGCAAGATGGAGATGGGCGAAAAAATGAGCTTTCCGGATAATGTTTCGCCCATAGGAAATCCTGGACCTTTTGGGGTGATTGAACTTGGAGGGATGTTTACAATCTTAAAGGTGCGAGAAGGATTGACCAATTACACAGATCCAGGTTGGTATCAACATCCTAAAGGCACTGTTGCAGAACCTATCAACATAAATCATAGGATTGACGAGATGCCGAACGAATCAAATCAAGCGAGCCATATAAGCTGGTTCAGCCAAGAGGAAAATCGAAAGGCGTCAAAAAATACAGACATGAACTGGATGCAGAGCAGTCCTGAAGATAGCATGTGAGGGTCCGACTCACAGCGATAAGCAAAAACGACCTAGCAGGTAGGCAGAATAAACAAAAAAACAGGATAGGCAGGATCGCTTCGCGGCAGGATAGGCAGGATAAAAAACAGGATAGGTAGGATGAGAAGAAAATAGAAGGTAATAGGCTGTTCTCTTTTTCATTATAAAGAGAGCCTGATGAATCTTAATTCATACTTCTAATATCTTTCCTATCCTACGATGTTGTTTCTTTATCCTGCTTATCCTGCCGCGAAGCGATCCTGCCTATCCTGTTTCTTTGTTTATCCTGCCTATCCTGTTTTTCCTATTTACTTATCCTGTATTCGCCTGTGCGCAGCCTCAATGCATTGGTAATCACCGATACGGAACTTAAACTCATGGCCGCTGCTGCGATCATAGGATTTAATAAAAGTCCTGTGAATGGATAGAGTAAGCCTGCGGCAATGGGGATGCCGAGGGCATTATAAATAAAAGCGAAGAATAAATTTTGGCGGATGTTGCGCATCATCGCATGGCTCAGGTGGATAGCTTTGACAATACCCATCAGATCACCTTTCACTAATGTCACGTCAGCACTTTCCATGGCGACATCAGTTCCTGTTCCCATGGCAATGCCTATGTCGGCAGCAGCCAATGCAGGGGCGTCGTTGATGCCGTCGCCTGCCATGGCTACAAAACCTTTGTTCTTCTTTGATTGCTTCACAAAGTCTTGTTTATGCTGAGGTTCTACTCCAGCATGGAATTCATCGATTCCTAACTTCTCAGCAACCGCTCGGGCTGTTTGTTCATTATCTCCCGATAACATGACGATTCTTTGTCCAAGTTGATGGAGTTCTCTGATGGCATTGGGAGTAGAATTCTTTATCGGATCGCTCACTGAAATCAATCCAGCGGCTTGTCCATCAATAGACACAAACATGACCGTTTGTGCCTGCTGCTGAAGATTTGCCGCCTGTTCTTGAAGACCCTTCAACCCTTGAATGTTCCTTTTTTGTAAAAGATCTTCCTTGCCAATGACGATATCATGATGTTCGACAACACCGCTTATCCCGCCGCCTGTGATGGAGTTGAATTGATCAACATTAGGGATGGTTAGGGATCTGTCTTTTGCTGCTTGAACAATGGCTGCGGCTAAGGGGTGTTCGCTATTCTGCTCAACGGCAGCAGCTAAGCGAATGAGGTCGTTTTCAGTCCATCTTTCAGTGGTGATCACCTGTGCCAACCTAGGCTTTCCCTCTGTCAATGTCCCCGTCTTATCGACGATAATCGTTTTGACTTTCTCTAATTTCTCTAATGCCTCAGCATTTTTGATTAACACCCCAGCTTCAGCCCCTTTCCCCATTCCAACCATAATCGACATCGGTGTTGCTAAACCAAGGGCGCACGGACAAGCGATTATTAAAACAGCGACGGCATTGACAAGCCCATAAGCCAGGGAAGGTTCTGGTCCATAGAGTGCCCAGAGGATAAACGTTAATATAGCTGTTAAAACAACAGCAGGAACAAAATATGACGAAACTTCATCTGCAAGGCTTTGGATGGGCGCTCGACTCCTTTGTGCTTCCGACACCATCTGCACAATCCGGGAAAGAAGCGTTTCACTCCCGACTTTTTCTGTGCGCATCAGAAAACTTCCCGTCTGGTTGATAGTTCCGCCTGTGACCGCATCACCGGTTGTTTTTTCAATGGGGATGGGTTCGCCGGAAATCATCGACTCATCCACTAAACTTCTCCCTTCAGTCACTTTCCCATCGACGGGGACTTTATCCCCAGGACGGACACGCAAAAGATCTCCGACTTGAACTTGGTCGATCGGGATTTCAACTTCTTGTCCATCGCGCACTATGCGAGCTGACTTAGCAGCTTTTCCAAGAAGTGCTTTGATGGCTTGGCTTGTCTGGCCCCGGGCCTTGAGTTCTAATACCTGTCCGAAGAGAACTAATACTGTGATGACAGAAGCAGTTTCAAAATAAATAGGAATCTCCCCGTGATGGCGGAATGAAGAGGGGAAGATATCCGGGAAGAATAAAGCGATGATGCTATAGAAATAAGCCGTTCCCACCCCAATGGCGATTAAACTGAACATATTTAGATGTCGGTTGACGATGGAATGATATCCTCGTTCAAAGAATGGCCAGCCAGCCCATAAAACAATCGGAGTCGTAAGCAGAAGTTGAATGAGGCGGGAGAATTCCGGAGAAATCATTCGATATCGGTCTAAGGAGGGAAACATGCTGCTCATCGCAAGGATCAACAGGGGGATGCATAAGACAACAGCGATCCAAAATCGGCGCAACATGTCCCGATATTCCGAGTTGTCGGATTCTGCCGCCGCAAATTTTGGCTCTAATGCCATCCCACAGATCGGACAGCTGCCTGGATGATCTTGCACAATCTGAGGATGCATCGGACAGGTGTATTTCGTTGCAGAGTTTGTCCCAGAATCTAATTGGTCTTTTTTCATCTGTTTTTTCTATCTAAAAAATTTATGTAAAGGTGATCGTTTTCCTCGCACAGTCAATAGCAGCCTCTCCTCCATTGGGAATCACCATTTGTGGGTCGGTATGTCCAAAATTCATATTGAAGACGACAGGGATGTTGGAGCCATAATCTTTCAGAGCATTTTTCACTGCATTTTGTTGGTTGATGATAAATGCTTCGCTCCCTTCGGGCGGCTGCTTCCCGAAAAATTGTGCCTTGGGAATGCCCATCAGCAGCGCCTTGAACCGCGTTAACAGTCCCAATTCTCCTAAAGCAGCGATGAAGCGGTAGGCGAATCCTTCTGGAGGCATTTCCTCCGACGTTTCGATGAAGAGGATCGCATTGTCTAGTTGATCCGGTCTGGGTAGATAGCGGTTAATCGAGAGGTGAAAGTTTAAGACTTCCAGACAACCACCCCACAGCTGACCCTGGATCAAGTCGTTCTGGTTGTTATGCCAATGCCATCCTTCGCTCCCGGTCATGGGACGTTTGATATTTAGATTTTGTCGGTCAGCCCATTCCAAGTCGACATCAGTCCATGCGGGAGCGGCATGCACCTCGCCAACGGAAGGACTGAATAGAGCTTTTTGTATTGCGTCGACGGTATAGTCGTGCATCCCTCCGCCCATGGCAAACTGCGTCATCACTGCTCCGCCGTAATAGGAGATGATGCCTAAATTCCATAGAAAGAGGTGCAGGTTGGTGCAGTCGCTGTACCCCATAAATATTTTGGGATTGGCTGAGATGATCTCCTTTTTAAGGTAGGGGAGGATGCGGACTTGGTCATTTCCACCTATTGTTGCGATGACCGCTTTGATCGCAGGATCGGCAAAAGCTGCATTAATGTCCTCTGCACGCGCTTCGGGGTTTTTCGAAAGATATTCCGGACTTTGACGTGCGGTTGGGAATTCCACCGGTTCTAATTTGAAGATCTCCCTGATGCGGCTCAGCCCCTGTTCATACACCCAAGGGAATAGGTATGGAAGTCCGGCAGAAGGGGAGACGATAGCGACCTTATCGCCAGGTTTCAAGCAGGGCGGCCGTTTGAAGTGCATGAGTGGCTGACTCCTCTTTTGTTATAAAAATGAGATTACATTCTAGGAATTTTTGAGTCCACCGCTTAATGTCCCTCACCCCTGCTCAACAAAATAAACAGGATGGGTAGGATAGGAAAGATAGGGCAGGATAGTGATTGACCTTTTGTTTAGGCGCGAAGTGCCGGTATTTCACATTAATGTCCCTCACACCTGCTAAACAAAATAAACAGGATGGGTAGGATAGGAATGATAGGGCAGGATAGCGATCTACCTTTTGTTCAGGTGCGAAGTGCCGGTATTTCACATTAATGTCCCTCATCCCTGCTAAACAAAATAAACAAGATGGGTAGGATAGGAATGATAGGGCAGGATAGTGATCTACCTTTTGTTTAGGAACGAAGTGCCGGTATTTCACAGCCCAGGCGAGTGTGGCTACTTTTGACGAGAAATTTCCTGGCTAAGACCTTTGTCCTCTTGCAGTCTTACAGACTGCGATACTTAACTTGTTCATAACCAGGGCGTTGCCCTTACCATTACCCATTTTTTCATCGCGAAGCGTTTGGAGTGCGAAAGGGCGTTGTTGCATAATTATCTTCAGATTAATTGTGAGAAGCTACAAGGAATTCGTGTAAATAAAAAATGCATGAGGTAGTCTGTTTTTTACCACAA
>JAGVJP010000073.1 GCA_020051075.1 Parachlamydiales bacterium
AATCCCGTCTGGATGAGTGATCGTTCGGCTGAACAGAATGGCAAACGCCTGATTAAAATCGAGATAATTAGTGAAAAAACCCCTTAACACAGTTTCGAGACTTTGTCTAAAATATTGCCCACGCAGAGGTTCCAAAGCACGCGTATCAAAACATAAAAGGATTTTGGCACTTGCGGCTCTTTCGATTGTCAGCCTTAAAGAGGTGACAACAGCGAGTTCGGTATCAAGGCCACGGGTATCGAGGAATCCCCCGCAGTCGGCAAAGGTGAAGGGAATTCCAGCACGTTCATAAACGACAGTTTTATACGTTTCTGATTGAACGGCATTTTGTCCAATTCTTGCTATCTCAACGTGTCCATCAGCAACTCTGGCTTGCCCTGTGGCAGGATCTCTTACGATTGGCAATCTGAGAAGGTGGTTGACGATTGTGCTTTTTCCTGTGCCAGTTGCCCCGATCACGGCAACGACACTTTTACCCGCTGCTGCTGCTGATTCTCCATCCAGTGGTTGAAGCGCACGGACAGCTTGTCCTAGCATCTCCTGGCCGATCGGGATGTTTAATGGAGCTGCCCGATGAGCCGCGAGTGTCCGTTCGCGGAACTGCCCGATTGCTGCATGAGCAGTTTGCAGGACGGTGATTCTTAGGTGATCAATCAAACCGATCAGTTGTGCTAAAGCTTCAATCCGCCCATATCTTTCATGGCGCTGTTGTTCAATCAAAGCTAAGGCAGCCTGGTTTTGTGCAATCCGCTGTTCTAGTTGAGCGATTCTAGCAAGAGTGCCGTCTCGGTCACCTCGAGCTTGATCCAATTTTCGCTGTTCTCCCTGCAAAGTCGCTAACAACAAC
Source organism: Parachlamydiales bacterium (assembly GCA_020051075.1). Taxonomy (GTDB): domain Bacteria; phylum Chlamydiota; class Chlamydiia; order Chlamydiales; family Parachlamydiaceae; genus JAGVJP01. The sequence continues at coordinate 848 of JAGVJP010000073.1, forward strand.
GGTCTGGCTGCTACCGCCTGCTCTAGGCGAGCTCTCTCTGCCAGGAGATTGTTTTCTTGACCGTTAGCCGTATCTAATAACTGAATTTTTTTTTGGATTTCTCCTTGATAGTAATCTTTTTTCCAAACGTGGATTCTTACTCGAGGTGCACTGACGATATGACCACCACGATCCCACCAAGATGCCTCACTTAATCCAGCTGCTAAATATCTATCACGCACTGTCGTATAACTTTCATTTTGACATATTCCTCCTAAAGAGTGTAATCCGACGCAACCGTGAGGGAAGTGTAGTAAATACCAATTTTGCCCAACCCCACCTTCGCCTCTTTGAGGGCCAGCTCTTCGGCTATGCAAACCGGCTGTAGTGCAGTAATAATCCATTATTGGGTTCATTTCTAGATGCCGAATGATCTCTGCAGGTCCAAATCTAATATGGTATCCACAAGATAAACACACTCCCATTGCTAGCCCTCCCCTGTTTGTTTTTGATTAAACTGAGGACAAGCGTTAGTTGTTACCATGACCCACCTCCTCATTGTAACGTTGATTTAAAGCGATAAACCTCCCGATCGATTCGCCATTTGCCATTTTTTCATCACGAGACAAATGAAGGAAATCGATCAAAAATTTGAACTGAGGGAGATTTTCGGTAATTTCTGTTTGTATTGCCTGTTTCTCTTGGTCTAACCCTGCTAGTTTTTCATCTAAAATTCCTTTACGCTCTTGGAAGTCTTTTAGAGAAATCTTTTGTTCTTCTATCCAAGCTAGGTCGTGTTTCTTAGCCTCGGCATTTCTTTGAGCCATCTCTCTAAGGACCAGATGCGTACGAATAGACTCTTCCAATCTGCTCAATTCTACAACTTCGCTTCTATGTTCACTATCAAGTGCGCCTCTGGAGGCAATCTCGTCTGGTTTATTTTTCCGTTTCACATAAACTTTAACATTAGCAACGGCATCTTCCCCGAGTTTAGATTCATAATGAATGCTATATTTTCTATTTTCCTCTTCAAATTTTTCATTTGACCAACAGGGAGAATCGGGAGGGGTCTTCACGACGGTCTCAACAGTAGGGCCTATGTATTGAAAATGCCTCGGAATCACTAAAGGGATCTTATCGATGACAGTATAGGATTCTGTATGAGTTTTTGTCTTTTTCCAGAAGAGTGCTCCAGTTGTCTTTGTCAATGTTCGAGTCTCAATCCTTGGCCTATCCTCAATCCCTTTTTCGTTTACTCCATCCTCCCAATATAAATCTGGAATTTCGCCGGCAATATTCCACTGCTCAATTTTTTGCAAAACTCCATTAATCCGTTCGTGAGTGGCTGCTTTGAGAGCTTCATTATCTTGGATGCTTTGTGTTTGCTCACTAACGATCTGTAAATGCTGCTGTCGAATGCCTTCTCCGATATCATTTATCAGATCGGGATTCTGCTCTCCGCCTCCAAGACGAGCAAATTGTTCAGTGATCCCTTGAATCCGTTGAATGAGTTGACCCAACGCAGCATTTTCTCTTGCATAACTCTCGGAAAGCTGAAAATAGCGTCGATAAAGCTCTAATCCCGATACCGAAATCGTTGTGAGGGCTTCTCTGATGACAACTGCAGACTGAGAAGCGAAGAATGTTTGGAATGCAGTTCTCGTTTCTTGGATGCCAGTGAGCTTTTTAATGGCTCTCTTGGTTGACTTCCTTGAGTCGGGATTCTGATAGTTATGAACAGAGATGTATTGCCCATCAACTCTCAATATAAACCGAAAAAGATCTTTCAGCGCTCCTTCAGGAATATCTGATTCGATTCCAGTTAATTGAGCAATGGCGCGATTTTTGTCAAAAACTATTCCATCTTCTGTTTGGTAGGGTTTGGTGAACAACAGGTGAATCGATTCTGGATGTTGCGTATAATCTTTGACAAGCGAGCCTAAAATTGTGTTGAGGAATTGAATAAATCCCTGAGATTTGTGAAGGTCAATGCTTATCGATTCAAAACAGAGGAGCAGTCTGACGCTTCCTGCATTTTCTAATGCCAGTTTAATTGAGGTTGCGACTGCAATATCAGTGTTTACCCCTCTTGTATCAAGGAGTCCGCCACAGTCAAGCAGAGTAAAAGGAAATCGTTCCCCCTGATATGGAGTAGGAAATAGTGTTTCAGATGTTAATCGGTTTTGTCCAATTTTCGCTATCTCACCTTCACCTGGGGCGACTTCATACCTTCCTTTGGGGCGATTATAAAGAATTGTCCGGCCCAATAAATTGTTGACGAGGGTGCTTTTTCCACATCCTGTGTATCCCAAAATAGCGACAATCTCTTTTCCTTTTGCGCATGCTGCAGAAGCAATAGCCCCTTGGAGAAGTGGCAACACTTCAGGTGTTAGCCGCCCATTGGCTCCATAAACACCCTGTTGATGGAAATGAGCTGGAATATTTTGGCTTCCGGCGATAGGTCCTACTGACGATGATGCTGCCATCATATCCTCCTTTGAAGTTTATTTGTAACAAGTCCTTATGGATCGGCATCTCCATAGGGATGCCGACCCGTTTCATGAAGTCCTTTATCTACTGCGCAGGAGCAGGTTGTTGATAGAGGCGGTATTTTTCTAAAAATTGTACAATCAACGGTTGTCGAGCGACATGTTCATCCTGACTTAATCTTAAATAGTCATTCAGGAATTGGAAATCGGCTTCTCGAGCAGTGATCTGCCTTTCAAGATCTTCTCGAGCAGCATGCGCTTCAGCTATTGTCTGATTCAATGCACCACGAGCCGTTTCAAGCTCCGCAATCTGTGCACGGATCCCTTCTAATTCATTGACATGGCACTGTGCAGCAACTATGATGTTTTGTGCTTGATTGCGCAATGCTAAATGCGTTGCTATTTGTGCATTGAGACCGGCCTTTTCCTGCACCAACTGCGTTTGTTCTGTTGTTAATTCGATGCGCTTATGCTGTTCCTGAGGATCGTCCCCTTTTGCAATAATCACTCTTATGCTTGCATTGGCATCTTTTCCCTCACCAGATGAATAGTGGATTTTATATGAGGTTTTATCTGGCGACTCAACTTCGCCAATCCAACTCCCTTCACCAGTTTTTTCGACTCGAATATATTTTGGACCACGATACTCAAAATCCCGTTCATGAGACTTTCCTGGAATATCTGGAAGGGTCGTTGTCGTTACGGTAGTTTTCCCTCCGATCCCCAAAAAGCCCCTTGTTGATGTCTTGGTAGTGACTGTTGAACCCTTCACACCAGGAATTCCTTTTTGATTGATCCCCTGACTCCAGTACTCAATTTCTTGAATCGCCTCACGATCCCACTGAGCAAGCCTTGCACGTACAGCTTCAATAGCAGCATCTTTTTCTGCCACCTGCCCTTGTAATCCTTCAATAGCAGCGTTTTGTGTTTGAACAATCTGTTGCTGTTGTTGAATGAGCTCTTGTTTGGCCTGGGCAATTTCTGCTACAGAATTCCTTGTAGTATCAAGTCTTTGAGCAGCATTTTGTAGTCTAGTGATCTGTTGATTAAGTTCAGCTAAAGCCCCATTATGCCGTCCTATCGCCTCTATTTGGGTTTGGCGCCCATCTAACAGCCCTATTCCTCCTAGCACAATTTGTGTAACCCCTCGAGTCATTGCAGCTAGCGTCTCGGCCGAATACGCTACATTGAATTTTCCTCTTGGTTCAGTAATCCCCTCCATATCACGAAAGAGATCCTCTAAACGCTCCCGAGGACGATCAGGATGTAATGGACGATAGGTTTTGAGATAACGCCCCCCTTCTCTCAAAATAAATTGAAAGAGAGCTTGCTGCTCTCCGCCCGGTAGAGCATCGTCTATATAACCTTGAAGTGTAGCTCTTGCATCGCCATCAGGATCATCCTCCGTATGATACCATCCCTCTACTGAAAGACGCGGTTTTGTTAAAATGAGTGCGATCGAGCGAGATGATAAGCGATAATCCCCAACTAATAGATCATCATAGACCTGAATAAGAAGATCGCATAAGTCCCCCCCTCTTCTGATTTCGATACCATTGGAATCATAGCAAACGCCTATACGAACAGTTCGCGCGTTTTCCAGCATGATCTTCATCGCAACAGCATTAACCACTTGATAAACAGGGCCTCTTGTATCGCGAAAACCGCCAGAATCGACATACGTGAAAGGAAGACCGTCTTCATGATAGGCTCGTGCATACAACGTTTCTGAATGAACTCGATTATGGCCTATGGTAGCAATTGCTACATCATCTGGATGAACATCAATTCGAAATTGTCCATTAACAAACCCTCCCACAAGCCGTTTCCGATGCAACGCATTAAGCATCGTGCTTTTACCGGAACCTGTTGGCCCAATTAAAACAACGATGTCCCGGCCAATCGATTGGTTTCCGAAAACCATCGCTTGTCTCAGCATGTCGAGTAATTCTGTTCCGAACTGACCATGTTCCCCATTGGGCCGAATCTCTGCTTGAGGTAGATTCGGTCCCCCTGCACCTACTGGTGCCACTCCTTGTGCTGCCATCATTTTCTCCTAGATAATTTTTTTTTAAAGACGTTTGTGGAACGATTTCCGAGGCCACACTCTTGTTCAACGTCGGTGGATCCTTTTGGATTCGTTCACTCAGTCTCGTACCAGAAGTGTAAACCTAAATACTAATTTTTTTTAAATTAATTTTACTAATCAATGTTATTAGCAAATTAATATCACAACCCATTGATGTTGTTCTGCATAAAAAAGGGAAGGGTTTACGAAAACTTTTTAAAAGAGGAGAAACCATCTCTAAAATTGACATGATCTGCAGTTCATTGATAAGGTGAAGATAATTGGACGTCTTTAATGGTCGAGTTTGGAAACGCATTTATCAGGATAAAGAAAAAAATGAGCGAACAAGTAGATATCCTCATAGCCACCTATCAAGGGGGCAACTATGTTGAAGAACAAATAGAGTCGATCCTGCTTCAAACACACTTTCACGTGAACCTCATCATCAGAGACGATGGCTCGACAGATGAGACTCCGTCCATTCTCATGAATTTGAACCAGACCTACCCCAATAAAATCACTCTGCTCCCTTCTGAGAAACACTTAGGAATAAAAGGGAATTTCTCCACGTTGATGCAGCATAGTCGCGCGCCCTATCTTGCCTTCTCCGACCAAGATGACAAGTGGCTGCCTCACAAAATTGAAGAGAGTTTAGACCTTATCAAAAGCATGGAGAGGCAATATGGCTCGCACCTCCCCTTGTTAGTTCATACAGATTTAACTCTTGTAGACCAGAATCTGAAGGAAATGGCCCCCTCATTTTGGCGCTACGAAAATTTTAACCCAGACGCCACGGGATTCAACCGGTTGCTTGTCCAAAATGTTGTCACAGGGTGTACGATGTTGATGAATCGGTGCTTGGCCGATCTCGCTCAACCCATCCCGCCGGAAGCTGTCATGCACGACTGGTGGGTTGGGTTAGTGGCTTCTTGCTTTGGCCACATCCAAAGTCTGGAAAAACCAACCGTCCTCTATCGGCAGCATGAAACAAATCATACAGGAGCAAAAGGCTACAGCCTGTGGAATTTGTTTGGAGAGGAGAAGAACAGTTCATGGCTCCCCCAAACATTCGCCCAAGCCCGAGATTTCTTAGAGCGCTATCGCCATAGCCTTCCACAAGAAATTCGAGATCTCATCAAAGACTATTTATCGATCGAGCAGCTCCCTTACCTCAAACAAAAGCAGCTCATCATCAAACACCATTTCTTCGAACAGGGCTTCCTCCGCAACCTTAGAAGCTTCCTATCCAAGCAATAATATCCCTTTTTTTACTAGACTGTGAAAAAAAAAGGGACCTAAAGGAAAGGGACAAGGGACCAAAAGGACCTAAGCGACCAAAGGGACCTAAAAAGGGACGAAAGGGATAGAAACTTAACGAGACAATTCTTTTCTTACAGACTAAGCTTCATGAAAGCTGCAAGAGGCAAAAAAAGTTGGTTCAAACTTCTGCATTTGTTGATTCAGTAGATAATGTCACATGTTTGGCAATATTTTGTC
>JAGVJP010000089.1 GCA_020051075.1 Parachlamydiales bacterium
AATTAACAAAGGAAACGCCTTTAAACTATGTTTTGAGGCCGTTAATATTTTATAACTAATTGAATATATTCTGGTTATGTTAGCTTAACGCGTATGAAGTCCTCTTCCGCTTTATTCTAGATCAATTTCTCAGGCATTCGTTTCTCCAGAATTACTCTATCGCTTCGCGCAGCGCTCGCTGTCCTAGCTATTCTCGCAAGCTTTCCAACCTCTCGTGCTTCGCCTAAAACTCGCTCTCATCTTCTCACACGCACTTGTCAACGTTGTACGTCGATAAAGCGAAGAGGACTTCCGCACTCCAAACGCTTCGCGTACCCAAAATCTAAGATAGCGACTGAACGCTTCGCGTACCCAAAATCTAACATAGCGACTGAACGCTTTGCGTCATCAGATATTGTTTATGATATATTCTTGTACAGGTTGTCCACCAATCAAATGCTGTTGTATAATCTTTTCGAGCACTTGTGGAGAACATGAATGATACCATACCCCGTCCGGATAGACAACGGCAATAGGACCTTGGGCACAGATACGGAGGCAGTTAACTTTTGACCGGTAGACTCCTCCCTGATCGCTTAAGCCAAGTTCTTTAAGCCTTTCCTTGAGGTATTCCCAAGACACAATCCCCTCTTCTATCCGACAACATTTAGGTTTCGTGGGTTCCGCACATAAAAAGATGTGACGCTTGATTTTGTCCATGTCTAATCTCCTAATCACACACAATTGTAACATTTACGAGAGCTTTCTACGATGCTATTTTTTCACAGCCTCTCAGCCTCTCCTCTTTCACTATATTATGGATCAGATTTTAATTTTTTGATTTTAAAATTGAATAAATATACACATTGGCATATGTTATACGTTTGTAAAATTTTTGCAGGTTTTTTTTCACATGAATCATTGGCCACATGCACCCGTTCACCGAACACTCGTTTGCGGCACCTACATGGTTACCGCAGGAACCTATCAGAAGGTTCCCTATTTTTACACACCTGAACGACTAGAATTTCTCCAGGACACTCTTTTGCAGTTGGCAGAAAAATATCATTGGGCATTACAGGCTTGGGCGATCTTTTCAAACCACTACCACTTCATCGCACAATCACCGAGTGATCCGAAAACTCTTTCAGCTTTCTTATCGAATTTACACGTAGCTACTGCTAAATATGTTAATGCCAAAGATAACAAACCTAACCGCCAGGTTTGGTGGCAATATTGGGATAGTCTAATCTCATACCAATATTCATATTTGGCAAGATTGAATTATGTTAATCAAAATCCCGTTCGGCATGGTCTGGTAGCTGTTGCAACTCAATATCCGTGGTGTTCTGTCAATTGGTTCCGACAAACCACACTACCCTCTTTTTATCATACGGTGACAAATTTTAAAATCGACAAAGTAAAGGTAAAAGACGATTTCTAGTCTGAACGCTTCGCGTATCCAAAATCTAAGATAACGACATTCTCCTCTTTTGCAACTATCATCATCTCTTTAAAAAAACAATTTGACTTTAAAATATTGTTTCATTTATAATAATGTCACAACGCGTTATTTATTAGCGTTGAGTAACACAACTTTATAGGAGTTTAAAATGAAAACAATGGTTGTCAGTGCTTCCACAGCATGGGTTAAGCACACATATGACGATCCTGATCAGGATTGTCGGATGAATGTTTATGTTTCCAGTTTCTTCGCGTCCCTTTCTTCCCTCCTTTCTATTTCCATTAGCATTTTGGGCATTCTTTGCCTCGTGCTTCTTAGTATTTAATTTACATTAGATTTGAACAACAGTTTTAGGCTCATCTGAATTTTGAGTTGTATCTGTTCGTTACGTTGTTTCTGCACGTTCATTCGTGAATCAGAGCCATACCTGTTGTCAATTCCTTAATATTCTCAAATCGCGCACCTGATGTGTCACATCAAAACCTATTTTGATGGTTGGTTTCACATCGTCTTAAGGAATTCACAACGGGTAGGGCTCTATAAAAAAATATACTATTTATATAGAGGATAATTATGTCTGCTACCTCATTCGGGGGAACCATGTCCATGCCAACAAGTATGCATGGCGTGAGTTTGTTTGAAACGGCTTTACCCAAGCCAGATACTAAAGAAGGCAAGAGTTTTTTTGCCGATTTGAAATTACCCAAAAACGGGAAACCAGGATTGTTTCATGCACATTATAGATGCAATCTGGTGTTGGCAATGTTGATCCTGGAAATCTGCCAAGAAACTGCTGATTCTATAGAGAGTAAGAATTATAAAAATTTTGATGCTTTAATCAGAAATTTTGGCTGTCAAATCACGGCTCTGCAAAATCACCGTTTGTTCAAAAATGCGAGCTTGCGCGAGGAGGCAAAACGTGTCAACGCACTCGCACAAGAACGCATGGCCGCCGTCGCAGCTTACTGGGCCAAACCGCCTTTAGGAGCATGCGGAATGGACGTTGTCGACTATTTGAAACAGAGTGATTTTGATATTCAGCTCTCCAGTGAAATGGCACAATTGGTCCGTTTTCGGCTGTTAAACCTCGTAAACACCAATGTATTCAGTCGGGGAAAGGAACTCCCTTGCACAAAAGTTGACGAGATCATGTCCAGGGCTGGGAAGATTGTCACTAGTTTCAATCTGAAACATCATAAGATCCATTATGAGATGACCAAAACCAAGGGGTTCTATGACAAATGGATTGCTGGCCTTCAGGCTGAAGAAGCCAAGACAGCGGTGTCTTTCATCCAATCGATAGGAGATGAACTCGTTCAAACCGGGGCCCATCCGCGTGCGATGCTCATCGACAAGATGTTAAGCGACAAGTATGCGCGTGAATCCAAACCGTTCAAATCATCGAACTCCCCTATCGTCTCTTTGCCTCAATTATATACAGGCGAAGCAGCATTGAGAGGGGTTGATGGGATTGTTTTGATCAAAAACAAGCTGACATTTTGTGGAGAAAATATCTCTGGAGTTAAGCCTGTAAAGGTTTTTGTCAAAATGCCTGAAGGAAGGGTGATGTCACCAGAGGAAATCAAAGCCGTTTCAGATGACGAACCTGTTGTTGTCCTGGAAGGTTATATCCCTTCAGGAATGGCTTTAGCCAGCAGAGTGGAAGAGATTGGCGTCGTCGCGCTCTTGAATGCGACATTAGCGCGGCTGCCTCAATATGCCTCTGGAACAGAAAAGGAGGAATTTAGTGAAACATTCTTTGATGATCCAGAAGCAGGACAAGATCTGAAAAAATTTTCTGCCATGGACGATGTCTATCGTCTCATCACTGTCGACCATATGTATTGTGGAAGTCTGATGATGGAAGGCTGTGATCGACTCACAGAGGAAGTGTGGACTGACATCCCTGGTCAACTGTTTGACTTCCAGGAGCAATCATGAAACAGCCTAAGGCATTATATTTAATTAACTTCGTGTCGATGTGGGAGTGTTTTAGCTACTATGGCATGCGGGTTCTTCTTGTGCTGTTCATGATCCAGGTGCTGCACTATAGCGATAGCGCAGCCTTTGGGCTGTATGCCATCTATACGACATTAATCGATTTGGGTGGAGTGGTCGGCGGCATAGCCGCTGACCGCTTTTTTGGGTTGAAGCGCTCCATCACGATTGGAGGATGGATCATCGCTTTAGGCCACTTATGTTTGGCTATCCCTGATCAAGAAGCGGCATTTTTCTTGGGTCTTGGACTGATCATCGTTGGCACAGGCCTTTTTCGTTCTAACGCAGCCGTCCTTCTTGGACAATATTACGGAGAGAATGATCCGCGGCGCGATGCTGGATATACGTTGTATTATACGGGCATCAATATCGGAGGATTTTTAGCCTCGGTCTGCTGCGGAATTGTAGGAGAGGTCTATGGATGGCATGCTGGTTTTGGCGTGGCGGCAATCGGAATGCTGTCAGGTAATGCGGCTCTCTATTTTGGAAGAAAGATCCTTGAGGATAAGGGAGAACCCCAACCAGAGATTATGGGAACATGTGGGCGATGGAAAATTCTAAGTTTGTGCCTGGCACCGCCTGCGGTTGCTTTAGCACTATATCACCATACTCTGAGTGCTCTGCTTTTACCGCTTGCGGCAATTTTTGGCATCTATTACGTCTTTAAGCAGACACAATATTTCAGCCAGAAGGAAAAATCAGGGCTCTATCGGCTGGCCTTGTATGTTGTCTTTGTGGTTGTTTTTTATGGTTGCGAAGAGCAGTTGGGGTCGTCCCTGATCCTCTTTGCTGAGAGGCATGTTGACAGAAACACCTGGTTTGGTATGATTCCTGCGGCATCCTTGATTATGTTTAATCCTTTGACAATACTTGTGACAGGTCCGCTGCTATCTCGCATTTTGCAACGCTATCCAGTACAAGGGTTGACAATGATAGGGATCAGCTTTTTCCTGCTAGGAACGGCTTTCAGCCTATTGTATTTTGGCAGCTCCTCTATTGGTGCGGGGGATACAGTGCCTTTGGCGTATATCATCGGCAGCTTCTTCATCATTGCTTTGGGAGAGCTGTTCATCGGTCCGACTGTCTATGCCTATGCGTCGGAAATTGCACCCCGCAATTTTCAAGGACTTGTCATGGGAATCGTAACAATGGGATATTCCCTTGCTAACTTGTTTAGCGGATGGATCAGCCAGATGATGGCCGTTGTCGAGGGAACAGATTCTCTTGAAGTGTATTCAGGGGGTTTTGGGATGATCGGCCTTTCCACTATAGGCTTGGGTGTTGTTTTAATGTTTTTTAATCTTCGTAAAAAGGTATTGGTGCCATGACTAAAGTTAAATTTATTTCTAAGGATCCCAAAAATGGAGTCGTCACAGGAATAGCCTGCGTTGATGCGTCGCCTTGCGGATTTTTGTCTCCAGGGATGTTAGACGTCATGAAGATGAAACCCAATGAAGCTGTCGTCGAAATGTTTTTGGAGATCAATCAGCGGCAGCATCGTTTCCTGGTGGCGCGATTGGATGCTAAATCCAGTCGTAAGAAGTGCGAAGAAGCTGGAGCCGCGCTTTATAGAAAGTTTGTCGAAGGGATAGAAAGACGTTTGGTACTCGACGTCAGGCATATGCCCGACGAAGGCCGTGACCTATTGGCAGGTCTGTTATTAGCGAGTTGGCGTTTTGATAAATATCGTACTCAACTGAAACCTGATGAGAGAGGAGGTTTGGATCAGATTGATGTTTTATGCCACAATCCTAAAGACATGCAGCAAAAATTTACGAGGCAGCAGGCGGCCATCGAAGGAGTCCTCTATGCGCGCAGCCTCACTTCAGAGCCCCCAAACGTCTTATCGCCTGCCACCTATGCTGAAACACTCAAAGAGCTCGAGCAGTATGGCGTTAAAGTTGAGATCTTGCAAGAAGCCGATCTCCGCCAAGCCGGGATGGAGGCTTTGCTGGCTGTCGGCAAAGGCAGCCAAAATAAATCTGCTGTTGTCATCATGACATGGAATGGACTTAAACAAAAAACACCACCTGTTGTCGTTGTGGGCAAAGGGATCTGCTTCGATTCAGGTGGACTTTGTCTGAAAAAACCACATCATCAGACAGACATGAAGTGGGACAAAGCCGGTGCAGGCGTCGTTGCCGGATTGATCAAATCCTTGGCGTTGCAAAATGCTGCAGTGAACATCATCGGGGTTGTTGGATTGGCGGAGAATATGCCCGACGGAAATGCCACACGCCCTGGAGATATCGTCAGGACAAAGTCTGGACAAACCGTTGAAATTGCAGATACCGATGCAGAAGGGAGGCTTGTCCTTGCCGATTGCCTATGGTATGCGAAGGAGAGATTTAAACCATCGGTGATGATCGACTTGGGGACATTGACGATAGAGACAATCGCCTGCTTGGGAAACCGCTACGGAGGATTGTATTCTTCTTGTCCTAAACTCGCTGCGAGTTTAAAGGAGGCCGGAAGGATCTCGGGAGACGAAGTGTGGGAGCTGCCAATGGGGGAGTTTTTTGCCAAACAAATTGAATCGTCTGTGGCCGACATGAAAAATATCGGGTCCGAATTATGCGGGGAAAATGGAGCCGCCGCAGAGTTTCTGAAACGCTTTGTCGGAGATGTCCCATGGGCGCATCTCGATATTGCGGGCGTTTCATGGACAAAGGAAGATCTCCCTCTGGCAAGTAAAGGCGTCATCGGTTTCGGTGTACGACTTCTTGAAGAATGGGTGATGGCAAATCAGTGATGGTTCTCCTGATTAACCCCTTTTTTTAACGCAAAGAAGCAAAGAAGGCGCAAAGAGGATTGAAGGGAAAAAGATTGAGGTAATCGTCAGGACCGTCAGCATCCCGCCTATCTTTCCTATCTTCCTCATCCAGTCAATTTGACAGGATGGGAAGGATAGGGATGATGGAAGAGAAATAGTGCTGGACAGTATCGCTTTTTGATATGAGAAAGAACATCGCTTGAAGATTCCAAACGCTTCTCCAATATTCTCGATGGCTTCGCGAAGCGTTTGGAGTGCGGAAGTCCTCTTCCGCTTTATTCTAGATCAATTTCTGTGTCATTCGTTTCTCAAGAATTACTCTATCGCTTCGCGCAGCGCTCGCTGCCCCAGCTATTCTCCCGAGCTTACCAAACTCTCGTGCTTCGCCTAAAACTAACTCTCATCTTCTCACACGCACTTGTCAAGGCTGTTCGTCGATAAAGCGGAAGAGGACTTCCGCACTCCAAACGCTTCGCGCTGAAAAAATGGGGAATGGTGCGGCCGTCAGACCTGGGAACAGATTTCCCCCTTCATTGAGCCCCGAAAGGGCGATATAATCATTTGATGTTGTTATCCTGCCCTATCCTCCCCATCCTGTTAATTTTTCAGGATGGGAAGAATGGTTGGGAAATGGCTTTAGGCAGTGTTAATTTTTGATATGAGAGGCGAAGTCGCTTGGGGGCTCCGAACGCGCTTCGCGTAGCAAAAATTAAATCTAGCTTCCCTAGTCAATTTTAAAAATTCGCACTGTAGCCGATGAAAAATTGAAACTCGATAAAACACCCGTCCCACCAGTAGCAGCAGCTTGAAATGTAAGGATATCTCCTGCTGAATAATTGATCAAAAAGGAGGAGGATATTGGGATACGATAATCAGATTGAGCAACTTCCACATCTGAACGAGAACCAATGTAAGAAACTCCATTCACACGAGCTTCAATTCCAATGTTAACTCCTGGTGGTAACGGTGCGGCAGCTTGAGCAACTAAATCTATCGCGTAGATTCCACTGTTTGGATTGGAAAAATCTGTTAGAGTGAAACTACGAGTCCAACCACTATCTAGGACTATTGTATCATATGGAATAGGCTGAAATCCCCCATTTGCAGGGAGGTTTAGATCCGTTGTCCTCACAGCAAAAATAAAATTCCCTAAAGCTGGTCCTGGAGGGCCTATAGGACCAGTAGGACCCGCAGGACCAGTAGGACCCGCAGGACCCGCAGGACCTCGGCGACCACGTGGTCCTCGCCGCCTTTTACATGACCGATATGTTGTAGCCAATATGTCGGATTTAGAAGACAATTCTGCTTTGTTAGAAGAGAACAGCACATTTTCCACCAACGAATGCTCGAAAGCTAAGAGATTTGCTGCTATTACCATAGACGAAATAAAGAAAAATAGTTTTTTCATAATCCCCTTTCCAGACTTAAGAAAATGCATGAACGACGGAACTTTGCAGACCTTGCTGGACCTTAGTGAAAAGAAGTTATTTTTTCAAGAATTTTTTAAGATCCTCTTCCATCAGCCAATGGCTCATGAGAGAGAGTGCAGCAAGCGAAGCGGTATCAGTCCGGAGGATGTTCGAATGGATTTTCACACCGTCCGCACCGAGCGATTTTAACTTTTCTTCTTCATTCTGGGAGAGGCCTGATTCCGGGCCGACGACGAACATCAAAGGAAAGAGATCGGTCCTCCCCTCCCTCCATACCTTTTCAAATAGAGGGGCATCGGGATTGGTGTCGCCATAAAAGAGCCTCCCCGGCACCGGATCCTCCCACTCATCTAAAGGGGGTCTTAAAACAACTTGTGGGAGAAACAACCTGCCGCATTGCTTCATCGCAGCGATTGTAATCGCCCTTGCCCGTTCTTGCTGATGAGGGGAAAACTCTTTTTTTATACTTAATTCCCCGGGAAAAAGGATAAATTGATCCACCCCTAATTCTGTCCCTTTCTCCAAAATAAAATCGAGGCGGTTCAGCTTGGGAAGCCCTTGAACCAGGATGAGCTGTTGTTGAAAAGGCTGAACGTGCAGGCGCTGCGTAATTGTTAATTTGGCCCGGTCTTTTGCAATGTCAGTGATGACGGCACGCGCAAGGACTCCTTTGCCATTGACAACCTCGACCTCATCATTGCAGCGGGCCCGCACAACGCGGAAGAGGTGATGAAACTCACCATCGGTCAACGAATAAGCCTCCCCTTCGCTCAGCTCTTCTTCTAATAAATAGCGCTCAATTGGCATGTTCCAATCCAACCAACGAGGCATTAGGGACATGGATCTTCACTTGATCATTCGTTAAACGACTCTCCAAATTCAATGGATATTTCGGCAAAAGATACAGTTTCATCTGCTGCATATAGGTTCGAAACCGTTTGCGATAATGCTGTTCAAGCTCTAATCTTTTTGCGAGTTGATGATCATACTGTCCAGGAGTATTGCTGAGAACAAACGCCACATATGAGCTTTCAAGATGGCCGTCATCAATAAAACCTATCCCCCACTCAAGGTTTTCCCTTTCTACTGTCGGGGCTGTCACGATCTCTAATTCGATGTTATCTTTAACAATATCTAAAAAGATCTTGCTGACATTGCTAGCAAATAAAGGCAGGGTTAAAACAGGAACAGTATATTTAATTTGAATATACGGAGAAGGGGCTAAAGCATAGGTTTCAGGGTTTATCGTCGCAAGATTTTTCAAGGGATAGAACACATGCAGAGGGATATTGCTCTTGATTGGGATCATCTGTTCGCGCAGAAAATTGATGTGCAAAGCCTTCGCATCGGGGTCATTAATCGCGATAGGGGTCCGATTGAGAGAAGAGAGGAGGACTTTTTTCCATTGATCAGGGACCAGGAAGCCAACTTCGTCATCATACTGACCATTGCCTTTAAGTGCGTCGAGCTGTTCTTTGGTAATCTCATCGAGGTTGAATGCGAGATCGACACCGTCATGTTGCAGGGCAAGGACTAATTCTTCCGGGCCTGTGACAGTTTGAGTCAGCCTCGTCGGCCAGATATCAAGAAACTTATATCCTTCAGGAGCCGATCCTTCAGGACTGACGATATTAATCGGAATTTTTTCAGTGAGGAGCGGACTCATTTTTAACACAGTACTCGGATAAGATATCTCAGTAATATGATTACCCAAATTGATATTTGGATTTAAACTGATCAGATTTTTCTTCGTGATCTGGGCAACAGATTCATTCGGTTGATTGGAGACATCGAGGAGGACTTCAATATCTCCCGGTTCGAGCTGATCGATGACACTTTTTGTACCGCTGAGAGTAAGGGAGGTTCGTTTAAATAGAAATCCATTCGGCTGAAGCCCAATAATCGTTTTATCGGGAGGAAGGTTTGTGATCCGGATGGGCACACCAGGGATCGTTTTAGTCGAGATAATCGTCACATTGACCGAAAACCAGACAATAGCCGCAGCGATGAAGGCAACGAGTTTCCGCTGCCATTGCCGAACAAAGATTTTATGAATTAGTGATTCCATAGCCATAACTTAACCGTCTCCCAGAGGTTACCGCTCGAAGGGATGCTAACCTTAGGCGAGCTGAAGACACTGCGGATGATCCCTTTAAAACGATCGATTTTAACTCCTCTTGTCATAATTCCATCGCGGGCGATAGAGACCTTCCCGGTCTCTTCTGAGACAACAACGACAAGCGCATCGGTGAGCTGGCTAATCCCCAAACCTGCACGATGGCGCGTTCCCATCGACTTAGACAGGTGGGTGCTGTCGTCAGCAAGCGGCAGTATCGTCGCAGCAGAGACAATCGTTGTTCCGCGAACAATGATAGCCCCGTCATGAAGGGGCGTCGTCGTCACAAAGATAGACTCGAGCAGTTCAGGAGAAAACTGTGCATCGATACGAACAGCTTTATTTGCTAAATCTTCTAATGAATCTTGATTTTCTAAGACAACAAGGGCTCCAATTCTCCGTTCTGCTAATCGATAGATCGACTGTGAGATGCTGTCAAGGAACTTGTCAAATTCAGTGACCTCTCGATATCTCCTATTCTTTAAACTCAGCTTGGAAAGAGCCAAACGAAGCTCTGGCTGAAAAATAATCAACAGAGCAAGGACAGCCACATTGACAACGTAGAGCATCAGCTTCTCAACAACCGGAAGGTTAAGCCATTTTGACAAGCTGTAAAAGGCTAAGAAAGCAAGGCTCCCATATAGGAGGTCCATCGCTCTGGTATTCCAGAAAAATGAGAGAAGGTAATAGACAACGATAGCAATAATCAATATTTCTACAGCTGGCACCATGAGATGGAAGAGCCACATCACCTTAAATCATATCCTTCTTTTGGCACATAATCTTAATCCTATTTTAAGCACTCATGCGATTCCGTCTCTCATTTCAAAAAAAACAACACTGCCCAGAGCCATTTCACAACCATCCTTCCTATCCTGTAAAATTGACAGGATGGGAAGGATAACTCAAGATAGTTTGTTACTCAGGAGTGCACTCTTAAGAACATCAATAACATCGCGATGTTCAACGACATCATGGACGCGAAGAATATCCACTCCTGCAAGAATCGCTAATGTTGTAATGGCTAACGTCCCTGCAAGAAGCTGGGGATATCCCTTATTTAAGATTTTCCCTATAAAAGACTTGCGTGACAACCCCAACAACACCGGAAATCCAAGCGCTTTAATCCTGCGTAGATTGTTGACGATTTCAACATTATGGGCAACGGTTTTTCCAAATCCGATGCCTGGATCGAGGATAATCTGCTCTTCTTTTACCCCTGCATCGAGGAGTTGATCAATCCGATTCTTGAACCAGTCGCAAAGATGCGGGATCACTCCCTCAGGATAGGAAGGGTTGATTTGCATCGTCTCCGGCGTTCCCTGCATATGCATCACACAGATTGGAAGCCCCGACCCAGCAGCGAGAAGGCGCATTGCCGGATCGCCAAAACCTGTCACATCATTGATCATCGAAACACCAGCTTCAATAGCAGCGGCAGCAACATCAACTTTCGATGTGTCAATGGAAATAAGAATTGCAGTCTGTTCTTTTAGCACCTTAATGACAGGAATCACCCGTTTTAATTCCTCGCTCACAGACACTGAAGCAGCTCCTGGACGCGTCGACTCCCCGCCGATATCAATCCAATCGGCCCCTTCTTCACAGATTTGAATCCCCCTCTGAACAGCTTGCTCGTATGTTCCCCAACGACCTTGGTCGTAGCAAGAGTCAGGAGTGACATTCAATATCCCCATTAATTTCGTACATGCCAGAGAGTTTGTTTGCATAAAAATCTTTATACGTTGTAAAAATGATTTGTCACTAAATTAGATATCCGGCCTGATATGGACAATGGACTATATGGACAGGTATGGACTATATGGACGGATATGGACAGGTATGGACTACTTTGTGAAGCAGTCTAACTTTCAGCCACAGCTGTCCATATCTGTCCATATAGTCCATACCTGTCCATATAGTCCATTGTCCATATCGGTCCTAATGATATCAGAATTGAGTAAATAAAGGAACATCAAGATGGAACCCCTAATTCTCGCAAGAGTCCAATTTGCCCTGACGATCATGTTTCACTATATTTTCCCCGTATTGAGCATCGGTCTAAGCTTGATCATGGTCATCATCGAAGGCATATACATAAAAACAAAAGATCCGGTGTATCTACGGATGGCCCAATATTGGACCAAAGTTTTTGCTTTGACTTTTGCTATTGGAGTCGCCACTGGTATCGTGATGGAATTTGAGTTCGGCACCAACTGGGCCACCTACTCAAGGTATGTCGGCGACGTTTTTGGAAGTGCATTAGCAGCCGAAGGGGTGTTTGCTTTCTTTTTAGAGTCTGGGTTTTTAGCCCTCCTTCTCTTTGGCTGGAACCGAGTAGGACCAAAACTTCATTTCTTTTCAACGACTATGGTTTGCTTAGGAGCTCATTTCAGTGCAATCTGGATCGTTGTGGCCAACTCTTGGATGCAGACTCCAGCTGGCTTTCATATTGTCGGCGAAGGGCTGAATGCACGAGCTGAAATCACCGATTTCTGGGCGATGGTATTAAACCCCTCTTCGCTAGTCAGACTGGGGCATGTCATTTTAGGATGTTGGATGGCCGGCGCTTTCCTCGTCATCAGCATCAGCGCTTATTATATGTTGAAGAAACGGCATCTTCAATTTTCTTATAACTCAATGAGGATAGCCCTCTACGTCGCTTTCATCACAGCAATCCTGCAGCTATTTTCGGGCGATAAAAGCGGAAAAGTCGTCGCTCAGCACCAGCCTGCTAAACTTGCAGCCCTTGAAGGGCTCTACAGCAGTCAGAAAGGGGCTCCTTTAACTCTCTTTGGCATCGTAAACGCTAAGGAACAAAAACTTGATTATGCTATCCAGATCCCAAAACTCCTCAGCTATCTCTCATTCGATGATTTCGAAGCTGAAGTTAAAGGGTTAGATCAGTTTCCAAAAGAAGATTGGCCTAATGTTCCAGCGGTATTTCAAGCCTATCGCCTCATGCTGGCGATGTGGGCATTGATGGTCTTCATCGCCATTGCCGGAATGATTTTATGGCATCGCAAAACGCTCCTGAACCATCCTTGGCTCCTCCGTTTTATGGCTGTATCGGCGATATTCCCACAGATTGCCAATCAGGCCGGATGGTTCAGCGCCGAAGTGGGCCGCTATCCGTGGATCGTCTACAACTTATTGCGGATCAGCGATGGCCTTTCTAAAGTTGTCACCGCTAACCAAATTTTGGGGTCGATCATCATGTTCGGATTCCTCTACTTAGTATTGTTTTTTCTCTTTATCTATCTCTTGAATGAGAAAATCAAACATGGACCTGATGAACCGGAGGGATTCACTCCTTATCCAGGCCTTCAACATATCTTCGAGGACGATTCTAATGCTGTTTCCCTAACAACAGATCAACAAGGAAAAGACCAATGATTCCAATGATAGACCTTGAATTTGGGTGGTTCACCATCTTTGTGGTGCTGTTGATGGGATATGTGATCCTCGACGGCTTTGACCTTGGCGTCGGACTCCTTCATCTTTTTACAAAAAATGATCATGAGCGGCGAGTGATGTTAAACTCAATCGGTCCGGTGTGGGACGGCAACGAAGTGTGGCTGGTCACTGCTGGAGGAGCTTTATTTGCTGGCTTCCCGAACATCTACGCGACGATGATGTCTGCATTTTACATGCCTGTGATGATCTTATTGGCCGGGTTGATCTTCCGTGCTGTTGCAATCGAATTCCGGAGCAAACAGCCAATGGCATGGTGGAGATGGCTTTGGGATATCGTCTTTTTTCTAGGCAGCTTCATTATTGCATTCATGCTAGGGATGGTCTTGGGCAACCTTATCCATGGCATTCCTCTTGACGCAAATAAAGAATTCATCGGCCCCCCTGAACTTATCTTTCACCCTTATGCTTTCCTTGTAGGATTGATGGCAGTATCCCTTTTCGCCATGCATGGCTCTATCTACATCCTCATGAAAACCGAAGGAGAATTCCATGACAAGGTCAGAAAATGGACAAGCCCCACGATGATTTTCTTCATCATCATGTACTGCATCACAACAATGGCGACACTCATTTACTATCCGCATATGGTTAAAGCCTTTCATGACCGACCAATCTTTTTCTTGCTTGCCATAGCAAACATCCTTGCGGTGGCAAACATCCCCCGGGAAATCTATCACGGAAGAGATATGAGAGCTTTCCTGTCTTCCTGTGTCAATATGATTTTTCTTCTTTCACTCTACGCGGTTGGTACCTTTCCGAATGTCATCAGGTCGACCATAGAACCTGACGTCCTAAGCTTGACCATTTTTAACTCAGCGTCATCGACGAAGACGTTAGAGATCTTGTTTTTAATTGCATTTATCGGCGTTCCTCTCGTAATCTCGTATACAATCGCAATTTACTATATTTTCCGGGGAAAAGTGAAAATCGATCCACATAGTTATTAAGAGAGTGCAATAAAAAAAGTTATGAACAACCGTCTACTTCTGTGCACTTTGACATTAGCCTTACTGCAATGGGTCAATGGTTTTACAACATGTGCCTGCCCACAAGAAGTGCCAAGCTGTACGTCCTATTACGTCTCTATTTTTGGCGCTCCAAATTTCATGGAAGTGCAAAACCACCACCATCTTCACCTCACTATCGATACCGGCTATGTTGGAGCTTTTGCAATCGGATATGCTTTCAATCCTTTCCGATTAGAGGGAGAAGTGTCATATCGTTGGAATCAGATTTCAAAGAAACAAGAAAGCAGCGGCTCTTCTCGCACACAAGCCAAGCCTCATACCGATTCGTTGTTTTGGATGATTAACAGTTATTACGATTGTTGTTGGAGCTGTTACCTCACTCCCTACATTGGTTTAGGGATAGGTTTTGGAAATCTCAAGACGCATGCCCCCTCTGATCACCAGATAAACAATCACATAAGATCGAATGGGATAGCCTTTCAGACTATTGGCGGCATCAAAACAAGAATTTGGGGAAATATCGATTTAGCGATAGAATACCGCTATCTTGCTGCACATTCCCATGTCGTTGAACAATCCGCAGGTCTTGCGCTGAGCTATGCATTCTAAACAATCCGCAACTAAGGCACTATCATGACAAAAATAAAGATCTACACGCGGACAGGCGATCAAGGGACAACATCGCTATTTTCTGGGGAGAGAGTCACAAAAGCAGACCCTTTCATTGAAGCATTAGGAGCCGTCGACGAAGGAAATAGCGCCATCGGCTTTGCTGTCGCCTCATTGCCCAAAGAGGCTGCTTTTGAGCAAACTAAAGAACAGCTAGAAACCATTCAACATGCTCTATTCGACCTCGGTGCCGCTCTTGCAATGCCACGGTCCAGCAGCCAAACTAGCAAACTCGAGAAAACAAGATTTGACAGCGAAGCCGTTGTCCTCATCGAATCGTGGATCGATGCAATGGATCAACAGCTTCCGCCGCTGGACACGTTCATCCTCCCAGGCGGCCACCCTGCTGGCGCTGCACTTCATGTTTCGAGAGGAATCATCCGACGTGCAGAACGACTTGTCGTCCCTCTTTTTGAACAACAAGAGGTCATTCAAGCTGTCGTTGCCTACCTGAACAGGCTGTCAGACTATCTATTCATTGCCTCCCGCTATGTCAACCATCTCCTCAATATTCCTGAAACACAATGGGAAAAACACAAGATAAACAAAAGCAACAAAACAGGATAAGCAGGATAAACAAAAGGGACAGAACAGGATAGGCAGGATCGCTGCGCGGCAGGATAGGCAGGATAAAAAAAAAGGATAAGGAGGATGAGAAGGATAAAAAAAATAGAAGATGATCATCTATTTCTATTATTATTCAAGAAAAGACTTTTTTTTATTCTCTTTTCCTAGCTTTCCTATCTTCTCCATCCTGTAAATTTTTTTGCTCTATCCTGCCTATCTTGCCGCGCAGCGATCCTGCCTATCCTGTTCTGGCCCTTTTGTCTATCCTGTTTATCTTGATTGCCAGCGGACTCCTTCCCAGATTTCTAAGGCCCGCTGCCCCTCTTTTTTCTTTGTTCCTAAGCTGTGAACGATCGTGAAATAGGGATTCTCGTCTTGAGGCCGTCGGCTGATCACAATTTTTTCGATTGGAATATCTTTCGAAAGCCAGCCAAACCCTATCCGCCCAACCAATCCCCCTCGAGGAAATGCGATCACTTTTTGCAACTGACTGGTTCCTAGCACTCTCTCTTCTGAAAAATGGACGGTGATATTCTGCTTTAACACCACCTTGCATCCAATGATATTTGGGAGAACTCCGATGAATTCATTTGATAATTCTACTTTGAATTCATTCTCTCGTTTGGATGGAAGCCAATTCACCAGTTCAACATCCTTAAACAAGATCTTCCAAAGTTTGATCACCCACTCTTTTTCAATCGACTCATTCTGCCCCCATAACTGTTGGAGCGCAGCGAGCATTTTTTCCCGGGGAGAAAGAGTCCTCTTTACCCCCGGCAAACATTCCTTGAGGAGCGGGAATAAGTCGAAGCGTTCATGCTCGACACCCTCTCCCTGCTTGTCCATGGAATATTCAATCACCATTGTTAACTCATTGCACAGTGGCTTCTTCTTCAACAGGTTCAACCCAGCAGCCATGGGCTTTGATCAAAGCGACTAAGCGGTCGTCCGCTTCTGAGAAATCAATCCCTTTCTCGACACATTCTTTTCCGACATATAAGTCTATTTTTCCAGGCTTAGAGCCGACGTAGCCGAAATCGGCATCAGCCATCTCTCCAGGACCATTGACGATACATCCCATAATTGCAATTTTGACCCCTGGCAGATGCGAGGTACGGCTCTGTATCCTCCGGGTGACATCTTGCAAATCAAAAAGAGTTCTTCCACAGCTTGGACAGGAAATGAAGTCAGTTTTCGACATCCGCATCCGCGCTGCCTGGAGCAGAGAGAAGCTGAGGCGCCGCAAGAAATCTGCTGGGTAGGGCCCTTCGATCCATACTCCTTCTCCGAAGCCATCGCAGAGAAGAGCGCCTAGCTCCATACTCGCTAAAATCGTGAGATCTTCAACAGAGCAGTCGTAAGAGAAATGCAAGACGACGGGAATGTCTAGTTGATGCGACTGGAGCCATTCGAAGAACTGGCGGCAATAGTGAAGCCGATTTTTTGAAGGAGAGAGGATGATCAACTCTGGCTTCAAATCGATCAACGCTTCCCACTCTTCAGGAGGGGTGTCTTGCACATCGACAATCAGCCGTTCATGATGAGAAGAAAATAGTGAGACAGCAAAACGGTCGGCCTGTGTTTTAAATTGCCTTGCATGGACAGCTTCTCTCAGCGGAGTAATCATGAAAGCAGGAGTCGCAGAATGATAGGAGAAAATCCCAACGCCGATTTCTCTCACTTGCTGCAGTCGCTGGGTCTCTTCTTTGTCGTGGAAACTGTCTTTGAAGACCAGATTATCGGCTGTCAATGACTTAAGTTTTGGCTGTCCAAAGGAACCGTCGCATCCGATCTGTTGGAAAAAATTCGGAGCTGTTGTTTGCTCTGGTGAAGCTGAGAGAAAGACAGTCCCATTCCGATGCATAGGGATGTCGAGACTGAAGTGAACTTTCCGCCGCTGAATATCTTCAATTGTACGGAAATGCTCTTCGAAAGGAGCCACCCCTTTTCCTTCATGAGCGGCAGCAAGATTGACCAACCTGCTGCAGGGGTCGATTTCGTACCAAGGATCTTCAGTCAAAGAGACACGAATGGTGTCGCCTAATCCATCTAATAGAAGGGTACCTATTCCCATTGCCGACTTCACCCGGCCATCTTCCCCATCACCAGCTTCGGTGACGCCGAGGTGGAGAGGATAGTCCCAACCCAGCTCCATCATCGCCTGGTTGAGAAGCCGATATGCTTGGATCATCACTTGAGGATTTGATGACTTCATCGAAAAGATGATGTCATGGTAATTCATTTGTCGGCAAACCCGAGCGAACTCAAGAGCTGATTCGACCATTCCTGCTGGTGTGTCTCCATATCGATTCATAATCCGATCCGATAACGAACCATGGTTGGTTCCGATCCGAATAGAGCGCTTGAGGCGGATGCATTTCTCGATAAGCGGAGAAAATTTATCTTCAATTTTCCTGATTTCAGCAGCGTAGGATTCATCATCATATTCGAGTTGTTTGAATGTCGCCCGCTTGTCGACAAAATTACCGGGGTTGATCCGCACCTTATCGACGAATTCGGCAACGGCCATCGCTGCAGGAGGGTAGAAGTGGATGTCAGCGACAAGAGGGATATCATAGCCACGCTTAACGAGGCCATTTTTGATATGCTCGCAAGCTTCAGCCTCTTTCATCCCCTGCACAGTCACACGGACAATTTCACAGCCTGCGTCAGCGAGTCGAATCGCTTGTTCAATTGTCGCTTCAACATCATGTGTTTTTGACGTTGTCATCGACTGAATCCGGACAGGGTTCTTCCCTCCAACTCCGACATTTCCGACCATCACCTCTCGAGTGAGAAAACGCTTTGTACGATAGATAGACTCACAATATTTTTTTTTCATGATCGACTCACTTTTAAATGCCATTTCCTGTTACTAACAAAGAAAAGTCTATCATACGTCTCGTTTTAACTCCAACAATTCCCAATCCCCTTCAGGGCCGAATTAGTCAACTCACTGAAATGATAGAAACACAGAGGCACAGAGGACACAGAGGAGGACTTTGCATAAGTCTGACTCTAGGTAAAGGACAAAGGACCTAAAGGAAAGGGACAAGGGACCTCAAGGACCTAAGAGACCAAAGGGACCTAAAAAGGGACTTAAAGGACAAATAAATTTTTTTTCTTAATAGTTATGAACTCATGAATGTCGTTAGATGTAACAAAAATTTTGACTAAGAGATTATGTCAAATGGTTATTCACATAAGTGCATTTTCACCCTTACGTCCCTTTTTAGGTCCCTTTGGTCTCTTAGGTCCTTGAGGTCCCTTGTCCCTTGTCCCTTTCCTTTAGGTCCCTTGTCCTTTCTGATGGGCAAATGGGTTTCAGATCCAAAGAAAATAGTTGCAAAATTTTTTATTTTTAGCTATATAAAAGCGGTTTTACGAGGTATTTATGGAACACACAAAAATCGCCAATCTTCCCCAAAAAATTGTCCGAATCGGTCTTGGCACATGGTCCATCGGTGGGCTTATGTGGGGTGGAGCAGATCCTAAAGTTTCTGTTGAAACAATTCTCCGTGCCATTGACATGGGGATCAACTTTATCGACACAGCCCCCATCTATGGGTTAGGCCATGCAGAAGAAGTTGTCGGAGCCGCCCTTCAAGTGTCTAAAAAACGGGATTTCATCACCCTATCGACTAAAGCGGGCATTGGCTGGAGGGATTTCAAGCCTTATCGTGACTGCCGGAGAAAAATCATCTACAGAGAGATAGAAAATTCTCTTTATCGTCTGCGCACCGATTACATCGATCTTTACCACATCCACTGGCCAGACCCTTTAACTGAGATTGAAGAGACAGCAACGACATGCCGCGCTTTATTAGATCAAGGCAAAGTGCGGGCGATTGGATTGAGCAATTTTTCAGTCAACCAAATCGAAGAATTTAAAAAATATTGTCCCGTCCATGCCCTACAATCTGCCTTTAACCTTTTTGAAAGAAAAATTGAAAAAGAGGAGATCCCTTTCTGCCTCAACAACAAGATCTCTCTGATCGGCTATGGCCCCCTCTGCCGCGGTCTGTTAAGTGGCAACGTCGAGAAATATTCCACATTTTCTGATGATGATCTGCGGAAAACCGACCCTAAGTTCCAAGAACCGCTCTTTAGCGATTACCTCTCCTGCACACAGAAATTGACGGAGTGGGTGAAAGATAAGCACCAGAAATCGCTCTATGCCCTTGCTGTCCGATGGGTTCTCGACCACAACGTCAACATCGCATTAGTTGGAGCGCGAAAGCCTGACCAACTCGATAAGATGAAAGAAGTTTGGGGATGGAAATTAGACGCTGACGATTTTAATGAGATCGATCAAATCATCAACGAAACCATCAGTACAACGGAAGAAGAACCGTTCCAAGGGCCTCCTAACCGTCCTGAAAATGTAGCTTAATCATGAATCAATTTACCGAAAGTGTGACAGAGGCCTTGCAAAAAGCTTTTGCTGAAGCACAGCGCCGGAACCAAACTGAGGTGACAGAAAATCACCTTCTCTCAGCTTTTTTGCAGGACCCCCAAGGCTATTTCTATTCAATTTTGACGAATCTGGGAACGCAGCCGCAGCAGCTTTTAACAGAGACCGAGAAGGATTTGGACCACCTTCCAACGTTTAGTTCTTCAACAACTCAACCTCCTTCAGCCTCTCGGAGCCTCCAAAGCCGCATTGCCGATGCACAAAATATTGCTGCAAGCTGGAAAGACACCTACACTAGCAGCGATCATTTTCTTGTCTCCTACTGGAAAAATGGGGGGGCTCCTTTTGCCTCATGGAAGAAATCTACGGCGCTTTCTATTAGCCAAGTTGAAGATCAAATCAAAAAAATCCGAGGTGACCGCAAAATGGACTCTCCAACTGCAGAATCAAACCTACAAGCACTAGACAAATACTGTAAAAACCTGACTGAAATGGCCCGCAAGGGAAAGCTTGATCCTGTGATAGGACGGGATGAAGAAATCCGCCGTACCATGCAGGTGCTCAGCCGCCGAACAAAGAACAATCCCATGCTTATTGGAGAACCTGGCGTTGGAAAGACAGCAATAGCAGAAGGTCTCGCACAACGGATTGTCCAACAAGATGTTCCAGATTCCTTAAAAAACAGGCAGCTCCTCGCCTTAGATATGGGCAGCCTCATCGCAGGGACAAAATACCGAGGGGAATTCGAAGAACGGCTTAAAGGGATTCTGCAAGACATTGAGAAGAGCGAAGGCCAAATCCTCCTATTCATTGACGAAGTCCACACCCTCATCGGCGCTGGCGCCACTGAAGGGGCAATGGATGCTGCTAACTTACTCAAACCAGCGTTAGCGCGAGGAACACTCCATTGCATCGGAGCAACAACGCTGAACGAATATCAAAAGCACATTGAGAAAGATGCGGCCCTCGAACGCCGTTTTCAACCTGTCATGGTCAATGAGCCAACTGTTGAAGACTCTATAGCAATCCTGAGAGGCCTGCGAGAACGCTATGAAATTTACCATGGCGTCCACATCACCGAATCCGCCATCCACGCTGCCGTCATCTTATCCTCGCGCTATATCACCGACCGAAGACTCCCTGACAAAGCCATCGACCTCATCGATGAAGCTGCCAGTTTAATCCGGATGCAGCTAGGCAGCCGTCCTCTTCCCATCGACAACAAAGAACGGGAGCTCTCGCATCTTATCATCGAACAGGAAGCAATGAAAAGAGAGAACACGCCTCTCTCTAAAAATGAAGTTGACAAGCTTCAAGGGCGGATCGCCGAAATCAAAGAGCAACTCGCCATTTTGAATCAGCAGTGGGAGCAAGAAAAACAGATCATCGAATCGCTGAAAGAGAAAAAAGACCATCTAGAAAAACTCCGCTTCCAAGAAGAAGAAGCAGAACGAAAAGCTGATTACAACCGTGTTGCTGAACTCCGCTATAACAGCATTCCGCAGGTGCAGAAAGAGATCGAAGACGCACAGAAAAAATTGGAAGAGAGGCCAAACCGCCTGCTGCAAGAAGAGGTAGACGAAAACTTAATCGGGGAGATTGTCTCGAAGTGGACGGGTATCCCAGTCCAAAAGATGTTAGAAGGAGAAGCACAGCGGCTGCTCCATCTTGAAAAAGAACTCGAAAAACGGGTTGTTGGACAAAAGATGGCTATCACCGCCGTCAGCGAAGCGATCAGACGGTCGCGCTCAGGATTGAGCGACCCCTCGCGGCCGATGGGTGTATTCCTCTTTTTGGGTCCCACAGGAGTGGGAAAGACAGAACTTGCCAAAGCACTCGCCTACCAGCTCTTCAACCAGGAAGAGGCTCTGATCCGGCTCGACATGTCGGAGTATATGGAGAGGCATACCGTCTCTAAGTTGATAGGATCCCCTCCAGGCTACGTAGGATATGATGAAGGGGGGCAGCTGACCGAAGCTCTCAGGCGGCGTCCCTATGCCGTTGTTCTCTTCGATGAAATTGAAAAAGCCCACCACGATGTTTTTAACATCTTATTGCAAGTTTTTGACGATGGACGTCTGACCGACAGCAAAGGCAGAGTCGTCAACTGCAAAAATGCTCTCTTCATTATGACCTCCAACCTAGGATCCGACAGGCTTCTTGAGAAGATGGAAAGAGACCGCAGCAGCTTGACTAAAGAAGAGATACTTCTAACGTTAGACCCTGTCATCAAGAACCACTTCAGGCCTGAGTTCATCAACCGGTTAGATGACATTCTTCCTTTTCTGCCGCTTCACGAAAGCGAAATGGAGAAAATCACCCTAATCCAACTTAATCTTCTTTTGAAACGGCTCGCAGGACGAGATGTTGAACTCACCTGGTCTCCAGCTGTCGTCGCCCACCTTGCCAAGGAAGGATACGACCCTGCTTTCGGGGCACGGCCTTTGAAAAGGTACATTCAACAAGAAATCGTCAATAAGCTGTCGACAGCAATTCTAGAAGGAAAAATCCCGCCCCATAGCAAAGTCAAGCTCGACCTCGATAAAGGGACAGTGATAGTCAAAGTAGGGTAGCCAATTCACAAAGCACTGTCACAAGAACTCACCCAAATCAGGGGTAACAGGATAAGCAGGATCGCTTGTTTATCCTGCGTATCTTGTTATCAGCTGAAGCCCTTGGTGGAATGACGGAAGATCTGACTTAGGATATCATCATCAATCGATTGCTCATCTGACATCGAAAAGTATAGGAGCACAAGGCTTAGCCCAAAGCGCGGGTTGATCAACCCTAAGATAAACCCAAACCCTGCAACAGCGGTGTTGCCAACAAGCGACCAAAACCGTCCTGCTGTGGCGTTGAGTTCTTTATTCTGAAACAAGGATATAGTGGCAATCATTGTCATCAGAATAGAAAGCAGCAGCATCCCGAACCCAAAAATTGAGCAGAAGACAAGCCCGAGCATGCACGTATATCGCAGCGACAGCGACGACTGCTTTTGATCTGAGCCGGCAGCCCTCCCCTCTTCATCAGAAAAAGCGGAACGGTCATCGCCCTCCTGCTGATCGATTCTATCGTCAATGATAATCACTTCAGCTCGCTTATAGATTGGCGACTCTCCATCGTGATGATTTTCTTGGTTCTCATGATAAAAATTTTGTGACATAATGATATACACCTTTGAATAATAAAGATTATTATATCACAAAACCTATTTTTTCGTCTTGATTTTATTTATCCCATTTAAAGCTGCAATCCGATATCCCTCTGCAAAAGTAGGATAGTTAAAAATATGATCAATAAAATAGTCCAAATGAGCGCGCAATGTGATCGCTATCTGTCCAATATGGATCACCTCTGAAGCGTTCCGGCCAATCACATGAACTCCGAGGATCTCCAGTGTTTCTGCATGGAATAAGATTTTGAAAAGTCCTGAATCACTGCCAGAAATATGCCCCCTTGCAATTTCGTAATAGTGCGCACGACCCACTTCATAATGATAATTCCATGCTTTTAATTCTTCTTCGGTATAACCGCAGCTCGAGATTTCTGGAATCGTATAGATCCCGATAGGGAAGAACGTTGGGAAGTGGTGTGTCTCTACGCCGCAAGCATGCCTCGCAGCTAACCGTCCCTGTTCCATGCTTGTTGACGCAAGGCAGGGCCCTCCAATAACGTCCCCAACAGCATAAATGTGCGGTACAACCGTTTGAAATAAGGCATTCACAGGAATATATCCTCTCGCATTCGTCTGAATCCCCGCATTTTGAATGTGCAGGTTGTCAACATTGGCGACTCGCCCTAGAGCATATAATAAGACTTCAGCTTCTAGAACTCCGCCATCTTTAAACACCACATGGGCACGACCGTCTTTACGAGTGATCTCAAGAGGTTCCCGATTGCCCATAAATTTTAATCCGATATCAGTCAACCCCGTTTGCAGGTGGATGCCGATCTCTTCATCCAACATCGGCAACATATGCTCCCGACGATCCACAACGGTTACCTCGGTCCCAAGCGCGGCAAAGAAGCTGGCATACTCGGAACCAATGATCCCCCCTCCCAGAACAATCATGCTCTTCGGAACCTTGCCGATCGCGAGTAATGTCGTCGAATCGAGAATCACTTCGCGATCAAATGGCACATCAGGAGGATTCCGTGGATTCGATCCTGTCGCAATAATGTAGACCCCTGCTTTAATCTGTGCCACCAAACGGTGGTCTTTATCGACAATGATGAGGGTTTGTTGGTTCTCGAAACGAGCCGATCCCTGGAGAAATTGAATTCCATTCTTTTTAAACTGCCGCGCGATGATATTTCGTTCTTCATTGATCACGGTATACAGCCGTTTATTCAAGTCATCAATCGTCACTTGAGGCGAAGTGATGTGGTTCTGTCCTTCAAAGTGGCGATCATAAAAACGGGTGAGGTCAACGACGGACTCTCGGAATGTTTTAGAGGGAATCGTTCCGGAATATAGGCAAGCCCCTCCTGGATCCATGTCCCGTTCAACAACAATCACAGATTTGCCTAATTTTGCAGCCTGAATGGCGGCTTTCTGTCCTGCAGGACCTGACCCGATAATGACAATGTCGGCTTCCTTATTCTCCATCTTCCCACCTTTTTTTTTCACATTACATCGAATGTCCCTTATTAACAAGAGGTGAAATTTGCCGCTTTCGTCACTATTCGCACTCTCTCTTTTTCTATGCGTTAAAAGAGGGGGGAGTTATCCGGTTGCATCAATATCAATTAATTTATTATAATGAGGAGTAGGTGTTGTTATTAACTCAAATTAACCAATGGCTTGATATGGCTATAGACTACAATAAAGCTGAAAAAGCCTTCGATAAAGCTTTATATGATATACATATTGAACAACTCTCTGAAGTTCTTTCCATTGCTCATCTCGTGAATCAACCTGAAGCAACGCTCTCAGAAAAAGCAATCGATGATATCGTCGCCCGCTTTCAAAAACAGCTGAAAAGACTGAAGAAACATGACCCAAAACTCTATGCAAAACTCAACCTCTCCCCTGAAGAAGAGGAGCGTTTCTCCTCTCGGTCGGTAAAAAGTTATTCTCAAGACGATTGGCTTCTCCTTAAACGGTTGAGAGATCGGATTAGCGAGCTCAAAAGGGAGCTTTATGGAGAAGAGGTGGTCAATGTTGAAAACGTTCAAATCGTGGATAAAGAGAGACGGAAACATGTCAACAAACGATTCAATGTTCGAGAAGGATGGCTCCCGCTCCGTTGAAATCTGAAAAAAAATCAAAATTCATCACATTTCTTCCAATTTCATCTTGTCGATTAAGTAGACAATTGTTATAGTTACCGTTTTTGAGAATATTGGAGATTACGATGTCAAAAGTTTGTCAAGTTACTGGAAGAAGGCCTTCTAGAGGTTACAAATACGCGATTCGCGGTATCGCGAAAAAGAAAAAAGGGATTGGTCTCAAAGTCACAGGTAAGACAAAAAGACGCTTCAACCCCAATCTTGCAAAGAAAAGAATCTGGTTTGGCGAAGAGAACCGTTTCGTCACATTAAGGCTCTCAGCTGCAGCGCTTAGAACAATCGATCGAAAAGGGATTTCCCCAATCATTCGAGAAATGCGCGCTAATGGCCAGCAAATCTAAAAAGTAACACTGCCCAGAGCTATTTCCTACCATCCTTCCTATTCTTCCTATCCTGTCAATTTTACAAGATGGGGAGGATAGGAATGATAGGGAAGGATAGCGAATATCACCATCATCTTTCTTATCCTTTCCATCCTGTAAAATCCATTTCGATGGTCTGCTTTTAAAAATTTTCCCATCAATACGCTTAAATACAATTTTTATCTTATCATTTGACTTGAAAGCATCATATGTTATAAAGTATGAGCAATATACCCAATTTTTTTGTAAAAAGTGAGATGAGATTATGGTTAAAATTCATGGTTCTTCTACAGGAGCGCTCCCCACCCCTGTTTGTGTTGGAAAGCTTGAGACAAAGGTCAAACTACAATAGCGACGTACATATTGACATCACCATCACGCAACAGAGTTTGAGCCAGAGATTGGAAATAATTCATCATTCTAAGCACATTGTCTGCGTTTTCACTGGTGATCTCATCACCAATTTGACTCTTTAAGAGGCTAGACACTTTATCTTTAATTTTATTGTTATGTTGAGCAACATTGGAAAAAGTATCTCCAAAAGGGGTGCTGCACAAATCTGTTAAATCCAATTCACTAAAAACAAGTCTGCTTTCATCATTTAGAGATCGGGCAGTCCTCTCAATTTGTTCTGGTGTTGGATTTTTTATCCGACCTTTTTTATCTGTCACAGAACTTAATATCTCATCAATTTCACGTCCGGGATTTTCTAATAATGGTTGTACCGAACTGCTCAGACCTGTTTGTTCTCGGATAAGAATTTCAAGATTACTCTCTAATTTCGAGGCTGTTTTAAGAAGTTCAGGCCGTTCGTGTAACGCCTTAATGACATCTCCCTGATATTTATCAAGGAGGTCTTCTTCCCAAGATTTATATTGTCCTTGAACTTCATGTGTGATTTCCTTCGCTAATCCAATTAACTCTGGATTTCTTGTTAACTTCGGATAATTAGAACATCTCGTCCAAGAGATAAGATTTTTTAGTAAATTATTTTTAATGCTTGGATCAACATCCTTGTCTTTCACAATCTCCAGAATTCCTTTAAACGCCCTTAACGCTATCATAGGGGTAGATTGAACAGTTGGGGCTTGGCTTGATGAAACTATAGGTAAAGAGACTGTTGCAGATGGAGCAGGCGCAACCCAAAGAGTTGCCAAAATGGCCTCAGGTTTCTTAGGCGTCCATCGCCCCCCCTTTAGCTCTTCTTCAACCAATTTCTGTTCAGTTTCAAGATCGGCTCTTTGAGACTCGTATACGGAGATTTCTTTAGCGTTCATAAGCGCTAGCAATTCAGGTCTCTGATCAAAATCTCGGACAATTTCTCTGATAAATCGAATGAGTTTAAAAATGTCCTGCCCAGGCCGCATTTCTGCTAATGCTCTCTCTAATACCTCAATGCCTTGGGCACGTACGTCCGCTTCACTGACATTAATGCACACGTCAAAGGCTTCTTTTACATTGGCCTCTTGTTCCTCATTTAACAAAGACCAATGAGTTGGATTGAGTTGAGACAAAATTTTCAGACCCACAAAAGGATCAAAACGAGTCGCATCTCTTGCAGCTTCGAGGAAAAGCTTAAGATCATCACACAATAACTTTACCTCTTCCAGCGATTCTTGGTCGACAGCAGACGTGCTAGGCAATTCCCCTGGCACTTGATCAGGGACAAAGGCTTCTCGTGGATGACTAACCTCTTGGCGAGGAGGTTGTGGGACGGCCCCCCATTCGGACAATAACTCGTCAGCAGCTCGTGATTCTTGATCGGGAAGCGCTTCTTCTATTCCGAATGATTCTAAATTTAATCCTTGGGTTAATTGAAAACTTCTCCATTGCACATAAGGGAAATAAGGCTCTTGGAAAGGCTGTTTCCACTTGAGTTTGATCTTCCACCCCGGCATTCTCTTTATTTGAAGTTGTGCCTAATGTTTCTGTTCCGATCTTCTGAATTGTAGGATTGTTTGGTGAGCTAGGGACTGACCTCAGGGGAGATGGAGTTCCATTTGCCGGTGATGGAGATGGTGAATGAATACCCCTCATAGAAACCTCCTTCGCAGCTCATTAAAATAAAACTTCAGATGTTGATATGATTACAAAATATTAAATACTTATAATCATATTCTACATCAATTTCTATTTTAAAATAAATACTTAACAAAACAAACAACAATACAGTAAATCAACACGTTTAATATCAATAACTTAATCATGATTAGTTAAACAAATTCAATAGGATAAGCAAAAGAGATAAAAACAGGATAGGTAGGCATACACATCAGACTAACTTGTGGTGTATCCAAATAGCATTCTCGCGTACAAGTTCGAATCACCTGAACGTAAACAATTTAACGCAGAGACGGGGACTCGAGTTTAGCATTTTATGCAGCGGCTATCAGGCGGAAGAGTTCTTCAATATCTATTTTTCCTCGCTTCTGATTTTTACTAGACTGTGAAAAAAAAGGGACCTAAAGGAAAGGGACAAGGGACCAAAAGGACCTAAGCGACCAAAGGGACCTAAAAAGGGACGAAAGGGATAGAAACTTAACAAGACAATTCTTTTTTTACAGGCTAAGCTTCATGAAAGCTGCAAGAGGCAAAAAAAGTTGGTTCAAACTTCTGCATTTGTTGATTCAGTAGATAATGTCACATGTTTGGCAATATTTTGTC
>JAGVJP010000011.1 GCA_020051075.1 Parachlamydiales bacterium
GGAGTGGCATTTCGGCTGAGCCAAAGCCCCGGGGTTGCGATGCCGCCGGCGCCCTTATATTTCCTTCAATATTAGGGCGCCGGCGGCATCGCAACCCCGGGGCTTTGGCTTCAGCCCAAATGCCGCTCCTGGTGCGTAAGGTGAGTTCTAAGCGACCGTGATCGAATGATCCAAATAGACATCCTGCACAGTATTTAGTAACAAGATCCCATCTTTCATCGGCTTCTGAAAGGCTTTTCGACCCGAAATCACCCCTGTCCCGCCAGCTCTTTTATTGATGATCGCAGTATGAGCGGCATCGACGAGGTCATTTTTTCCCGATTCCCCACCAGAGTTAATCAATCCCATGCGTCCCATGTAGCAGTTAGCGACTTGATAACGAGTCAGATCTATAGGGTTGTCTGTAGTCAATTTCTCGTATACCAGAGGGCTGGTCTTCCCAAATTTCAACGCTTGGAAGCCGCCATTATTGATCGGCTGCTTCTGCTTGATGATATCCGCTTCAATGGTGACCCCAAGGTGATTGGCTTGGCCTGTCAAATCAGCGCTGAAAGAGTAATCTTTTCCTCCTTCTTTAAAAGCATCATTCCTCAGGTAGCACCATAAAACCGTCGCCATTCCTAATTCATGAGCACGCTGGAAGGCTAAACTCGTCTCTCGAATTTGATGATGCGACTCTTTTGAACCAAAATAGATGGTTGCTCCGATCGCTGCCGCCCCCATCTCCCACGCCTGCTCAACTTGACCAAAATAGATCTGGTCGTAGGTGTTAGGATAGCTCAACAGTTCATTGTGGTTCAGTTTGACGAGGAACGGGATTTTGTGCGCATATTTCCGGGCAACAGCGCCCAACAGGCCTAATGTTGAAGCCACAGCATTGCATCCCCCTTCAATCGCTAATTTAACGACATTTTCCGGATCAAAGTAATCAGGGTTGACTGCAAAGCTAGCGCCGGCCGAATGTTCAATTCCCTGATCGACAGGCAGAATAGATAAATACCCTGTTCCGGCAAGCCGTCCAGTGTTGTAGATCTGAGATAAGCTTCTCAATACCTTCGGGGTGCGATCTGTTTGTGCAAACACCCGGTCGATGAAATCGGGGCCTGGAAGATAGAGTTTATCTTTGGAAATTGTCTGACAGCTGTGCTCCAGAAGCCCTTTAA
This sequence comes from Parachlamydiales bacterium, assembly GCA_020051075.1. Lineage (GTDB taxonomy): Bacteria > Chlamydiota > Chlamydiia > Chlamydiales > Parachlamydiaceae > JAGVJP01. The sequence continues at coordinate 1,164 of JAGVJP010000011.1, forward strand.
CACTATCTCCTAATAATTTTTGCAGTTTCTCTTGCATAAACGAACCTCTCTTAAGCCTTAATGATTTTATAGAGGAGTGTTTTTGTCTCCTCCAACGATGTGTGATGAATCGCATGGAACCCATATTTTTCTGCAATCTCAGCAAGCATCACACGGTCGTCGATGTAGATCACTTCATCGGGAGCAGCCTGTGTGCAATCAAGCGCTAAGCGTAGAATATCTAAATCGGGTTTCCGAAAATGAACATAAGCTGAACAGATAAAGAAATCGACAAATTCTTTCATATTAAAGCGACGGATCCGGTGATCCATCAATTCACGTCCTTCATTACTGACAACGACAACTTTCAAGTTGAACTCGGATTTGACTTCCCGTATCCATGCCAGCATTTCCGGATGGGGCTTTGATTGGGCAAACATGAATTCCTTAAACGCTTCTCTTGAATAATCCCTCTTTTCATAGAAGACCGCGCGATCTAAATAAGTATCAAGGGATATTTTGCCAGTTTCATAAGTGTCAAATGTCAATGCATGACGTGCATTAAACTCCGTAAGGTCGAGTTTAAACAATTTTGAGGCCTCTTCCCTCGAATGGTGGTCCCACCCATTGGTCAATAGAACACCGCCTACATCTAAAAACAATGTTGTGATCTTTTTCTTCATTAGGTCTCTCCTCTTAGTGAAATAGCATTGCGGCTGAACCAACCACCCCTGCTTCTTTTGTCAATGAAGCGACAACAACTTCGAGTTTATTTGTCGCTGCTTTCAGAGCATATTGCCGTACGCCTTGATCGACATCAGCAACGAGTTCCGGCAATCCGTCGACCACTCCTCCGCCAAGAATTAACCGTTGAGGGTTGAGGACATTCACGATACCTGCACATCCAATCACCAACGCTTGTTTTGCCTGTGCGATCACCTGTCCTGCTAGCTTGTCCCCTCGATGATACGCATCGACAACTAACTTGGCAGAAATGATGTGACCATTTTCTTCAGCAAGCGCAAGGAGCGGTTGAGCAAGCTCTTTAGGAGATTGCGAAATAAGTTCTTTTGCCCTTGCGGCTAATCCCCATCCGCCAGCAAACGCCTCCATACAGCCCAAATTTCCACACGTGCACCTTGGACCTTTGAAATCGACTGAAAGATGTCCCACTTCTCCAAACGTATTGCTAAACCCTGAAATCAGCTCTCCATTGATCACCACACCGCTACCGATTCCTGTTCCAATAAAGAGGCACACAAGGTGTTGACAACCTTTTCCAGCGCCATAGAGCCATTCTCCATAGGTGATCACTCGAACATCATTGTCAATATGGACTGGAAGTTTTAACATCCTTTCCAAGTAACTTTTCAATGGCACTTGATGCCAATTCAAATTAGGGGCAAAAATGACAGTGCCTGTCGTCCGCTCGATCTGTGCAGCGACGCCGATACCCACCCCAAGAACTGGGGTATTCGCTTGCTGCAGCAATTGTGTAATTCCTTCAACTAACTGACGTTGAACATTTTCAGCTCCCTTTTCGACTTGCAGGCGGAGCCGATGGTGGATTGTGCCTCGGTTATCGACAACGCCCATTTCTATCTTTGTGCCGCCTAAATCAACACCAACGGCATAGCGTAGAGGAGAATATGTCACCATACGTTTAAACCTTAATCAAATTATACCGGCATCTAGTTGAAATTACCCACCTGGACTGCGCCAAAGCCCCGGGGTTGAACGATCGTAAATCACCCAATGTTAAGTCAATAGGGGTGATTTACGATCGTTCAACCCCGGGGCTTTGGCGCAGTCCAGGTGGGTAATTTCAACTAGATGCCAGTATTCTATATATACAAGAAATCCCAAGAATATTATAGATAAATTTATCAGAAGACAAGGAGCATAACATGGATTCACTAAAAAATCATCGTACCCTATTATTTGTTGAAGGGATTCTCTTCACTATCTTAGGATTTTTTGCTGTGGCTTTGCCTGGAATCTCGACGTTAAGTGCAGAGATCTTTATCGGATGGCTTTTGATCATCTCTGGAGCGATACAACTCTATAGAACGTTTAAAATGCGCGAAACTGAAGGATTTGCCGGTTCGCTCATCGTCGGACTGCTCTATATGATCTTCGGGATCCTCCTCATTCTTTTCCCTATCGCAGGAATCTACTCTCTAACAGCTTTGCTGATTTTCTTCTTTGCTGCTGAGGGGATCGCTAAAATTTTCTTAGGCTTTCAATTCCGCTCAGTCAAGCCTTGGGGATGGTTTATCGTCAACGGTGTCATCGCATTGCTGTTAGCTCTCGTCATCTGGTGGGGATGGCCTGCAACGGCTCTTTGGACTCTTGGAATGCTTGTGGGAATCAACCTGATTTTCTTTGGAGTATCCTTGATTTCTTTGGCGTTGGCTCTGCCAAAGAATGACGAACCACCAAAACAATAGACAGAATGCAAACATCTGTGAGTGCAGATTGGTCCTTTGCGTCTTTGCGTTTAATAAAAGCTATGGTCAATGCTGCACTCACAGACGTTAATCTCAGAACTTTTGAGTTTTTGCACCTTTGCGTTGGGGAGAGATTTGCCTCTCACTGTGACATTTTCCAGGCTTGCATCCCCCCGCGCAAATTGAAAACTGAGGTGAATCCCGCTTTTTTTAGTAGGGAAGCCCCTGTTGAAGCCCTCATGCCGCTCCTGCAAAGAAGAACAGTTGGAGACTCTTTATTCAATTCGGTAATTCTATTCTCCAATTCGTCAAGTTCCATGTGAAGAGCCTGAGGGATGTGTCCTGCTTCCCATTCTTCATCTGTACGGACATCGACGACGACTGGAAGCACCTCTCCGATTTTTTGATCGATGCGATTGGGATCCATCATCGCAAAAGAAGAGAGGGAGCTCTCCTTTGGATCAAAAAGAATGATCGAAATCTCTTGGTCAAACCCTATCATATGCAGCATGTTGACCACTTCTGGCATGATGTGTGTATTCTCTGTGACAATGCCAATGGGTTGCTCTTCAGGCAGAAAATGTCCAGCCCAATGGTGAAATGTCTGTGAAAAAGGGATGTTCAGTGATCCGGGGAGATGAGAAATAGCAAATCCTTCAGGGAGTCGGATGTCAACGAGAAACAGGTCGCTCCGTTTTTGGATCTGCGGATCAAACAATTGGGCTTTCAATGAGCTCATCAACGGAGGACCTTGAACATTGATTTTTTTCAGCTTCTTAAAATAACGGGGAACTGGAGGCAGTCCCCTCAACACCCCTTCAATCCACTCCTCTTCGCTGATCTGATTCATGTATCGATTGTATCGTCTTTCATATCCCATGGTTGAGGTTTCAGCACCGCTTAAACTCTTCCCACATAAAGAGCCTGAACCATGACCAGGCAAGATCTCGACGAAATCGGGCAATGATCCTAAGACATCGAACAAGCTGTGATAGAGTTTTTTTGCTAAAAGCCGACTCTCCTTCTCTCCTAGGAGATCGGGCCTGCCAACAGATTCCACAAAGAGGCAGTCGCCACTGAAGAGGAACCATGGAGACTCTTGGCTCCTGCTCTCGTCATAACACACCCAACACAAGTGCTCTGGAGTATGCCCAGGAGTATGCAGTGCCTCAAGACGAATTTTCCCAAAGAAAAGTTTGTCTCCATGTTGAACTTGATGATCTGCATAATGTGGAACCCATTCTTTCCCGCCCATGCCAGAACAGTGGATGATAGGTTTGTCATTGAGTTGGTGCTTGAGTTCCCGCGCACCAGAAACGAAGTCAGCATGGACATGTGTCTCAAGAATATCTGTGATATTGAGTCCCTCTTCTTGGGCTTTAACAATGTAGGGAACAACCTGGCGAGTGGGGTCGACGACAACAGCCCTCTTAGACTCTTTGTCTCCTAAGATATATGAATTAATCCCTAACCCGGGTGTGAGAATGCGATGTAGATACATGAAAAACTGTCCTTTTTTTGTCGTTATACCACATTGCTATTTCCAGAAAGAATAAAAAAGATTCGTAACTATTCACGTCTCTCCCTTTTCGTGCCTGTGCTGCTGACGTCTGTGAGTACAGCATGGTCCAGGCTCAGGATCCTACGCAACTGCGCCGATTTAACTTAAAAAACCACCCCAGAACAACTCTTAAAATGGTTTTTGAGCTCATTTACAAATCAGGATCCGAAAAAAATTCTTCTCTGTCTTCATTTCTTCATAAATATTCACAAAAAATGAGTGGTTTTTTATTTTTTCTAAAATTTTTTATCTTGCTTATTTTCAGTATCTTGAAAGAATTTTTTTGACAAATTTTCGTATCAATTCAAAATTCTTCTGGAACAAATATTTCCCAACGCGTATTTAAAGGTGGTAAATCCTTTTTGTTAATCGGCTCTTAACCACATGCCAAACATGTATAGCCGGTCTAAAGGGTAATTGAAAACGGAACAAATGATCTGTTGATATCCTTAAACCAAAACTCTAACAGGAGTGTTCGTATGAAAAAATTATTAGGCTTAGGCACTATGGCAGCTTTACTATTATCTTTGTCAAGCTGTTGCTGTGATCGCGATCCATGTTGCGATGCATGTCCTCCAAGACCACGTTGCTGTGAAGCAAGACCTTGCTGCCCACAACCATGTGCTCCAACTTGTCAACCAAGATATTACGACAACAACTGCTGCTATTAATAGCAATCTATTCTTTAGATATTGCAAGGGGATCTTCCCCTTGCAATCTAGTGAGAAGTTCTCAGAAAATCATGACAAACTTTGTATCTAAGAGTTTGTCATTACTTTCTGAGAACTTGGGGACAATGAAAACAGCTTGATCTTTACAATTTCGCAAGGAAAACAAGTAAGTTCTCAAAAGATACTATTAGTACTCAGATGATGAGTCAACAAAATCTTCAAAGAAAACAGACCTAAACTAAGGAGACTTTAATGAAAAAACAACTGGGAATCTTAGCCTCGTTGCTTTTATTGGGTGTTTCAGCACTTCTTTGGACAGGTTGTAATAAATGCAACTCGTCCTGCAAAGATAGTAATATTTGCGAGCCCATATGTGAGCCTTGCAGACCTATCTGTCCTCCACGGCCATGCCCTCCTCCATGCGCGGAGCCATGCAGACCATGTCCTCCTCCATGCTGCGATGAGCCATGCAGACCATGTCCTCCTCCATGCGCGGTGCCATGCAGACCATGTCCTCCTCCATGTTGCGAAGAGCCATGCAGACCTTGCCCTCCTCCATGTCCTCCTCGATGCGCGGAGCCATGCAGACCTTGCCCTCCTCCATGTCCTCCTCGATGCGCGGAGCCATGCAGACCTTGCCCTCCTCCATGTCCTCCTCCATGTTGCGAAGAGCCATGCAGACCTTGCCCTCCTCCATGTCCTCCACCATGCCCATCAAGATGTGCAGCTCCGCTTAAGCCATGTGAACATGGTCCACAAGGAGAATGCGGTTGCAATGGTGTCGTAGTGCGGGCAAAAAACCCAAATATGTGTATGCTCGGCGATCAATATCCTCTAGATATTGAAGTTAGCGCATGCCATGACGTGTGCGAAGTGATCATTACAACAACTTTACCAGATGGTGTATCCTATGCAAGAGGAAATCCTGAGCCTAAAGTTGAAGGACAGACTTTAACATGGACACTTGGACACATTGCTAGAGGACAATGTCTAACAATGAGAGTCTGGTTAAGATGCGAGCGCGAAGGCGATCTTTGCACATGTTTCTGCGTGAAAGCAACACCAGTTGCCTTCTGTGCACTCCTCTGTGCTAAACCAGTTCTTGTTTGTGAAAAATGCGGACCAGAAGAAGCCTGTTTAGGAGATCCAATCCACTATACTATTACTGTGACAAACATTGGTACTTGCACAGCTCAAGAAGTGGTATTGAGAGATATTCTCCCAGAAGGAGTAGAACACAGCAGCGGGCAGAAAACAATCACTTTCAACCTTGGTTGCCTAGAGCCTTGCCAAACTAAGAAAGTTAACTTGTGCGCAACAGCAGTAAAACGTGGCGAATGGTGCAACACTGCTCTCGTCACAGCATGTAATGCTAACCAGACATCATGCGAAGCATGCACATGCATCGCTTGCTGCCAAATGGAATGTAACAAAGTTGGACCAAAAGAAGTTCCTGTTGGACAAAATGCAGATTACCAAATCACTGTGACAAACACAGGTGATAAGACTCTGCATGAAGTTGTCGTAACAGACATGGCTCCATCGACAACATCCATTGTTTCTGCACAAGGAGCTAACATTTCCGGCAAACAGGCTATATGGAAACTGCGTGAATTAAAAGCAGGCGAAAAAGTAACGTTCAACCTAACGTTGACAACTTGCACACCTGGCTTCTTCACTAACAGAGTTCATGCAACTAACTGCGAAGGATGCAACGCTTGCTGCGAATTCGGTACACATTGGAAAGGACGTCCTGCCCTCGATTATTGCATCGAGACATCAGACAATCCAATCTGTATTGGAGAAACAACTCGTCTCAAAATCTCATTGACTAACAAAGGTCAAGAGTATGATTCAAATGTATACGTCACCGTCAATCTCCCTAGCGAACTAGAAGTTGTCAGCACATCAGGTGCTTCAACAGCTAAGGTGAATGGCCAGACAGTCACTTTTGGACCATTTGAGAATCTTGCTCCTCGTCAAACTTTAGAATACTATGTCACCGTTAAAGCCAATGGCCGCGGCGACCTACGTCCTAAAATTCAAGTAACTTCGGATTTCATCAAAAATCCAATTACTCAAGAAGAGAGCTTGATTGTTAACTAATTAGAAACTCAAGTTTCTAGCAGTTGCAAGGCAGGTCCCCTACGGGGGACCTGCCTTTTTTATATCTGCAGGCGCTGTTCTAAATCAGCCCTGAAATGGGGATGTAGAGTTTCCTCGAGAGGACTCCCCGCCTTTTCATGATCGAGCAATTTAAGGATCTGATTTCCATAATCTCTCAATTCATGCAAAGGGATTGGGATATAACGGATTGTCGTCTCATATTTTCGTTCATAATAATCTTCGAAGAATTTGACAAACAACTTACTCAGCAGTCCAATCTCAGCATACAGCTCACTTTTCTGCTGCAGCTGTTCAGTTTGTTGGACTTGTAAAATGAATAGCGAAAGTTTTCTGAGCAGATTAGCTTCGGTCCAAAAGAATATCAGCGTCTCTTCCGGATGAATCCACTTAAAATCAGGAGGAGTATATTGATCCTGATGAAAAGACTTCATCAACTGATATCGACACAATTTATAACAGACTGAATAGACGAATAGCTTGATCCCTAAAGAAAGATGAGAGATTTCGAAGTTGGGATTCACGTAGAACATCGGATTCAAAATGGTATCACCAAGAATGAGGCGATGCCTCACATCGTAAAAATCGTCTACCCACTTCCAAAAAACCTCGACTGGGCTTCCATATTTCAAATGTAAAAGCGGGCGGAGCTTGTGTTTAAAATCTGCAGCTGGGCTCTTCTCGTCGATATTGAAGAGCGTTTCGAAACTTGTCGAAAGAAAAATGAGATCTTCTGCTTCAAACAACTCCTCTGGAAAGGTCAGTCCCTTTTCAAACAAGTTGACAAAACGTTGAAAAAAACGGTCGATAAAATAGCGAATAGATCGGATGATTTTCTTGCTTTCTTGAATCACTTGAGAGTCTATGCATGCCGATGGGAGAAAGACATTCGCCAAAGCTTGTCCAAGGGCGGAAAATATTTCTGGATCTGCAGCGTGGATGCATAAAATCTCTTCTCGGCTTGCTTCTTTAATATGAAGATCCTTCCAATTATCTTTAACCGCAATGAATTCTGAAGAGGCAGGAATGATTTTCCTTAACGAATTGAAGGAAACAACTTCATTCCCAAAGTATAGATTGCGAAAGAAGCAGGCAAAATAGACCAGATAAAGCGCTTCGATAAGAACAAACTCCTGTTCTTCAGCCGGAATATCTTTATGGATCGAGATACAAGTCGTCCCTTCCGGATTCAATCGTACAGTGTCGACGAAGTCTGAAGCCTCTTCGCCCCGTCGCGCTTTTATCTGCGCAATGGAATGGATATAGTGTTGGAAATGGATATTGTCGTCAGAATTTAATAAATCCTTAGCATTTGAAGCAGACCAGAAGATCACAGGACCTAAGCGTATCACTGTCTCGCTCGCCAGTTCAACAAACGGTAGGCAAGCGTGAAGTTTATAACTCTCCAAATCAATTGAACAAGCGGGTGATGACATTGTCTCCTCCACCATAAAATTTTATCTCGCAGTTGCTGGGAGAGGTGCAATTTTCATGCCAGACATGAGTGAAGACAATGATCAATGAATAGATTCAAACGGATGTACTCCTCATTGAATAAATCCTTAGGGCGATTTTCCTTTACATCTTCCTTCTTATTAGAAGACTCCATCAAGAATTTCAACAATGCAGCAACAGCGTAATTTCGTGGATAAATTTGAAAATTGACCACTAAATGCTCTATCATTAACCTAGCTTCAACAGCTAATTTGCGAAGTTCGTTTCCTAATCGAGAACGAAGCCGTCTAATAATCCGTTTGAAATGAAGGACTGTAAATTTGCCAAGATGCAGATTTTCTATTTCATTAATTTGAGAATAGGTCTCATTCAATAGTTCAAGGCGATGCTTAAAGCTCGCACACCTTTCATAGAAAAATGGGTAGAGATTATCCTCAGTCACAACAATTAATAAGCGGTCGAGAATGAGACAACGAGAAAACTCCTGAGCGAGCAAGGAGAGGTTTTGGTTGACGATTTCCCGAAAAAGAAAAAACCGCTCTTTCCGACTGAGCTCTTTTTTCTTAACATGCTCATGATGGCTATAAGCAAAAATTAGGTAGGCTAGACGGCGGAGCAATAAGAGTTCAACTTCGATTTGTGCAATCTCACCTTCAAGGCGATCAGATTCACTGATGTTTTTTAAGCTCTCCAATTTTTCTAATTTCATGTAGAATTCAGCCAACCTTTGAGTCAAAGTTGGAGGGTCTTCTAATAGGATCCGATGCAGCTGTGCAAGGAGGTGATCGATCGCAATGGAAAAATCGTTTTGATTGAGGTGCGTTTGAAACCAAAACATGATTTTTTTCCAAACATTCGATTGAGACGACAATGTCCGTATGCGATGGCAACAACCAGAAGAGTCTTCCATGAGTGTTTCATCCTCTTCGAGAGGTTGGCGGATGATATCTTCAATTTCTGCTTTATCGCCGTAGATATTTAGGGGGTTCCAGTGGGAAAAAAAATATGAAAGCATAATAAACCTCTTCCAGCAACTAAAGCTACTTTTACGTTACCAAGTGAATGTTATTCTTTTATTAACAAATGGTATTTAATATGACAATTCAAATAAAAATCTTTATCGGTTATTCTATCGACAAACCCATGCGGCTGCATCTCGAAAAAAGTACAGCTTGGAAAGAAGACAAAGTCACCAACCAGCTCCTATTGACGGAGATCCGATTTCATGAGAAAGATTATATTGGGATTTATCTACCCAATTGCGCGGACACCCCTCTGATCGAAGAAAAAGAAAAAGAGATCAGAACTCTATTGCAACATTATTGCCCGAAACTTATCCTGGCTAAGCAAAACGCCTTTATATTTCCGCAAATCTTCCTCGGATGACACAATGCTGAAACACATGATTTTCATCATCGCACTTATGATCCAATCACAGGGATTTGGGATTGCCCAGCCAGGCCTTCTCATGTTTCAAATTCAGCAGGGGGAGTCTGAACGTGCTCTGAAGCTTTATCAAGAATCTTATACAGCAACTGGAGTCCATGACTTCGAACTGCTGCACCAGATTGGACTTGCATTGTTAGATTATGGATACAGACAAAAAGATCCGGAGTCGCAATTATTTGCTCTCTTTGGCGCAAGTGTTTCCGCTCATGAAGATGCCTATTACATTTTGGAAGAATGTACAAAAAGCCGCTTTGAGCCAATCCAGTTAATCGCTCTGCAAGCATTGGCCAAGTTTCAGACAGAAAAAGCCGACCTCCTTCTCATGCATGCTTTAGGAAGCCCTTCCCTTGCCGTCCGATACGAAGCTGTTAAACTGCTATGCAAAAAAAAGCACTTGCAAGCCACAGCTCAGGCGGCCTCGCTGCTCTATAAATCAAAAAAAATGTTCTGGCCGATTTATCCACCTCTTTTTGCCATGATAGGCGATGAACAATCGACTCGCATCTTGAGGAAACTGCTGACCGATCCTTCTGATAAGGTCCATCTATCCGCCATCCTCAGTATCGCCAAGTATGGACGGGATGACTTGATCCCGCAAATTCGACAACTCTCTTCCCAATCTAATTATGTTCAGCAAGAAGCTTGTGCTTTTACCCTCGGCCAACTGAAAGATGAAGATTCTATTCCCCTATTACAGCGAATTGCTCATTCTTCGCATGCAACCACTGCTCTTGCGGCTGACATCGCCCTTTACCAATTGGGAAATGCTCCCTCCATCAAAGAAATCGAGAAAAAAGCTGAGCAAGGAAACCTATTTGCCATTCGTGCGCTAGGCGAATTTCCGGAACACCACCAAGTGCTGCTTTCTCTGCTGACTCGCCCTGATCTGCAGGTGCGTTATAATGTCATCGTCTCCCTTCTCAGGCAACATCACCCCAAAGGATTAGAGCTGATCAGTGAATTGATTGTGAAAGATAGAAGAGACCTTGCCTTCACTGTGCAGACGTCGCCAGGCATGACGATGAAGGCGATCAAAGGAACCTCATCATCGAGTCAGATTCTCAAGAAAGATATTGGAGCCTTTGTTGAAAACCTCGAATTTAAACAGATGCTGCTTGAAGAGATAAGTTTGCAATCAGAAGAAAGCCTCATCGCGATTGCAGACAGAATTTTTCAGCGCCAGCAGAATGAGCTCGTTCCCCTCACGACTCACCTGCTTGAAGAACTTGGAACAGACCGGGCGATCCGCTGTCTGAAGAATCATCAACAGCAGTTGGGAGCGCCTCTGATCAGAAACTACTGTAATTTAGCCTTGTATCACCTGAAGGAACCAGGGGTTTACGGAGAACAACTCGCACAATGGGTGAAACAACAAAGCCAAACACAACTCATCCAGCTGAAGCCTGGCGACCCTTGGGATTTAGATAGAGAATATTACACATTGACAGAAGCAGAGACTTCCCATCTTCTCATTGAAGCTGTACAGGCCTTTGCCGATAATCAAGATAGTCTAGGCATTGATGCCCTGATCGAAGCCATTGCATCGGGAAATCCAAAAAATCGCTATGCTTTAGCAGGATTACTCCTCAGAGCAACGCTGTAGAGATCTCCCCTTTTTTTAACGCAAAGAAGCAAAAGAGGCGCAAAGAGGGGATGAGGGAAACCAAATATGTTTCGTTTTTAAATGGAGCGACGTCAACAATTACCTAAATTTTATCCTTATCACCTGATCCGTTGCCAAACGATGGCTCTCCCTTTACCCTTTGACATCAAATAACCCAAATTGCTTAAGAGAGCCAAATCATATCGCAAGGATCTTTCAGAAATGCAAACAAGGAGCTTTTCCATAATTTGCCTAAAAGGGAGGCTCTCCCCAATTGCAAGTGTATTTAAAATAGCCGTTTGCCTTGGCAATAAATCCCCCGCTGAAGGAATTTCTTCTTGTCCTTCCGATTTTAAAACCGTTGTTGTATGTGGATAGAAAGTCACGCGTATCGTCGTGCCCAATTCTTGCCATTCTGGTTTTGGATGGCCTCCGGCATCACATGCCTCCACAATCCTTTTATATCCACTTCCCCACTCTTCCATTAAATCCAGTTCATTAAAAACACGAACAATCACTCGATTACGTACTCTGCTAACACCTGATTTTAAATCCTCTAAAGTAAAACCAAACGGAAGCATACCGGGGTTTTGTACTTCTAAACGATTATTAAAAATGGCGATCTGAATGCGTGAGCCTGTAATAGAATAATCACAATGAGCTAAAGCGTTGATTAGTACTTCTCTAATAGCTATTGGCGGGTATTCTGAAATATTTTTCCGTCGCAGACCGCTGATTTCAGCAGATAAGCGTGTATTGCGCATAATAAATTTTGGCACAGCATCTACTGCATCTAAAACCGATCCCTCTACTTCATGTCGATCAACTATTTCTGTCTTATCATCCCCTCTAAACCTCGCACAACTTACCCTGGCATCAGGAAAAAACTGTTGCCGCACATCTTGTTTGCCGAAAAGAATAAGTCCTCCAATAGATGGAACTATTTTATTGGCAGCCTTTACGAGGATACCAAGCGAAAGAAGTTTTTTTTCATCTAAGTTTCTCCCCACTTGCCGAAAGATTTTTTTGGCTCTATCCAACTCCAAATCCTGCGGTGATAACTCGCGCATTGACTGTTCATCAAAAGAAGAATGTAAAACCGTGCGTTGCATCTCGGCAAGCAATTCAGCCCCTGCAGGACGACTTGTAGACCCTAATCGAATATATACTCCGTTGGGAATCCCACTCTTTTTCAGATAAAAGGGGCCCCTCCAATGAGCCACTTTAACGACAAGAAGATGTTTACCATCTAGGGTGGTTATTTCAATTTCGGGAAATACAGGAGGGTGGATGCTATCAGCTATCGCATTAGCCAATTTTTCCTCCGCTTTAAAAACATCTTCAACCCCAATAAGTTCACCATTCGGGGCGCGGCCAACAATGAGCGTCCCACCAGCTGTGTTTGCAAAAGCTATAATGGTCTTAAGAATAGGTCCTAGAGAGGAAAGATCACTTTTAAATTCCAAAGTTTTTGACTCTGCTTGTTCTATGAACCTTTCAATTTCCATTTCCTATCCCTGAATATCAGTTCCGTTTCAATATAATCCTGCAAAATCCTGCAAAATCCTGCAAGGTAAATCTCGTGATTTTGCAGGATTAGACAATAAAACCACAAAATCCTTCATCCGCGCACAATGGATGAAACAACAAAGCCAAACACAACTCATCCAGTTTAAATCTGGCGACCCTTGGGATTTAGATAGAGAATATTATACATTGACAAAAGCAGAGGCCTCCCATCTTCTCATTGAAGCTGTTCAGGCCTTTGCCGACAATCAAGATAGTCTGGGCATTGATGCCCTGATCGAAGCCATTGCCTCGGGAAATCCGGAAAATCGCTATGCTTTAGCAGGATTACTCCTCAGAGCAACGCTGTAGATTAAGGTTGGTTGTTTGGTCGCTGTGCAGTCTGAAAATGGTATCCACTCATGCGGATACAAAGAACCATAATTATCCCAGCTAGCCACTCCAAAGATGATGATAAACCAGATCTCACTCGACCAAAGAGAGCGCATTGATAGGCCCGACTTGGCGTCGCGCTAATTCCAGAATCACCGTTAACTATTTGTGGTTGATTTTGAGTATTTCTTCCAACTTTATTAAAACAACACATAATAACTCCTTGATTAATAATTAGAAAGTTTAACAAAATTATTAATTAATAGTCAAGTTAATAAGACGTTGAACAAAACAATAATAAATTAATTAAATTACCATAAACATAATTACATAATTCTAAATAGACTTTATGGACTTTATGGACTTTATGGACTTTATGGACTTTATGGACTATATGGACGGATATGGACTTTATGGACGCATATGGACAAATATGGACGGATACAGACATGTTTTCTAGTTAATCAATCTGATTTTCGTCTATTTTTGTCCATAAAGTCCATATCCGTCCATATAGTCCATTTTGACTTTTGTATTATCCACTGCCCCTCTCGTGATTAGTTTCTTTTTTGCCTTTTCCCAAAATTAGGGAATCCCCTAAGATGTTTGCATTATTCCGCAAAACATAGATTCATGCACAACATCCGCTCATCCACTCTCCTCTTCCTCGTTTTTTTTTCTGTGCTCTTGACCACGATTTTCCCTTCGACTCTATTTTCAGATGAACCCGAGGAGGAAAAATCTGATGAAGGGATCATTCTAAATTTGCGAAACCCTACCTACTCAGATGGTGTTCTCGTCACAGATGAGGGAGGCGTCATCACCGGACCAAAGATACGCATCCAAGCCACACACATCCGCTATAGAAAAAAACAAGAGGGAACAGAGCAGATCATACAACTAGAGGCTGCTGGCTCTTTGATTGTCGAATTTGGAGACTATCTCTTTGTCGGTGACAAACTCATCTACGACTTCACTAAAGACGAAGGATCCATCTTCAATGGCCGCACTTGTCTTCTCCCATGGATTTTCGGAGGAGAACAGCTAGATTTACTGGCAGATGGGAGTTATGTCATTTTCAATGGATATGCCACAACTTCTGAAAACGAGATCCCTGACTGGGGAGTGTATTCTTCCCACCTCATCATCGATCAAGACCGGCACCTCCAAGCCAGTCAAGTGCGGGTGAAATTCCTCTCCTACCCAATTTTATGGATTCCATCCCTGCGAGCCAACCTCAACTCAATCTTTGACACCCCTATCCGCTATCGCTTTCGATGGGGGGGAAGTCAAGGTCCTCGATTCGGCATCCAATATGAACTATTTTCTTGGGAACACTGGAAGACCTTTGCACGGTTTGACTATCGGTTGACTAGAGGTCCAGGAGGGGGGCTTGAGACCCGTTATCGCTCACAAGACCATAATACCGAGTTCCATAGCATCAACTACCTCGCTAGAGATTCAGCAATTATCCATCCGCATGCTAAAGCCCGCTATCGTTTCGAAGGTTTTTTTCGTAAATCGATGGACCACGACAAAACAAAAATTTTATCCTCTTATGATAAAATCAGCGATAAAGACATGCCAGGCGGTTATTACGATGATGATTTTGATTATGCCTTGTCAGAACGTACGCAACTGCTGATACGGAGAGAAGAAAAAGACTGGATTGGAAATTTCTATACCAGGCTACGCCTAAATAGCTTTCAGACAGTTAAACAAGAGCTCCCTAGCCTGACGGTAAACTTCAAGCCATTCAGCTTGGGTGAGACTGGCATGATTTTAGAAAACCGGACATATGCCTCCTACCTCGATTTCGAATACTCAAAAAATCTTATCCATTTTAAAAATTACGCCTCTACTCGGATGGAATATAACCCTACCCTCTACCGTCCCTTCACTATAGGCAGGTTTGCGACGATAACCCCAGAAGTTGAGGGAATCGGCATTGTCTATGGAAATAGCCCCGAACAAGATACGCAGTGGCTAGCGATGGGAAAGGCAGCTGTGACGTTGACGACACAACTCTATAAGTATTATACCGAATATAAACATGTGATCGAGCCCTACATCGCTTATCGCTATTACAGCTCCCCAACTTCTTCGCCACATCAGCATTATATTTTTGATATCGAAGATGGATTAACCCGCCTTGATTATCTCGCTATGGGAGTTAAAAATTCTGTTTACGCTAAAACGAGCGATTCTTCCGTATCGAGGATCCTCTCAACGCATCTGTACACTTATGCTTTTTTCGATCAGGATAAAATGCAGCAATCGATCCCGCGCATTTATGGTGATGTCGTACTCTTTACTCTTCCAACAGTTCGACAAACCCTTGAAGCAGCGTGGGATCTCGAACACCACTCCCTCTACCATCTAAACTTCAGAGCGGAATGGACGGTCTCCAGAGATTTAGCTCTTACAGCAGAATACCGACACCGCAATGCTTATGACTGGCGTAAAGTAGATAAAGACAACTTTTTCCTCGATGTCTTCCACAGCGAGCGGCGGCTTTTCCATTCAGCCCTCTCAGATCAACGAGACACCATCCTGCTCCTCTGCTTTTATCGTTTCCACCCAAACTGGGCCGTAGAAATCTCTGCGCGGCAAGGATGGAACCGGAGGCATGAACCAAAATACCTCGAGTATGAAATTGACTTGCTAACGACCTTGCAGACTGCATGGAACATCCGCCTATCCCTCGAACACAGAGAAGTCGTCACCCGTTTCGCTATCTATGTCAATGTCGGATTGAGACGCCCCGATTATGTCCCGGCAGTCTCTGAGTAACCCATGCCCTTCGTGCCACATTTATCTGTCCCTTGGTGGGGGACTATATCAGTTTTCAATGAATGAAGTTTTGAATCGAGGGTGCGTAATTTCGTATATTCATGAATTAGATAGATTTTTCAAGTATTACGAGAGTATAATTACTTTTCAACCTGTTGACTGTATTTACTTCACTCATCAATTCATCGACGCTTCTAAGGTTCATGCTGAAAATCTAGCAACTCTTAATCTATGTCCTTGGGGGTTTCAAGAAAAGGGAGATTATCAATGGCTAGCTCTTGAGGAGCTTTATCGATTTTTGCAATTAAAAGAAAGTAATAGGGGGTGTTTTAGGAATATTAACGGACAAATTGTTGACATTGAACTCAGAGGTCATCTCGTTGATGCTTTAAGCTCTGATAAAGGTCTTGAAGTACTTTCGGCAATTTTAAATGAGGCTTCCGCTTTAACCCTAGAAGAAGAAACGTGTTTATAATCTTCTCCGATTATCAATAAAATAGCATTCGGATAAGATAAATAAGGGTCTTCGTCTCCCCTTGGAATAACGATGATACCATATTTAACCTGACTATGAAGTCGAAAAAACCCTTTTCGATTCCTAAACAAACAATTATACTCATCAATATATTATTGTCCATGTCCTCGTATCTTTATTCCTTTAGATCTCTAAATACTCTCCGGGAAAGCCGAAGAAACAAAAATTACAAAGCGAATCGTGCCAAAATAGCCAGACAATAAATGTTATTGCTATGATTAACCCAAGTTTGTAAAATCGATGTTTTTTCAGATTAAATACTCTGAATGTTGACCTCGGGTAAGGGACACGATAAGGCAATTCGGGCACGGGCACGGACACGAGGAGGGCAAATGAACATCACAGGAGATATCCATGAAGATATTAATCATCGGTGCTGGCTATGTAGGCTTAGTCAGCAGCACAGGGTTTGCAGAAATGGGACACGTTGTCACGTGCCTGGATAAAAATGAAACCCTCATCGCTAATCTCCGCCAAGGGGGCATTCCCATCTATGAACCAGGATTGGAAGAGATGGTCAAGCGAAATGTGAGAGCTGGCCGTTTATCCTTCACGACAGACTATGCCGCCAGCGTCCCCGATGCTGATGCCTGCTTCATCGCCGTCGATACCCCGATGTCTGCCGACGGCAAAGCAGACACGTCCCAGGTCGAAGCAGTCGCTCGCTCGATTGGGCACTCCCTCAGCCGCTATGCAGTCATCGTCACAAAATCAACAGTCCCCGTCGGGACGACAGAGATCGTCGAAGGGATCATCGAAGAAATTCTACGGCAGCGGCAAGTCTCCTTTGACTTCAACGTCGTATCCAATCCAGAATTTCTTAAAGAAGGAAATGCCATCCAAGACTTCATGAAACCAGACCGAGTGATCATCGGCGTCGATGACCCACGCGCTGCTGCCCTCATGAAAGAGATCTACTCCCCCTTTATGCTCAACCACGACCGCCTTTTAGTGATGGACATCCCTTCTGCTGAGCTCTCGAAATACGCTGCCAATGCCATGTTGGCAACACGAATCTCCTTCATGAACGAGATGGCCTCGCTATGTGAGAAAATGGGGGCCGATATCAACTGGGTGCGCAAAGGCATCGGATCCGATGACCGCATCGGGAATAAATTCCTTTATCCAGGGGTTGGCTTTGGGGGATCATGCCTCCCGAAAGATATCCTCGCACTCCTCCGCCAAGCCGAAGAACAAGATTGCTCCCTCTCTGTCGTGGAAGCGACACAGAAGGCCAACCACCGCCAAAAGGGTGTCATGACATCAAAACTTCAGGCCTACTTCGCAGACTTTGGCGGACTCCATGGACGCACCATCGCCGTGTTAGGACTATCCTTTAAACCTGATACCGATGACATGAGAGAAGCTCCTGCCCTTGTGCTCATCCAAGATCTGTTGCGGCAAGAGGTTAAATTGCGCCTTTTTGACCCTGTCGCCATAACCAAAGCACAAGCAATCCTCGGCTCTCCCACAACCATCCATTGGTGCAGCAGCGAGTTAGAAGCCGCTGAAGATGCTGATGCCATCGTCTTAATGACAGAGTGGAAGCAGTTTCGATTATTAAATTTCCAAGCTCTTTTTCAAGTGATGAAGGGCCGCGCTTTTTTTGATGGACGCAACCAGTACAAACCAGAAGAGATGGCTCAACGGGGGTTTGACTATATCTGCATTGGAAGGCAAGCCGCCTATTCTGCTACGACATATGAAGAAATACCACTATCAAGTAGTATAAAACCACACTAACCTCTAAAGCTTACCGGATGATTGTAAGATGAGCTATATTCAGGAATACTTCCAACATCAAGGAAAACTGATCGAGGAACAGCTTAACCGCCTCGTCCCTCAAAGGCGCAGCCCACACGAAAACCTCTTTGAAGCAGCTCGTTATGCCCTCCTTGGTGGAGGTAAACGGCTAAGGCCTATCTTCACATTGACGACAACACGCATTCTCGGAGGGGACATATCAAATGCTCTCTCCCCTGCCTGCGCCCTTGAAATGATCCACACCTATTCGCTGATCCATGATGACCTCCCCTGTATGGACGATGATGACTACCGCCGAGGGCAGCTCACGGTTCATAGAAAATATAGCGAAGGCCATGCCGTCTTGACAGGAGACTATCTTTTAACTTATGCCTTTGAAGTGATCGCTGCAGATCCAAATTTGGACAACGAAAAGAAAGTCCAACTGATCACGATCCTTGCCCGACAAAGCGGCAGCGAAGGGATGATCGGAGGGCAGGTGATGGATCTCGCCTCACAGGGGAACAAGATCCCACTTGAAACATTGAAACTCCTCCACCGAAAAAAATCTGGGGCTCTCATCTCAGCCGCCATTGAATTCGGAGCGATTATCGGC
Source organism: Parachlamydiales bacterium (assembly GCA_020051075.1). Lineage (GTDB taxonomy): Bacteria > Chlamydiota > Chlamydiia > Chlamydiales > Parachlamydiaceae > JAGVJP01. Next base: position 20,042 of record JAGVJP010000011.1, read on the forward strand.
AATGCCACACCACACCAGTTCCATTGTTTGCAGCGATTCGGAGAAAATATCGGTTTGGCATTTCAAATTGTCGATGACATCCTTGATATCACCGCGAGTGAAGCCAAACACGGCAAGGCAATCTCGTCGGATTTTCTCAATGACAAAACCACCTATGTGACGCTCCTCGGGCTAGATCAAGCTCAAGCGGCAGCTAAAAATTTCTATGATCAAGCCATCACCGCCTTAAAACCCCTCCCCCATGACACTTCGCTCCTCACTGAAATCGCCAACTTCATCATCCACCGCAGCCACTAGATCCTAGAATGTTTCAAATTTTCTGTTGACAACTCTTTTGGCCTTTCGTTATTAAGATAACAGCACTCAGTTAATCATACACCGGGGGGGCTTCCACAAGTTAAACAGGAATCTCTCCCTCTTAGTTTCATCCTCATAAAGATCGTAAGGAGTGTCTATGAAATCTATTTCTTTAAAAAAATTAAGCTTGTTCACCCTTTCTCTACTTACATTGTGCTGCATGGGTGCTGCAAATGAAGCTCAAGCTGGAGAACCTGCTACAGAGACTCCTAGTCTTAGATCGAAGTCATCTTCGGTTAATGGTTTCCAACGTACCGAAGCCATTGTCGAAAGCACAAATATTATCAACACATTCGTGCTGAGATTTCCAGCTGCCGTGCGTGCTCCAACTGGCTCTCAAGAACAAATAGATCTTGTGCGCAGGCTTCAAGAAACTCTAACTAAAAATTTCTCATTGACCTTCATTATTGGAGGCGTAACTTCTACTGCAACCGATTTTGACAGTTTACTTGCATTAGTCCAAAGCGAATCAACTGTCACCACCTTTGATACTGCCTTGAGCGGTAACCTCTCATTAGAACGCTTCTGCAAGAACCGCCTGGGACGTCGCACTGTTCAAATGCAAGGATTACACTATTCTGTTCAAACGCTTCTATCAGGCCAGTCCGTTTTCTTTCCAGCTTTGGACCAATGGACAGTTGTTGAAACAATGGATAGAGGATTTAAAATTAAAAAGCTCATCCTTAGAGTTCTCACAACCCCAATCCCATTCGGTACACCTATATAAGTTACTGACAGGACTGATGTCATCGAAATTTAGATAGAAACACAGAGGCACAGAGAACACAGAGAGTAAACATGGTGAAATCCCGCTCTCCGTGCCCTCTGTGCCTCTGTGTTCCAACTATACTTTAGCAATTTGGAGATTTCCTATCCTTCCCATCCCATACGCAGGCTAACTCGCCTTTCGTGCCCGTGCCCCTGCCCCTGCCCGTGCCCGATAGCCCCTTTTCATGCCCGAATTTGTCGTGAACGATCGTGATATTCCAGAGTTTCTAAGGCAATTTCGGACTCTGGCTCGTTCTCGATAAGGGACAATCGGGCACGGGCATGGGCACGGGCACGAAAGGCGAGTTAGCCTGCGTATGCCTGTTCATCCTTTGCGCCTTTGGGTCTTCTTTGCGTTAAAAAAGGGGGAGCATCCTTGCCGCGAAGCGATCTTGCGAGGCTTTGAAAAAATCGATAGTAATATAACCATTATATATGCTAAAGTTTCAAGCCATCTACACTTTGCCCATGAGGATGATATGAAAAAACTTAGCAGTCTCGCCATCGTTCTGATCACATTAGCGATTCTATATACAGGACATTGGTTCTACAATGCGAATGGTCTCAAAACACTAGTGACCAACCATCTGAAAGAATATGAGAAAATAGGACCGGACGGCTATCAATTTAAGGTCGATGATGTCTCTGTCGGTGGCTTTCCTTTCAACTATGAAGTCAATTTTGTTAAACCCCGTTACGCTTTGGCGAAAGAATCTGTCCACTCCAGCAATGAAACTGAGTTTTTTGTCGATGGGGCAATGAAGATAGGAACCGATATTTTGGGGAGACGCTATTGGGTGAAACAACAGGGTGACATCCATTATACGATTCCCGAAGGCAATGAAAATAAGGAATACCTTGTCAAAGGCAATATGGAATTCGAAGTCGATGCCACTCAGCCTCAACTCATGCAAGCCTTTCTTCACCCATTTCATGGCCTTCCTCCTGCCCTTTATCAAGAAGAACCTTCCTTCCATGAGATCCTCCAAGAAATTCACCTGGTCAGCTATCGCGATCACAACTTCTCCCTCTTTGAAGTCACCGAAAACGGTAATAAACCCCTCCTCAGCTTTTCCAACGGATCGCTTATATGCAGCCATCGCCCGACTGCAAAAAACGATCAAAAATACGTTTTCTCTTTCAACATGAAAGACCTCGAAACCCCTGAGAATGGAAAATTTCTTATTCCCCATCTCCTCAAGCTCATGCAAATCAATCCAAGCGTTGTGATCGATCATTATTCTATCTTCGGCTCAGGCAAAAATAACCTATCCATAGAATTCGAAACAATAGTGCCTCAAAATTTTGATTTTACAACTGAAATGGCTTACAAGAATGTTGAACTCAACCTTAAAAAGATGGAAATAGATAATCTTTATGGCAACTCTTCCATTCAGTCTCTCCTATCTATTGTAGACATCGAAAATGAACAAAAGAAACTCCATCTTGACTTCGATTACGAAACCCAAATGACGCAACTCGGGTTAGAAGCCACCCAAAGAGAGCTGGTTCACAGACTCAAATTAGATGCAGCGGCGGCGGCCAGTAAGAATGATCCTGATGAGGAAATCTATACCGCTCTCCTAGAGTGTTGCCAAAATGGACTTGGAATGATCCCAGACTTCACCAAGTTGGGCAAAATGAAAATAGTGGTCAATGTCGATGCCTTGCAAAATATCGGCACAGGCGACACCCTAAATCTAAAAGAGCTTTCTATCAAACATTGTGATATTATCACAGAGCCTTATGCCATCAAATCGCACGGGGAAGTTAAATTTGTCCAGGATCTTCCGCACGGCAAGTATGAGATCGTTTGGGAGAACTACCAGAAGATGCTCCACGACATCTTCGCCTACTATAACCGCATCTTCCCCGTCCTGAAAAAAATGATCGAGTTGAGAGAGTATCCTATCCCATTAGAGATGATTAAAGAATCAGAAGAAGAAGGGCTTGTCTCTTTCTTTAGATTGATCTCTAACGACCCTGAAGGCTCTGGAGAGACCATCACCATCACAGTCGACTTCAATGACTTGAGCAACATCACGGTTGGGGGCACATCCCTTCAACAAGTGATAGAGGCGTCGCATAAGTTATAACTCGTTTTGGGCTGACTTGAAAATGACAAAATGTCATTTTCAAGTCAGAAGCTTAAAATTTGAGTCAAGTCCTGTAAAATTATTCTTTTAAAATCCGCGAATTTACGAAGTACAACTCCATTCATCAAGAACTTCGCTTAGTTTTTCTGACTTGAAATCGATAAAATGTCATTCTCAAGTCAAAGTTTTTTCGATTTTTTTTGACTTGAAATCGATAAAATGTCATTCTCAAGTCAAAAATTTAAGTGGTTTGGTTGATGTTTTTTGGAAGAGAAAAAGAGTTGGAGCAGCTCAGTGAGTTTAAAAACAGAAAAGTGGCTGGAATGATTGTCTGTTCAGGAAGAAGGCGAATTGGAAAAAGTACATTAATTGAACATTTTGGTGAAAATACCAAATTTTTAGAGTTTTATGGCTTAGCTCCGAGAGAAAAGCTCTCAAACAAAGATCAATTGGATCACTTTGGCGAGCAAATGGGACTCAGATTTAACCTTCCTTCTATGAAATTCGATAACTGGAATCAAGCACTAGATACATTAGCTGGACTGACATCAAAAGGTTCTGTGATCATTTTTCTAGATGAAATCTCTTGGATGGCAGGAAAAGATAAAGATTTTGCAGCAAAATTAAAAGGCGTTTGGGACACTAAATTCAAGAAAAATAAACAGCTGCTTTTAGTCTTGTGCGGATCAGTTTCATCATGGATCCAAGATAATATTTTGAATGACAAGGGATTTGTTGGAAGAGTCTCTTTGATCATGAATCTAGATGAAATGCCCCTCCATGAAGCAAATAAATTCTGGGGAAAGAGGCTGATCTCCTCTCATGAAAAATTCAAAATTTTGTGTGTGACCGGAGGCGTTCCAAGGTATTTAGAAGAGATCCAGCCCGAACGTTCCGCTGAACAGAATATCAAAAAAATGTGTTTCAGCAAAGGCGCTGTTTTAGTTGAAGAATTTGACAAAATTTTTGGAGATATTTTCGAAAAGAAAGCCCCAGAATTCACCAAAATCGTTAATGAGTTGACTGAAGGCAGCCTCGAGATGAGTGAACTTTGTCGAAGACTAGGCATTCAGCAGTCTGGAGGATTTTCCAAGAAAATGAATGTTCTTGTCCAATCAGGGTTTATCTCTAAGGATTATGTATGGAATGTAAACAGTAAGCGTTTGAGAAATTTTAAGTTTCGTTTGAAAGACAATTATCTCCGTTTTTATTTAAAATACATCAAACCGAAAAAAGCACTCATCGACCAGGGAATTTATCATGATCTCTACTTAGAAGACTTTCCCGGCTGGGAAACAATCATGGGGCTTCAGTTTGAAAATCTAGTGCTCAATAACTTAAGCTCAATTATTCAACGATTAAAAATACCCGCTTCTTCAATCATCAGTGCGTCTCCTTACTACCAGCACTCTACTCAAAAGATGCGCGGATGTCAGATTGACCTGCTGATTCAGACTCGACACACCCTATACATTTGCGAAATTAAGTTCTGCAGAAAAATACCTGTCGATGTGATCGAGGAAGTCTCCAAGAAAATTCAAATCTTGAAAATACCAAAAACGATCTCGATACGCCCAGTCTTGATTTATGAAGGAGAACTTTCACCCAAAATTCAGCACGATGATTTTTTTAGCCACCTGATTGCTTTTGAAGACCTGTTGTAACGGACATCCCCCCTCCATTGAGCCCTGTAAGGGGGGCAATGTCAATTTCTGCATCACCACATGGTCTCCTCATAACTGACAACCTTACGAGGGGTTTCCGGATTATCTAGACGAGCACAAGTCACACTAATGCCTTGTAAGGTGATCGTGTGAGTTTTACCTATCTCGGCCAAAGTTTTATGAAATAATTCTTCCATTCCCTGAGCAGTTCTCATGCTCTTCATTTGTTCTAATTCTGCCTCCATGATTGGACGGCACTCTTCGATGAATGCTTGAACTTCTTGACTTTCAGGCGGAAGCTCAAGAATGCGCATAAGTTCCTCTCCTTAAGTCGCTAGGAAATCTAGGGAATTTGAAATCTTCCTAATATTTATATCGACAATTTCGAAAGTTTCAAAAACGCTTCATTTTTCGAAATATAAATCATGATGCGGTATTGCACAAAAAAAGTCTACTTCTTAATTTTTAAGTTATATTACAAGCAGGCAATATAAGTTAGGACACGCCATTTTTTACAGATCTTCTCAGCTTGACATTCCCTAACTGGCCGCACGCAGCCATGATTTTCTGCCCTTTGGCTCCCCTCAAGAGAGTGTGATACCCTCTCTCGCGAAGTCGTTGCAAAAATGCTTCTTTTTGTGCGTCTTCCGGCGGAGCAAAGCGATCTCGCCGCTGAGGATTATAAGGGATCAGGTTGACTTTAACTCGTAGCCCTTCGAGATAGTCTGCCAGCTGATCAGCCTGATCAAGAGAGTCATTGACCCCTTGGATTAACACATACTCAGCAAAAATCTCCCGTCTCGGATGAGAACAATAGGCTCGCATGGCTTCTTTCAATGCTTGCATATCCCAGGTACGATTAACCGGCATCAACTTGTTTCGAACAACGTCTGACGGAGCGTTGACAGAGACAGCCAAATTCAGTGCCGGATCAGCCTCTTCGATGAAACGATAGATCTCCTCAACCTTTCCACTTGTCGAAATCGTTATTCTACTCGGACCAAACCGCAGCCCAGATGCATCGGTTAAGACTCTAACCGCTTGCATCACAGCGTCGTAGTTGTCAAACGGCTCTCCCATCCCCATAAATACAATGTTGCGCACGGTCCGTTTCAAAAGGAAGCAAGCATAAAAAACCTGTGCAACAATCTCTTCAACAGTGAGGTTGCGGATCAACCCCATCCTCCCGGTCTCACAAAACGCACACCCCATTCGGCATCCCACCTGTGAGGAGATGCAGAGTGTGATCCCCGAATCCATTGGAATTAAGACCGACTCGCTTTCTAAGCCATCAGAAAAACGGAGTAAGAATTTCACAGTTTCTCCTTCTTCCTGCTCTCCTGCTAATTCAGGTAAAACAAAGCTGGTGGCCTCGATGATCTCTTTAACAAGTTTGACAGCCTGCGGCTCAATCAAAACCCATAGTCCATCGAGATCTCCTCGGCGAAACCACTCAGCATACAGGAGCATCGCATGATTCCTCCCCTTTCCGAGGAGGGAATACACCGCCTCAGCATAACTCTGTTGCGTCTGTTGAAAAATGGAAATCAGGGACATAAAACCTTAAAAAGTTGCAAAAAACTCCTCAAGAATACCGTTTTAAACCGAAAAGATCAAGCGTAACCGGCAAGGGACAAAAGGGCCTAAGGGAAAGGGGACAAGGGACTTAAAACAGGATAAGCAAAAGGGACAGAACAGGATAGGCAGGATAGGCAGGATCGCTTCGCGGCAGGATAAGGAAAATGACAGGAAAATTTAGGCAAAAGTCTAACAAAAAAATAGAGAAAAATCTGTTTCATCTTAGCATCATTATCTATCCTGCCGCGAAGCGATCCTGCCTATCCTGTTTTAAGTCCTTTACGTCCCTTTTTAGGTCCCTTTGGTCTCTTAGGTCCTTGAGGTCCCTTGTCCCTTTCCCTTAGATCCCTTTTCCAGTCTATTAATAACAAAAACTTAAAAATAACTAAATATATCTTATTGTATAATTGGGAATAAAACTTAATTGTTTTTGGTTTTTTATGAATGTGAATATATTTAATGATTACATAAAACTGAATCAGATTCTAAAAAAACTAGAGGATACTAAAGAACCATTAAATGAAAAAGCTCTAGATAAAGTCATTAACAATGTGATGGTAAATATTGTTCAATTGATCAATCATAACCAACCAGGTGTGATTTCCCAAACTGAGGGTCTAACCGAAGGAATCTCAGAAGTCCTTGTTAGATTAGCTCATCAATTAGAATTTTATAACAATCAAAATAGTTCAATCAACGATTTAGTTCAGGATATTTTATCTGTTCGAACAACGCTTGAACATCCTCCTCCAGTGCAAGAAAAAAAAGTGAAATCGAACTAAAAATTGGATTTTTCTGCGATATTAACTCACCTGACCACAACGGCGCAATCGCATGGGAATTGGGGTTGTCGATAAAATATCGCAAACCATTCATCACGACCCGTTCGATGCTGCAAGGGACGAATATTTCGAACCTTGTACAGACAAACAAAGCAAGTGGAGCACCGGAAATCATCCCTCAAAAGCTAAGTGTAGCAACAGAGTTGGAACAGCTGCTGTTAAACAGCCACGAGGAGTGGGAGATTTTCCAACAGTTAGATCCTGAGCACGGAGAGGAGTTTCTTGTATTTCTACCAAAATCGTTGAAACCAGAATACTCTGGCATGGAAAAGCTCCGAGCCCTTGATTTCGCGACTGATGGATCGCTAGGACAAACGACATTATCCAAAGCATTTGAGAGGCCGAAGAGAGGCGGAAATATTCAAGCCTTCTTCCGGCTATTTACCCCCACCCCTCAATTGGATAAGCTATTCTATACTGCAGGACATGGGAACGACTCTTCTGTTGCAGCGCTCAATCATCAAGACTACAAAGCATACCTCGATTTTTTAGAGCAGCAGCTTTGTAAGGGGTTAATCATCTCATCTTGCTATTCGGGAGGCGAAACGTCTTTATTAGCGATGCCGAAAAAGAATGAAAAAGAGGTCGCCAGTTTCGATGACGATCCAAAAAATCATACATTCACCACTCTTGTACGATCCATAGGCGATTTCCCTACCCTCTCTTACCAGGAAGCAGAAGAAAATCTAGGGGAGTTTTACGATAATGTCTCTGCATTTTTAGAGAGCAGCACACCAAAAACTCTCGCACACTTCCGGCATGTTCTTGAAAAGGTCGAAAAAGAAAAAACTAAAGCTGATATTAACTTAGTCAAAATCTATTTCCCACATTCTAAAGGTACTTCTGGAGGGTTTCGTTCAGTCGGAGAACATGGAAAAGGATTTGCCTTGACTTATCACCTCTTAAAAAGAAGGGAACTTGAATCAAAGAAGATTCAAGGTTTAACAGAACCAAACAAATTACAGGTGATTGAAGTAGAGAATAAGAGCCTTGTCGAAGTCCATCCACTTGTTACAGAACTCCCCCTTGTTTTCAAAGGCCCGCCTCCTGTCCTTCTCTCAATGATTCCAGGAGATGCCCATCATACCATCAAATCAATCGCTGTTGAAGAAGGTTCGTCGGAACAATTTATTAATAAAACAATTGATTTTCACAAAAACAATTTCATCTCTGCTTCAAAAGGTTTTTTTGTTGGAAGCATCACTTCCACCGACCAACAATACCATGAAGTAGCTCTTTACATCTCTCCTGATAGGTGCCACTGTGTCTACCGTCAAGGTGATGCCTACTTCCTTTCTGATGGCACGACAACGCGATCGATTACCCCTTTTCAACATGCGTTAGCAGTCCGAGAAATTGCAGCAGCAACGACTCCTGATGAACAAGCCATTCGTTCATCCTCCGCAGGGCAAGAAAGTGAAAAAGACTTTCTAGAATCCCTTGATGGGGAAATATTCTGGAGCGCTGCGCCCTATTCAGAGAGTGAACTAGAATACAGAAATTTAGCTTCTCAATTAGATCGGTTAATCTCAGAAGGAGAGATCACCGAAACATACAACGCATGGAATTTGACACAGGAAGATAAACAAAGCCTTGTGTTCTATTTACTATCCGAAGAATACTTGAAAGAGGCAATCGACATTTTCTTGAAAGAAAACATGGATCCAAACATGACAAATTTCAACGGAACCCCCATTCTAACCTTAGCCCTAACCTCTGACCATTCAGGCTTTTTCAATCATCTACTCATCAATGGAGCTAATCCTAATGCAAAAGACCCTGCCAATAATGGGTTTTCCCTTCTCCACTATGCTGTCATGGAAAATAAAGAAGTTGAACTGCATTTGCTTCTCAATCACCCTAACATTGACATCGACATCAGAGACAACGATGGGCGGCCTCCAGTCGTCTACGCAGCAGATCGTTTCGACGTGTTAAATTTACTTTGTGCAAGAAATGCCCCTCTTAATAGCATCATTGAGACACAAGAAGGTAAAATAGCGGAACAGAAAATAACCCCTCTCGGATTGATGGTAAGTCTTAGAGAAAACAATTCCATCCGAAACTTGCTGAGACATAAAGCAGCTGACCCCAATGCAGGAACGCCATCTGCACTTGTTCTCGGCTTTTACAACAACGACGCTGAAATCATCAAACTGCTTCTTAAAGCAGGCGGAAAACCTTTTAGACAAACAGTCAATGGAGTTGTTCCCTTCAATGAAGCTCTGATGTGGAGCTCTCCAGAGATCGTAAACCTGCTGCTAAAGAGATATGGTGTTCGTCTTGACATTGAAGACGGGAATGGGATCTCTCCACTTTTTGCAGCGTTATTTTCAGGGAATAAAAAAATCATTAAACAAATGATGAAACGGAAAGCTCCTATTCCACAAGTGATCAGCAAAAACAATCAAGAACTGCTGGAAATTTATATAAAAAGATGCCTGATTGCTGGTGAGCATGCTTCGATCAAACAACTTTTGAAATGGAATGATTCACAGTCAGAAGCCTTCAACTATGTTATTGGTAAATACCTGTTTGAGCAAGCGCCTGAACTTTTAGTTAAATATATGGGTTCAGGTTTAATCAATCCTATTGTAAAATCTCAGGATGGCACATCGCTGCTCGATGAAATTCTCAACCAAACTGAACCCCCCTCGCAAAAGGATGTAAATGAAGAAGATTAATCCCCAAAGTGATCTCCCTTCTCTAGAAAAGGGATGTTGGTATTGCGAAAGCAGCACCGGAGAACAGGTTTTTTCTAAGGAGTTCGATACATATCTACATCTCAAATGCTTGATTAACCAGTTGTCTGAGAATCCTGAAGATCCAGAAGCCCGGCTTTTGAAAGAAGAATTAGAGGCTGTAATATTAGAATCCATTTGATTTTGCTCGAGATTTTTTAGGATTTTCGCTTCGCTGCCCCCGCCTACAACGCAGAGATCCGTTATAAGCCATACTTGTATCCACATCTTTTTGCAAAACTCTTACCCCTCTTGCAGCCCTTCGAGGCTGCGATAGTTAACTTGTTCATACCCAGGGCGTTGCCCTTACCATTACCCTGGGCTGTTGCAGTTTCAGTCCTTCGGATTGGTTGTGTTGCTATAGCCCGAAGGGCTCAAAATTGCAACAGCCCAGGGCAACGCCCTGGGTATGAACAAGTTAACTATCGCAGCCTCGAAGGGCTGCAAGAGTGCAAAGGTTTTAGACTGATACGTATGGCAAAAAGATGTGGGTACAAGTATGGTTATAGGCGGGGGCAGCGAGGCGAAAAGACAAAAAAGCTCGACGAAAGCAAATTGGATCTCTATTTTTTCACAGCCTCTTACTCAGTTAGGAGTAAGCGATGTCGTAAAGTTCTTTTTTACAATGTCGGCAAAGAAATAGATGAATTTCCGGATCATCTACTACAGACTCATCTGTTGGGATATTTTCTATTAATTGATCCCACATCCCTTCATCCCAGCCTAATTCTTGCAAAAGAAAGTTCTTTTGTTCTTCATTTAGGCCTTTCAAGTACTTTGCATCAGCCAATCCGTGATATTCGCACGCGTCCTCGCAATGGGCAGCCCAATTGCAATCTTGCCTGGACATGTAACTTGGTGTTCGATATTGCACTTCATCGATAATCGACTTAGCGACCTTGTCATTGTATAAGGCTAAGGGTGAACAAAAATCGGCGTCAAACTTGGCTGCCGCACTGCCATCTGCAATACACCATGGACAAAGAGCGTCATCTAGATCTTCAAGCGAATAAACCGGGCCTGTATAGATGTATCCTCGCTTCGATTGCAGCAAGCACAACATTCATCGCTTTTCTTTATGCTGCCAGTTTTTAAAGGATCAGGGTGATAGATAAATTGTGGGAAGGGAGGATTTTGGCTTAGATCTGTCTCTTGATCACGATTCATAGTTCGAAGCTCTGTCCCTTTTTGACAAAGCCTCTAAATCCATCTGCTCGAGCATCAGGAAGAGGGAGTGGCTGGTAATGATATAGCCACATCTTATTTTTTATTTCAGGGCTTAATCCTTTCAGTTCAGTATAATGAGCATGAACACCGCTCCTTTCTGAGGAGATTTCACAATCTTGAAAAATAACGTCTACTTCTTGATATAAAGGGAGTAGAACTTCCGGTGTGAATTGTGTATCTGTAGTAATCAGGAATGTTTGTTCATCCCCCTTCACAACTAGTCCATAACAAGGCATTAATTTTGAGTCTTTTTTGATATGCACGGTCTGAAAAATTTTAATGTCGTGCTGCTCCCAGAAGAATTGATGATTTTCTATCTCATGAACGTCAAAAAAGGTTGAAAGCTCAATTTTTTCATCCTGGAAGGGGTTCAAAGAAACAGAAAGAATCTTCCATAAACACTCCTTCAAAGCGGGATGAAGGTATAAATTGGGCTTAGAAGAAGGAGAGGCAAATTTTTTCCTAAAAGCTAACCATTCTAAACCTCCACAATGATCTGCATGGAGATGGCTGATATAAACAGAATGAATATCTTTATAGGACAGGTTAAGATCATCTAACGCCAACCGAGCATCTGATCCGCAATCGATCAAAAGTTTCTTGTGAGAACCGGTTTCTAAGATCATATTAGAATGGTAATTTCCCTGTCCGACAGTGAATGCAGACCCTGTTCCAATAAAAGTTAGTTTCATATCATCTCTTTGCTAAGTGAAATAAAGACGCTACTGTAATCAGTTCATGAATATTCAATCAACTGGTTTCACAACAAGATTCCGCACAGCGGTGCGGCCATAGTTATCCACGACACGCACAACATATGTGCCTGATTTCGCTTGCCAAACCAGCGACCGATCCCGCTCACTGCTGCCAATAAATTCGTCGTTCAGAAACCAATAGAGCGTCGTCACGTCGGCATCAGCAGTCGCAAAGAACAAAATAGGATTATCCGTGCTATCGTGGCGAACGGTGTAAAATAATCCTTGCTGCGGCGAGGTAATATGGGGCGGATCGCCACCCATATTGCCAATCAGAGAAAAAGCGGGATCAAAAGGAGGAGGAGTGAGCCTCTGCACACCTGCTTGAGCAAAAATATTTAATATATCCGACGGCCAAAATTCATAAACAACAAATTGCGTATCTTGATCGAAACAGCATGTTCGATATCCAGTCTTAGGATCCACAGCAATTTCACGATGAACATCATCGGTCTTAATAGGCGATTTTCCTGGAATAAACCAGGTGCTGACCGTATGAGGACAACAAGAAGTGGGTATTAAACCAGAAGCTTCACAAACCTGGACTTTGGTTAAATTCATCTGCGGGGTGGGTTGAATTCTATCGTTCAACCCCGGGGCTTTGGCGTAGTCCAGATGGGCAATTTCAACTAGATGCCGGTATACAGCTTCAATAATATTAAAAAATAATGGTGCAGCAGCAGTCGTCCCAATAAACGATGGATTACTTTGGCTGTTAAAATTGCCAATCCAAAGCCCTAGGACATAAGGTCCAAACACTCCCACAGACCATGCGTCTCGATATCCTGATGAAGTCCCTGTTTTCCAGTATACATGCAATTGCTTATTCAACGCCTCGTTTACTGCATATGGCCGTGGAGTATCGCACAGCATATCCAACGTCAAGAAACTCGCTTCCGGACTTAATAGGCGCTCACCTTCTATTACAGGTTGTTCCATAACCGTACGTAAGGGCTTCCAAACCCCTTGATTAGCCAGCATGGCGTATAAGGCGACTAATTCCTCCATGGTCACTTCTGCACTGCCCAACGCTAAGGATAAGCCATAGGTTTGTTCTGGCTTTAATCGGCTCACATGAGCTTGCTGTATAAGCTGATATAGCGAAGGATTTTTCAACTGTTCTGCTAGATAAATTGCCGGGATATTCCGGCTTAAGATTAGTGCTTCTTTAGCTTTTATTGGACCAAGGAAATCATTGTCAAAATTTTCCGGATTATAATCACGGAAGCTGGTCGGAGCATCCTTCAAAACTGTATAAGGATGAATAATACCTTGATCAAGGGCAAGAGCATAAATGAAAGGTTTCAACGTCGAACCTGGAGAACGTTTAGCTCTTGTGCCATTAATCTGGCCTCCAATCGATGCATCGAAATAATCCCCTGAGCCGATTAACGCTTTCACCTCCATATTGCGGGCATCAACTAACATCGCAGCAGCGTTGTTGATTCCAATCATTTTTTGCTGCTCGAGATATTGTCGAACCATATTCTCAAGCAATGTCTGCAACTGTAAATTTATCGTCGTCCTGACCTTTTTCTGATGATGAATTCGTAAAATGCGATCCACAAAATGGGGTGCAAGAAAAGGGAGATTTTTTTTCGTTAATTGCAAGGGAAGCTTTAACAGATTTTTATTCACATTATCTTCAGGATGATGCTCAACCCAGCGCTGAAAAAGTCTGTGATAGGCTTTATGGAGATCATCTTGAAGAGGAGAAGCTGGCAGACGGCGTCTGGGATTTTGCGGCACCACACTCAACCTTAGGGCCTCTGCCAGATTCAATTGACTCGCTTGTTTGTTGAAATAAATCGTGCTGGCTGCCCCGATGCCCTCAATATTGCTGCCGTAGGAGGCAAGATTCAGATAGGCTTCTAGAATCTCATTTTTAGAATAAAACAACTCCAGCTGCAAAGCTTTTAGGATTTGCCAAAGTTTCCCGCTCATCTCTTTAGAGTGGATGCCATAACGGATCCGCGCCACCTGCATGGTGATCGTCGACGCACCGAACTGACGTGTGTTCAAAACATAGGTCTGCCAGGCAGCTTTAATCATAGCGATGGGATTTACTCCCGGATGTTGAAAAAAATATTGATCTTCCTGCAATAAAGTCGCCTGGACGATCAAAGGAGAGATTTGATCCAAAGGTGTGTGTAAACGATATTTATCATCGGAAGAAAGGGTGATGCGCAATAAATGATGCTGCTCATCAAAAACAGCCTGTGAAAAATCGATCCCATCCAATAAAGGAGGCCGCGAAATAAACAACCTGCATACGAAGAAAAGAAAACAAACACCAATAACGCCTAAAACACATGTCACAGCTATTCGAACAATACGTTTACACATCACAAACCTTCTCAAAAAACTGGAACCTCCACAAATCATGAGGAACAGGATGGGCAAAAGGGACAAAACAGGATAGGCAGGATCGCAAGCGGCAGGATAGGCAGGATAAAAAAAACAATTTTACAGGATGGGGAAGATGAGAAGGATGGGTATGAATAAAAAATTATATCATTTATCTTATTTATCATTATCTTTCCTATCCTGCCTATCCTGCCGCTTGCGATCCTGCCTATCCTGTTTCTCATGATTTGGAGGGGTTCTTGTTATGCATATGCCTATCCTGTACCACGATGCGCCCTGCAACCCCCTGCGCCTTCATCTGTTGATAGATGGACTGTGCAAAAATGGGCGGCACAGCATAATCCCCTTTATTGACAGCTTGCAATCGATAGCTGAACTCAGTTACAGAAGGAGTGAGAGAACAGTAGAAGATGATGCGATCTTCCCGTACATCCACGTAATCACAACCCCTTTGGCTGATGCTATTCGGCACGACTTCAAAGCCCCCTGGCAGCAAATCCACAATCGCAATATGGTTAATCGTTTGATCATTTCTTGTCCGTGCTTTGATATGTGCAACGATCTTATCGCCTTGTTCAGCGCTGTCAATCGGGTTATCTTTGCCATCGCGATATTCCCTGAATACTTCCAAACCATCTTTTACTGATTTCTGAAAGGTATTCTTATCAAAACCAGCTTGAGTGACCTGATAGAAAATCCTCTGTTTCTCTGGATTGTGGAAACGAAACTGCTTGCCTTCCGGATCAAAATCAACCTTTTGAAGTCCGACATTTCCCCCTTCCGTATTGGCATGTGCATACGCTGCTAACGCTCGCACACTATATGCAGCAGACAAGGTGTTTAGTTGATCGCTACCCATCCCTTGCACCAATGCAACAATGGCATCGCCTTTTATTTTATTCAGATGCTCCGGAAAATGCCTTGCAAGCAATGTCATGTATTGAGCATCGCCGATAAGAGGATTATAAAAATCATTGTTTTCAGCAGATGCAGTTTGGTGTAAAGGGTATTTGCCGATTAAACGGTCAGCTTCCTTAGTCCCTTGAAGGAGTTTATATGTTGCAGCGATATAGGCACCGGTCAAATCTTTATGCCACTTGTTCTGATGATTTTCGATCAGATAAAGTTGGAGGTTGGTTAGATAGTTCGTTGTGACAAAGCCCGTGCGCGTTAATAAATAGATTGCATAGGCTTGCATTCTAGCTTCTGAGAGGGTGCGTACAGTCTGTCTGGAGAAATTTTCCAAATGTCTAATCCCTTTACTGAACAGATCGTCAGGGACGAGATAGCCTTCCGATTTAGCTTCTATTAAATAATCTAAAGCACAAATAGAAGCCATCTCACCAGAAGAGGTGTCACCCCTCCCCGACCAGTAGCTGAATCCCCCGCTCGAGGTCTGTCGCTCTCGCAGGATTTGAATCGTCTGTTTAAATTTCTCTTGGACTTTAGCCGGATCGAGATGAAAAAAGGGTTGCTTTGCCATTGCTAATTGCGCTAAAGACTTACTAACCAGCTGCTCTGTGCAGTCATAGAGGGAACATTCCAGATAGCCTTTTAATCCATTTGCTAAAATCAATGGATTGGTCGAAGCAGCAGCTTCAACAATGCGATGCTCTGAATAAAGCTGCAGAGTATTATTAATGGTTGTGCTGGGCGAATCATCAAAACCACTGATCAAATAGGTTTGATAAGCACTCGAAGGCCTTACACTAACTGTCGAGGTCATTTTGCTCGTTCTTTCTCCTTGCGCTGCTGTAAACGTCAACTGAGCATCGCCCAAGGTTTGATTGGCTTTTATCTGAAAAGCCACAATGCGCTCCTCTCCAGGCGGAATGACAAGAGACTCTTCTGCAGCGCCAATGATGTCAAATTGTGAAGAGACCGTTAAATTGACTGTTACAGGAGTCCCATCGTCATCATCTTTCAGACTGTTAGAAATGGCTGCTGTTACACGTACAGTATCACCAGGAGCGACAAATGTTGGAACGTTAGGATGAAGGACAAAATAATTTTGGACCAATGTATTTTTTTCTGCACGTCCCATCTTCTCAGATGCGACAGCAACCGCCATGATACGGAGGCTGCCATTAAAATAATCGGGAACCTGATAGCTGATGGTTTTCGGGCTGGGTTCAGCATCGACAATGCCAGACCAAAAGGCAACAGCCTTGTCAGTTTTACGTTTGAAAGGATTATGGCTCATCGCTAATGAACTCGCCCGCTTATCCCCTCCAATGGCTGACAATTCACGCCTGCCGTTATATCTGGGTAGGATTAAATCAGCGATTTGCAATGTATGGACTGTCAATGCATGTTTACGAAAAAAATGGGCAAGCGGATCAGGAGTTTGATAACTATCAATCCTTAGCACGCCTTCGTCAACAGCATATAACACAATTTTAGCAGGTTTGTCTGTGCTGAATTGAATTGGCAATTCCTGCCCAGCTCGGACAAAGTCCGGCACATCTAAATTCACCTGCAGCGTTTGTTTTTTATTGCTGATCGTGAATGGGATGACGGCATAGCTCAACGGATTAATAAAGATTTCATCCGAATCCCAGGCGCGTACAAAAGCAACATTGACATAACCATTCCCCTGAAAATCGGATGGAAGTGTGATAGTCTGCACTGAAGTGGGTGAATCAGCTTTAAACCACTGAGAAGCATAGACCCTATCACGTTCTATCGAGATCAAACCAGCGCCTGAATATGGTGCAGTGATCTGCATTTCGATGGTGTCACCTCGCTGATACACCTTTTTATCCAGTTTGACGGCAAGCTGCACATTTTTTGGGGCAGAGTGATCATTTTCTCCTACCACTGAAAAATGTAATTTACTTAACCAAGCCCCCTGAGCATCTTTCAACACTAAAACAAAATCTCCTCTTTTGTCTGTGGGCAAAATGAACTCACTTCCGTCTGCGCCGATGTCAAAAGGGTGCTGACTCACCGTTGTTTTCTGCTTGACAGATTGATATTCATATCTGCCATCAGGCTTCTTGACTAAAGTAGACGCAGTACCAATCGCCATGAGTTCTATTTGCAGATTATTCACCGCGATCCGCTGCAGTTGAGGATTAACAGCAATATAGTGAACACGTTGCTGTTGCTGCTGCTTCAAATAATTTAAATCACCCTGAGCTTTATAGCCGACGAGGGTTTTCATGTGAGAGACTAGCGCTGAGGTCTCTGCGCTGACAGCACGGCCGTCGTCGGACTCAAACCCTTCAGCAATGAAATCAAGTTGATAGGTGGCTCTTGAAAAACGTTCTAAATTTAAATGAAATTCTGCAATCCCTTCTTCATTGGTATGACCTTCTGTTAAATCTTCCTTGAAAACATGGCGCAGCTGCGTGGAATCAGATAATAGATCAGCAAAACGATACCCCTCAAATTGGGGGAAGTATACGGCCTTCATGCGAGGGGCAATGACAATCTTCCCCTTTACACGATGATCTACAGCGGTGGACCCAAATAAATTCCACAAACTGATTTTGGCTTTCAGATCGTCTGGAGATAGCCATGCCAGTGCAGCGTCTGTCTGTGCTGCGGGGACAAGATGTGCCTGCATTTTTAAACGATCAGGGAGAAATTCTTCTACCCGCAGGGAGCTATACCCTAAAAGATGTTCAAGTTTATTGTCTTTTACAACATAAAGTTTGACGGTATATTTCCCGATCGATGCCGTTGAAGGAATAGAATAGTCCAAAGAAAAAAAGTGCCCCTGAGGCAATGAGATTTTCTGATTAAATACCGTTGCTCCTTGCGGATCGGTAATCACTGCCTCTAAAGGCAAACCAGGCGCAAGATCTGCTGCAAAGGAGTTTTTAACAATGGCTCCAATGTGGATGCTATCGCCAGGACGGTATATTCCACGGTTAGTAAAGAGATAAGCGGTGAGTTTATTTTCAGAGTTGCTGACGGCGCCGCCGATGTCAAATCGAGAATAATTCAGGCGTCTGTCGCTGCGATGATAAGGGATAAACGAGATATCATCCCCATTGCGCACGAGATAAACTGTGGGCTCGCGATCCTCCTTGAAATCCTCCATCGAGGGAAAATTCACATGTCCTTGCTCATCGGTCTTGGCGCTGATCAGCGGCAAACTGTTTTTACCAAGGACTGCAACCTCAGCGCCTGCCACAGGTATACCCTGAGTAATCGACTGTACGAACAGATCATGCGTATCATCGGCGTTGTCTTTGACCAGGAGGTTCATATCGGTAATCAAGATCAGCCTACTACTCTCTACACCTGTAGGAGCGTTGTTTTTAGTATCCCAACCCTGGGCTTTAACGAGAAACAATCCAAGCGAACTTGGATTATCTGATAAATACTGTTCCAAATCTATTGTAGTATATTGCAGGTCACAGGGATTTGTCACATTGAAGACGCGAAATTCACTGAAAATTTGGCTGATCCCCTCACGACCAGAGCTGCCATAACGGAATTTGGGATTTTGAAAATCTCCGTAAGTCTGTGCCATCAGATGATTGACATGAGGGGCTAAGACTTGGCCGATGCTGAACCTCACTTCAGGGACGCCTCGCACTGACACAGTCATTTTCTTCTCGCCGCTTAACGCCATCAACGATCCTCGATGGAGGAAATTGATTTCCTTTCCGCAGTCAGGCACCTTCACGACTGCTTCGTGATCTTTCGCTAGGAGAAATCCTCCAAAACCAGGTAATCCTTTTGCGATTTTAACATACAGATGCCCCGGTACCTTAGCCTGGAATTTAAACCGATGCTTGGTTGGAAAAGGATACTTTTCAGGTAAAGCCTGAAGCTGCACAGGCGTCGCCGCCTTGAGGACGTCGGCGTTGACTTCTCCGGGCTGACTCCATTGATAATTTCGACGAAGAGGAAGCAACATCGTTGCAAGATAGTCCTCAGGTAATACATACACCTGCAGGTATTTTAGGATATCATCGTCATTACTGATCCCTGCAGTTGTTTCAAGATGCAGGATTTGCTCGGGATTATTTTCGTTGTCGTACTCTATGCCAACACTCAAGTCTTTGACTTGCAGGAAAGTCTCGAAACTAGGAATTAACAGCTTTTGAGAGAGTGCTGCTTCTGTTTTAGATGTCCCTTTAAGTGCTTGCACACCCTTATCGATGACAAGATTGACAAAACTGGGAACTGGAGGCAGCTCAATGGCTTCGGATTCAATATAGGCTTTACGGCGATACTCATCGTAGGTAATGGACAACGGATAATGTTGCGCAGTGAGGTCTAAGCGGTCATCTTTGATCACCTGCATGACGAGGCGAGTATGGTCTGACAGGCTATCGCGGTCAACATGAAAGTTAAAATCCAATGTCCCCACAATCTTACGCAACTTAGGATCTTGGAGGTCTTGATACAAGTTTAACTCTTCGACAGTGACTTTCAAAGGCGGGGTTGAAAAGTCATAATAATCGCTCTGCATTTGTACCGCACTGTCAAGAGCAGTTTTGTTAAACGTAATCCGATATGTTTGCCCTGCAGACCAGCTCTGTTCTGGAATAAAAACCAGGTCTTTATCACTCTTCCAAATCCATCGCCCTGATATTGCAGGGGAGATTTCTATGCCTGCATTGACTGGCTTACCGACCTGCTCGAGGGGGGCGGCAGCTGTCGTTACCAGATTCATCCTTTCATTCTTAACAAAATCGATCGACAGATGATCGTGCCCAAGAGATATCGGATTAATCCGAGCATTGACCAACGAAGGTTTCGGCCGATGCTGATACCAGTCATAGCCAGCTACAGATGCTGTAAGGACGAGTATTATCCCTATTACTAAACCGATCCCTTTCCGAGGGTAAACCTTGAGGTGTTTCAGCCATGGAGGGCTATTCCAAGAGATACTGCCGAAGAGTTGATAGAAAAAGGCGCAAAGCCATGACACAAAGCGAACATGGATGGATGGAGGCTGTTCCATATGGCTTCCTACATTGGATGAGATTGAAAATTGAAATCAGGCAAAGGGATTTGGCGCCCATTATAGGAAGAGCTTCCTTATAGATCAATATCTGCTTGACTAAACGCAAAAACATTAAGGAGGTAAGAGAGTCAATATCTGAGAATGCGAACACCTGTGAGTGCAGAGTGGTCCTTAGCTTCTATTAAACGCAAAGGCGCAAAGACACGAAGGCGCAAAGAGGTGAAAAATCGCTCAGATTTTTGTGAGCCTTAACAGCTTTTTATCCCAACTCTTAAGTGTCGCCCTTTCACCCACGATTCGCGTAAAAAAATCATTGAAGTTTTTAAAAGCTCTACGATTTTAATGCCAAACTCTAGAAATTGATTCTCACACTCTGCTTTTCATCGCTTGCCACCATTGCTTAAAGTCATTGAATAGCGCCTGCCCTTCAAGGTCTTTGATGCAAGAACCCGTCGGGCAAGTGCGCAACGTGTCGCATCGCTTAACGAAATTCTTCCCGTAGGGACATCCCCCTTGAAACGCTTGATGCGTTGCTCCAAGAGGTTTATATTTATTCGCAGAAGAAGCCCCAAAGACACTATATGTCGGTGTCGACGTCGTCCCAGCTAGATGCAGCGGAAGAGAATCCATCGCTAACACGAGGTCCATCCGGCCCATCAGATTCTGCAGGATTGGCAATGTCAATTTCTCCATCACCACACTATTAGAAGGGAATGCGATTCGAAGCTGCTCCCCAATCTCCTTTTCCATCTGATTTCCCCAGACAAAGACAAAATAAACATCGGACATAGAGGCAATAGAATGGAGGAAGCTATGCAGAGTCTCTTGCGAGAGCTGCTTATTAGCCCAATTCGATCCAGGGCAGATCATCACCTTCAACCCAGGCTGCTGATGCAGTCTTTCTACAATAGAATGATAATGACTCACTTCTCCCTCGGTCAATCTAAGCTGTATCCCTTGATCAGCCACATCGGAAAAATCTCCGAGGGCGCTTTGGGCTAAGAAAAGATAGTCTTGCCGGATATTCAACCCCTGAGGTGGGTTATAGCGTTTGTTCGTTGCAAGAAGGTTTGGCCATTCTGTGACGGTCGATCTGCCAAAACCTACTTTCAAAGAACTCTTCGCATTGGCAGTCACTAACGCTGACTTGACATTCCCCTGGAGATCTAAGACGAGATCATAATCCCTCTGACGGAGAGATCTTCGAAATGAAATCAGCTCGCGCCACCCCTTCCCTTTCCAAATCTGTTTGCGCCACTTTTTGGTCTGAATCTCAAACACTTGATTGACCATGGGATGTGCTTTAACCATTTCTGCAAAAGGTTGTTCAACCACCCAGTCGATATTGGCTCCAGGATAACGTTCTTTAAGATAGGGAAGAATAGGGAAGGCGTGGATGATATCTCCTAACGAAGAGGTCTTTACGATCAGAATATCCATCTTCACAAACCTAGCTGTTGCTGCGCTAAAAGAAAATCGTCTGGCACTGGTGCGGTGATATCGACCTCTTTCCCTGAAACAGGATGAGAAAATCTTATCTCCTCCGCATGCAGGAGAATCCTCGGCGGACGATAGAGGCACCGAAACTGTTTCCCATATTGATAGTCGCCCAAAATCGGATGCCCGATGCCGGCTAAATGAACCCTTATCTGGTGCGTGCGCCCCGTTTTGGGAAAACAGGAGAGCAGCGTCGCATCCCGTCCGCTATTCACCCGCTGCCATGCTGTTGAAGCAAATAACCCCTGAGAGACTTCGCCCCAGATCGTCTGCCCAGCATAGGTCCCTTTCTTGCCTAGATCATTCTCAATGATCCCTTTGGGTTCCCTAACCACGCCGTCGACTAAGGCTAGATATTTCTTCTCAATGTGATGCTGTCTAAACTGCCCAATCAAGCACTCTAAACAATTTCTATCTTTTGCCAATATCAATGCTCCTGTAGTCTCCTGATCAAGCCGATGGACGAGAAATAAAGATTTTGTATAAGCCTTGAGTAGTTTAATGACTCCTGCCTCATCACAATTTATTCCTGCCGGTTTATTATAAACAAGAACCGACTCATCTTCAAACAAAATCCGATCACGCTGGAACTGTTGGGTCGTTCGCACAGGAAGCTGTTCTAAGCGAAGAGTCACATGGTCCCCTTCCCCGACTAAGGCTCCTGCAAAACGTTCAACTCTTTTGTTAATCTGACAGAAATTTTTTTCAATCATCCTTTTTAGGGAACGGGCAGAATATCCTCCCTCAAGATGGGAACTCAAAAAAGCGACGAGCTTCATCCCTGACTCTTCCCGAGCGACGGACCATTCTTTCATTAATTTGTCATCTTTCACAACTTCTCCCCTGAGACAGGATAGGTAAAAGGGACTAGACCAGATAGGCGAGATCGGTAGTTAAGAGTGCTACTAGACAAAACAATATAACAGGATAGGCAGGATCGCTTCGCGGCAGGATAAGCAGGATAGTGGAAGATAAAATAAAAGGAGTGGCTTTTTTTACTTTTATCTTAATTTTTTCTAAATTCTTTATCTTATTTATCCTCTTTATCCTGCCGCGAAGCGATCCTGCCTATCCTGTTATATTGTTGTGGCAAGTTGCACTTTTGCTTATCTTGTATCGATCCTGCCTATCCTGTTTTACTGCTCTTGGTGCCTCTTGTGCTTCCTAGCGTGTAAACTGGCTTAAAAAGCGGAGATCGTTTTCGGTGAACATCCGGATATCTTGAATTCCTCTCAGCAAAATGACTAGCCTTTCTAATCCCATCCCCCAAGCAAAACCGGAATATTTTTCAGGATCGATCCCACCATTGCGCAAAACTTCAGGATGAATCATCCCTGCTCCTGCAATTTCTAGCCATCCAGTGTGTTTGCAGAGTTGGCAGCCAGATCCTTGGCAATTTAAACAGCTGACATCGACTTCTAAACCAGGCTCAACGAAAGGAAAATAGCTTGGACGATAACGCGTGGTCACTTCTCTTTTAAATAGTTTGGCCAAAAAAAGGTCCAATGTCGCAAACAAATCCGAAAACGAAACATTGTCGTCAATATAGACAGCTTCGACTTGATGAAAAAAAACGTGGGAACGAGCTGTGATCTCCTCATTCCTGTAGACTTTACCTGTGGCAATGATCCGTATAGGAGGTTTATTGACCTCCATGACCCTTGCCTGAATATTTGATGTATGCGTGCGCAATAACACATGAGGTGTGATATAGAACGTGTCTTGCATATCGCGGGCTGGATGGTTTGGGGGAAAATTTAATGCCTCGAAATTATAATAATCTGTGTCAACTTCGGGGCCATCCTGAACAGAAAAACCCATGCCCGTTAAAATTGATACGATCTCTTCGAGCGTTTGCGTCAGAGGGTGCTTCCGTCCAACGAAAGAACGGCGCCCTGGAAGGGTCTCATCAATACATTCATTGGCCAATTGAATTTTCTCTTCCTTGGCGATCAGTTCGCTCTCCAACTGGCAGCACCGGCTTGTCATTAACTCTTTTAAGTCGTTAATCTCTTTGCCAACAATCGGACGTTCAGCTGCGGATACATCTCTTAAATCCTTCATGAGCTGCTGAATCGGCCCTTTTTTGCCGAGATACTTCACCTTGATGTTTTCTAGATCACCTGTTGTCTTAACAAGAGCAAGATCATCGATAAATTGTTGATACGTATCGCGAATGGATTGCACGGGTTGCCTCATTCTATAAATGTGGAAGGGGAAGAAAGGGGAAGATATGGTGCCTAATCCATCAATCGGATTAGGCACCAAGAAATTTTAGTCTTGCCCCTTTGAATTAAGCAAGAGCTGCTTTAGCACATCCAACGACAGCTGCAAAACCTGCAGGGTCATGAATAGCCATATCAGCTAAAACTTTGCGATTAAGTTCGCATCGCGCTTTTTTTAATCCATATATAAACTTACTATAGGATATTCCATTAATCCTAGCAGCGGCATTCAAACGCATAATCCACAGACTGCGGAAATCCCGTTTCTTTTGCTTGCGGTGAGCATAATTATATGCTAACGCACGCATCACTGCGCCGCTTGTTAAACGCAAGTGGTTTTTTCTATCGCCGACAAAACCCTTGGCTAATTTATAAAGTCTTTTTTTGCGTCGATGTGAAGCCACTGCATTGGTTACTCTAACCATAGCGATCCTCACTAAATTGTTAATAATTGGGCGTCAAAAGACGCCGTTCTTCCAGCTACTCTCACTAATCAATTGACACCCAGGGATCCGCTGCCCTTTACTGGGGCTGTTTCTCCTTGAGCTACACTTATTCACCTCATTCAGAGGTGTTAGCTCATTTTCTTAGCAGGAATAGCTGCCTTTTTCTTGGCCATCGTGCCAAGAAATAAATTTTATAAACACATAAGACGTTTATACGTCTTAAAATGACCGTCATCTAAAAGATCTGGACGGCGCAATTGTCTTTTGCGCTTTGCCGTCTTATGAGTTAACAGGTGCCGCTTTCCTGGCCGGCTGGCTTTAAGCTTGCCTGTTGCAGTCTCACGAAACCTGCAAGCGACAGCTTTACGAGTTTTCATTTTAGGCACGTTCGTTTCTCCTCAATTACACTGACTCTTATATCAGTCGTTTCCGCTCATTCTTTTAACCCATTGCTGGGCTACCACTTCTCACCCATTCGGGCGTTTTTAGCAGAAACTTCTGCTTCTTAATTACGACTGAGTGGATTCTTCACCTGCTCCGCTAGGTTTAGATCCCTCTTTCTTCTTCTTAGCACCAGGCGCTAAAACGACTTGTAATGCGCGCCCCAGCATCTTTGCAGGCGCTTCAATCACGCAGACCTCTTCTAATGCCTGACACATTTCCCTTACAATTTTCTCGCCGATTTCTGGATGCATGAACTGCCGTCCTCGAAATTCGCAAGAAATTTTCACTTTGTTTCCTTCAATCAGAAACTCGCGCGCATGTCTTGTTTTTGTTTCAAGATCGTGAACATCAATCGTAGGTTTGAACTTAATTTCTTTAACCTTAATTTGATGCGAAGCTTTTTTACTTTCTTTTTCTCGTTTGCTTTGATCGTATCGGAATTTTCCGAAATTCATGACCTTACAAACAGGCGGAACCGATCCTGGAACAATTTCTACTAAATCTAGTCCTTGCTCTTCAGCCATCGCTAAAGCTTCATAAAGGGGAATGATTCCTATCTGTTCACCTTCATGGCTAATGACTCTGACTTTTGGAGCCCGTATTTCTCGATTAACCTTCAAGCTGATTCATCGTCTCCCATTAGCTATCACTTGTACTCGTTGGAGATTGAGTTTGGCGATAGTAGGTTTCTACAAAAACTTCTAAATTCATATATTGGTTTTTTTCTTTTCGGCACATTGCCCGCAAACTTATCCCCTCTTTTATCCTTTCTTGATCACCAATAAACATCAAAAAAGGAACTCCACATCGCTCAGCTTCATGAATTTTCACAGCTAACGGGGCCTCACTTGCATCGCAAATAGAACGAAACCCGGAACTTTGCAGTCTCTTTTGAATAGATTCTGCATAGCGATGATTAGCTTTACCAATCGCAATGACACGGACGTGTTCATCAGCTAACCATAAGGGCAGCGCTCCACAATTTTTCTCAATCAAAAGGGCTATCAATCGGCTGAAGGAGAGAACTTGGCGTGATAAAAAGACCCCGCGCTGTTTCTTTCCTTGGGAATCGACAACTTTCTGTGTCTGAGAATCATGTCGGATGATTTCAATTTTGGATAAGGTCCAAGACCTTCCAATTTCATCTTTGACACGCAATTCAAGACACGATCCATTGCAGCCTTCCTCTTCTTCTATCTCGGAACTCAAAGGGAAATGAAGAGTAGCCTCTGCAATTCCGCTCTTAAGTAACTCCAAACCTTCTATTTCTCGTCCGGCTCTTGAAGCTTTTTTCCTTGAAGACACCAGGTGCCAACAACCCTCGAAACAAAAGATTCTAAACATTTGTTCAATGAATTGCAAGGAAGAAATCAATTCCGGAACGACTTGGTTCAATAAAGAGAAAATTGTCGTCTGATCAACCCAGTTGACATGAGAACCTAACAGCCCCCACTCCAAAGATTCGGGACAAGATTGAAAGATAAATCCCTGTTCATTTAACCGATAAGGGAGTGCTTTTTCCTCGAGGGTCAACTGTTCGAAGAGAGAGAGATGCCCCTGCAGAAGCCAAGACTCGCAAGGGGGAGGATCATCGAGGGGTTTTGGAGAGGAAAAGAAAGGGGGGGTGACAATTTTTTCTTCCGCCCAAGGCTTATTGGTGTCAAGCCAATCAGTCAAACGGTCGACGAGAGTTCTTCCTCTCCTTCTCCAAATGTAACCAGATTCACCCTCATTTTCGCAAAAGGTAAAGAGCTCCTGGCGAGGACCGAGAAGCCGATGATCCCGTTTTTTTAATAAACCGTCATAACTCTTCAGAAAACATTTGAGTGCTTTCAGGTCTGGCTGGCTCACCCCCACAATTCGCACCACATCGACCATCTCCTGCCCCATAGCAATGGTGTGGGGTTGATAGGTCAGCAGTTTGATGACTCCAGACTCCCCTGTCGAAGAAAAAGGAAGTTCTGAACAGGGAAGAAAGGTCTGGTTGACTTCGATAAGATCGATAATATTGAAAGGAGATTCACCTGCGAAGAAGGCTAAAAACGGTTCTTTCTGTTTGTCGAGAAATATCTGAGCATTCTCACGCATCATACTGCGAAAACGAAGAGGTTGATCTTCTTTAATCAGCGTGCGCAGGGCTCTGTCGATCAATTCTAAAATCGGAGTGTTCAACGGCTGTTCAAAAATGAAATCGTAGTAGAAACCGATAGAATGAAGCCCTCCCTGCACGAGCACCGCTGTCGGGAAAAGCTGACGGACAGTATATGCAAGCAGCTGGGCTGCAAGAAGATTGCTAGCAGTCGATGGATTTAATGATTGCGTTGGTGTCATGTTGGTACAATTCGTCAAAGAGAGGCAGAAGCCGTGAAAAAAAAGGATGAGATATAGCTGACTCGAACAGCCGACCTCCACGATGTCAACGTGGCGCTCTAACCAACTGAGCTAATATCTCATCGAGAGAAAAAGGATAATAAAAGAATAGAGGATTTAAATTCAAGGGAAGTTTTGCAATTCCTTCTTTAGGTCCCTTGTCCCTTTCCTATTTGAGAGGAGGAGGATGTTTGTCTTGAAATAAACTTTATCAATCAAGTATGTTTGTAACTCTCTAGAACTTTTTTAATTTCAATAATGCTTTCACGCCTGAATAACAACACTTTCCTTCTCATTCTCTGCATCTCGTTGTCGGCATTTCTGTCTGGCGAAGAGGCATTGCTACCCGCTCAAGAACTTGAAAAAAAAGAGAGTGCCTCCCTTAAAAAGGAAGATCTTTCTGACGAAAAGAAAGATTCGGCTCCCCTTCCTTACACATTATCTGGAACTCTAACCTTCGTCTCAGATTATAGAAGCAGAGGGATTTCTCAGACAATGCGTGAACCAGCTGTACAAGGTGAATTTACATGCGTTCATCAAAGCGGCCTTTACGTCAAGACATGGGCTTCAAATGTCGACGGCACAGGAAATTTCATCGGCAATTCGAGTATGGAATGGGATTTCTATCTTGGCTTTAAACAGAGGGTCGCCAACACAGCATTCAAGTATGATATTGGATTCGAGTACTATTGGTACCCTGGGGGAGAAGCGCGTGTTCCCAAGAGAATCAAGTATAACACAGTAGAATACTACGTCGGCATCACATACAAGAACTTCGGGATCAAAATCACACAGACCCTCACAGATTATTTCGGATTCAATTCCGATAATCCGCCAATCAACTGGGACAAAAAAAGAACGCTCCGGCCTAACGGCCATTCTTATTTCTCCCCCTATCTAGAGGCGAATTACGCGTGGACGATCAACACAAAATGGTCAGCGAGTTGCCATATTGCCTATCAAGGGATGACCAACTATCCTGATTTGGGTTATATTGATTGGAACGTTGTGGTTACCCGAAAATTCGATTGGTTCACTTTGTCGCTCGCTTACATACAAACAAATGCCAAGAAGGC
Organism: Parachlamydiales bacterium; assembly: GCA_020051075.1. GTDB lineage: Bacteria > Chlamydiota > Chlamydiia > Chlamydiales > Parachlamydiaceae > JAGVJP01. The sequence continues at coordinate 48,427 of JAGVJP010000011.1, forward strand.
GTTTTATAACGTCCCCGACAACGCATTCAAACCACATCGGAAATGGCTAGCCGGCCCTACAGCCGTTCTCAGCGTCTACCATACCTTTTAAGTGCCGCCCTGAAAGAACGGCACCAACAAGCAAATTGAGAAAAATCTCTCTATTGTCCGGTTTGTCTGCTGCGATAATAGTGATAGCCTTCAAAAAGAGCGTTCGTGGCTGTATAGCCTAAAGCCCCTGCGCCAAAACAGGTAAGTTCACGCGAAAAGTCCTGAGGACGAATCCATGATTGAGGAACGATCCATGAGATCAACTTCCGAAACGCAAATCGATACGCAAGAATTCCTGGAAGCAGATAGCCAAAAAATCCTAGAGGAAGGATTCTGCATTCTTTCCATTCAATATCTTTACTTGCATAAAGAGCTACCTGCGCAATGAGAGAAAAAACAGCTCCCACAATAAAAGACACTTTAAAAGCCGTTGGATGCTGCGAAGAATAGGTCGCATAGCTCAAAATACCAGAGAGTAACGTTCCGCCAATTGCAAGGCTAAAATGTAATCCTGGATCTAAAGGTTTATCGACAGTTGGACTGGACATAAGTTTATCCTTTGTTATAATTCGTAATATTGATTAGTTAATGATAGGATAAACTATCTTTAAAATCAACAAAAAAAATAAGGAAATGGACTCGTTGGATGGATATGGACTATTTTCATAACTTTGTCAAAACACTCCCCCCCTCTGAATAACACCTATCCTGCCCCTATCTTTCCTATCCTGCTAATTTTACAGGATGAGGAGGATAGGAAAGATAGGGCAGGATAGCAATTACGCACCATCATCCTTTTTATCCTTCCCATTCTGTCAATTTTTACAGGATAGGGAGGATAGGAAAGATAGGGCAGGATAGTTTGTTATTCAGGGGTTAGTGGCTTGACGAAGTTATGAAAATAGCCCGGAAATCGACTAGATGGACTTGATTAATCAATCTATGTCCATCTAGTCCATTACCAATGTCCATTTCTATTCTTTTACAGCAGACTTCCAAAAAATCCCTCATAAGTCAAGAAAAGACCTAACACTGTGACAATGCCCCATGGAATCCAATGAATTTTCATCATTCTCGGAACCATCTTTTGTACTGTTGAAGGAAATCCGATTCGCAGAATTCCTTGAAGAATTGAAATATAACCAATCAGAGTGATGATCACAGGCCATCCCCAGACCCAAACAGGATGAAGAAGAACAATGATGATACCGAAAATCAGACTTATAATCCCAGACAAACCCAATAGAGAATCTGAAGCAACCATGTCGCCTCCCAACTTTTCAAATTGCTCCCTGCGTACCAACCAGATTGCTGCAATCAAAAGAAAGTAGATACCTAGTAACTTAGCTAGAAAAAAAGATATTATCATAAAAACCTCCCGTGATATTCTATTTGACATCACAATCTCATTATAATAGAAAATAGAATAAGAGGACAATTATTCGAAACTATCTTTTGTTAATCGACATCTTCATCACTGTCAGTTACTGCTATTGCCAACCCAACTAAAGCCATTGTCGTAATTGTAATGAGAACTGAGCCCCAGATAGGGAGAGGGAGTTGGAGCTTCCTTGATACTGCAATATTCACTGCTGCAATAGATGCAAAATAACCAATTGCGCTAATCCCGAAAAAAACCGCATCTGGAAGGCGTTCTTCTGCAGAATCAGGATCTAATCCAATATCTGATATTTTTAAGATGAGTTCAGAAAACAGTCGTCCGATGATAAAAGCTGCTAAAGTAGAAGCAACTAATGCTGTCCCAGCGGCAAACCGGTATTGACATATAGCGACAAGACGGGTTCCGATGACTGCTGCCTGATCTTTAACCACACTGAGCATATGCGACGCTGCGACTGATAAACCTTGTGCGCTTGGAATAGACATAACAATAAACCTCTCTTAATAAATTTAATTAAATAAAGCTAATTTTTAACACAAATATACAAATAAATTTTTAAGATAAGGTAAAAGCATCTTAACTATTTGTTATTCATGATAATATGCTGTATTAAACGCTAGCAGTGCAGGAGGTGTCGCTGTCACGACAAAAAAGAACCGACGCGAAAGCGGCAATTGAAGAGACTTAGACAACACAACGTTTATCGCTAATACCACCAGTCCAAAGGTCAGGAAAACGACGCTCCCAACACAAAATTTATGGGTCTTTAAATACTGCGATTCACCGGTGAAAATTCTATCTAAAACTTCGCACAATCGACGGGTAATAAGCGGTGCAATGATCGCCCCAAATACACACCCAACAAATGTAGAGACAATAAAGGCGATCCCAGCTAGGAAACGGTTTTGCAAAAGGCCGACTAAACGCCCGCCCCATAACACAGCGGCCTGATAGGCATGATGAGCAGCTTGTGATGAGATAACTCGACTAACAACATCTGAAACAGCCATAGAACATTCCTAGAATTTAATCGTTTGATTGACATGCAATACTCAAAACACCGGTACTCCAAAGTAGTCCTAATGCGATAGCTGAGAGAGTTACCAGTGAAATTGCAAAAGAAGAAGACCGCGAGAAAGGGAGTTTCAAGAATTTGGAAGTTCCAACATTCATACCGACTACCGTCAGCGCCCCACAGGAAGCGCTGATTCCTACTTCAACCAATAAAATTGAATTATTAGGAACGAACCAGTTGTGATCCGCCATTACTTGAAATGTTCCATAAGCTAATAAAGCAACAATAAATCCCAAACAAGTCCCAATAGCCGTTGAAACGACTAACGTTGGCAGAGCAAATCTGGGGGATTGAAACAAAGTCACAAAACGGCCCAACAATGTTGCTGTCCCCTGATTGGCAGCCATGGAAGCTTTTGGAGAAAGCAATTGAGACACAACAGAAATTGACATTGAATTTTCCTTTTTGGAATGATTAAACAATCTATTAATTTTAATAAATGACAAAGAAAAATAGTCATACCGTTTTTAGTTCTTAGAAGTTCCTCTAAAAATCACCAAAATCATCTGCCCAGTCCCTGAAATGTCCCCTTTCCCTTGGATTGAATGAAGAAGTATGATTTCTCTGAACTGCTCCAAACATTGAGTAAGGCTCGCTCCTGCGAAAAGAGCTTATAGGAGTTCTATTAATACTGTCATTTCTAAACCAACTTCTATTCTGCTGGAATCGAACAGCTGCATAATTCACACCTGCGATGGAAAGTACCGGAATAGCTATCGCCAAGACAGTAATTCCAAAGGAAGAAAAACGTGAGAAGGGGAGATTGAACAACTTTGAAACACCAATGTTGCAACCAGCCAGCGTCAAAACACCAGCAAGAACGGTAGAGCCCTTAACGGAGTATTTGAAGAGATCCGTATGCTGGATCCGCCTACTCACACTCCTCCTGGCAAGCTGATCAACCATCGGGTGTACCCATTGTACAACACAGATTGCTAGGATAGAGCCCACATAGGTTGAAATCATCAATGTCGGGACAGCAATTTGACGAAACTGAAAGATTGCATGAAGATGATAAGAGAGTGGATAGATTGGCTGAGGAACTGTTAAAATTGACATAACATCCTAGATTTTTGAGTTATTTAAATATAGTTTAATAAACGATAAAGGCAAATCATATCATAGTTGGCTGTTATTAGCAAAGAAGAAAGTAAATAAAACAAAAGAAATTTCATAGAACAGGCATCAAGCTGTAAAAACAGTTTTCAACAATAACACACTATCCTGCCCCTATCCTCCCCATCCTGTCAATCCTGTCAATTTTTACAGGATGGGGAGGATGGTTGGAAAATGGCCCTATTTTCTTATTTCTTTCCAAAATAGAACTTGTTATGCTTGGCAACCTTTAGCTTACCACAATAACAAGAAAGAGGCTATGACAAAAACGAATCAAAATGACTACTGGATCCATCGATGGGGAGCCCCCTATTTTGGAATCAACGCAAAGGGACATGTCTTTGTGAAGCCTTACGCGAATGGCTGTGAAGGCGACCTCTATGAACTTGTCGACTCCCTGGTCCAACGAGGGATCGAAGCCCCGATCCTCATCCGCTTCGACGACATCACATGTGATCGGATCTCCTATCTCCAAGGGGCCTTTAAAGCTGCGATCGACGAGTTTGACTATCAGAACACCTACTGCCTAGCCTTTCCGATCAAGGTCAACCCTCAATGCCAAGTGGTGGAGCTGATCGAGCAGACAGGCCAGCACCTTCAGCTTAGCCTGGAGGTGGGGAGCAAGCCGGAGCTTCTTGCAGTGATGACTTTCAGTGAAAACCTCGAAGCGCTCCTTCTCTGCAATGGGTATAAAGATGCCGAATATATCGAACTTGCTTTGATGGCACGTAAGCTTGGAAGGCGTTCCATCATCATCATCGAACAGCCATACGAGCTTCCCATGGTTTTAGAAGTTGCCAGCCGACTCAATGTCGAAGCTGAGATCGGATTTCGGATGAAGCTTTCCAACAAAGGAGCTGGACGTTGGCAAACGTCAGGCGGCGATCTCGCAAAATTCGGGTTAAGCACGCATGAAATCGTCCTTTGCTTAGAGGAGCTTGAGAAAGCGAACAAGAAAGACTGGCTTAAGCTGCTCCATTTTCATATTGGCAGCCAGATCACGTCGATTCAGGCGATTAAAAAGGCGTTGAGCGAGGCGTCGCGGATGTATGCTGAGCTAGCAGCGCTCTGCCCATCCCTCTGCTACTTTGATGCCGGAGGTGGGTTGGGGATCGACTATGACGGCTCCAAGACGACAGCTGATTCTTCCATGAACTATTCTGTCGAAGAGTATGCCAGAGACGTTGTCGCTGCGATTGGCGCTGCATGTGATAAGTCGAATTTGCCGCATCCGATCTTGATCACTGAATCTGGCCGCGCTTTAGTGGCCCACCACGCCATCCTCATCACCGAAGTCATCGATGTCGCCCCGATTCTGGACCCTGTAGACAAGCTCGACCCTCCCCCCACCGATCACGAAATCTTATCGGCACTCTACGAACTTTATGAAAATCTGACTCCAGCAGGATGTCAAGAAGCTCTACACGATGCAAACGAACTCAAAGAAGCTGTTTTGGAGAGTTTCATGTATGGAGATCTCTCACTCTTTGAACGTGCCTATGGCGAGAAGGTCTATTGGCACCTCGTTGCAAAAATATATCATCTTTCCAAAGAGTTCTCCCACATCCCGGAAGACATCGAAAAACTCAGCGAAGTGCTCTATGACACCTATTTCTGCAATTTCTCAGTCTTCCAATCGCTCCCTGATTCCTGGGCTATTGACCAGCTGTTCCCTGTGATGCCGATCCACCGCCTGAATGAAGAACCGACCCGTCGAGCAATCTTAGCTGACATGAGCTGCGACAGCGACGGCAAAATCGACCGTTTTGTCGGTAAGCGTGAGATCGAACGTCAGCTACTGCTGCACCAGCCGAATAAATCTCCTTATTACCTCGGCATCTTCCTTGTTGGGGCCTACCAAGAGATCTTGGGAGGACTCCACAACCTCTTTGGCGATGCCAACGCGGTCCATGTTGAACTTGAGAGCAATGGACAATGGAAAATTAAACACGTCGTCGAAGGCGACACGAACGAGGAAGTTCTCTCCTATGTTCAATATAATGCGCAGCAGATCTTGAAACAGATGAGGGTTCTCATTGAAAAGGCTTTGCGGGCAGGGAGGCTGACCCAAGCTGAATCTGCTAAAGTCCAGCGAAAATTTAAGGAATCGCTTGAAAGTTATACCTATTTAACTGTTTAACACTCCGATTTAAAAGAAGGTGAAGCAAGATGACAACGATTAAAAATTTCATGAAGAAGCATTTCAAACATTTCAATGCAGCCGTTTGTGTCGATGCCGCTGAAGGGTGGATCAGACACTTGGACAAAGGAGGCAAAATGCTTGTCACTCTGGCAGGAGCGATGAGCACGGCTGAACTGGGGATATCCCTGGCTGAGATGATCAGGCAAGATAAGGTCCATGCCATCTCCTGTACAGGAGCTAACCTGGAAGAAGATATCTTCAATTTAGTGGCCCACACCCACTACGAGAGAGTCCCACACTATCGTTATCTCACTGCTGAAGATGAAGTCAACCTCCTCAAGAAAGGGATGAACCGGGTCACAGATACCTGCATCCCTGAAGATACAGCAATCCGACGGATTGAACAAGAGGTCTTAGAGCTTTGGCAAGCTGCTGATCGAGCTCAGAAGCGCTATTTTCCCTATGAATATATGTATCAACTACTCGATAGTGGACTCCTCGACAGGTTCTGTGAAATCGACCCCAAAAACAGCTGGCTGCTGGCTGCTAAAGAGAAAAACCTCCCTATTGTCACACCAGGATGGGAAGACTCGACCTTAGGAAATATTTTCGTGTCCCACGTTATCGCTGGAGACATCAGCACCTATAACATCATGAAATCAGGTCCTGAGCAGATGGCTGTTTTAGTCGACTGGTACAAAGCGCTCAGCTCTCACCATTCCATCGGGTTTTTCCAAATTGGAGGGGGCATCGCTGGGGATTTCCCGATCTGTGTCGTCCCTCTGATCAGGCAAGACCTGCAAGAGAAAGTCCCTTTATGGGGATACTTCTGCCAAGTCAGCGACAGCACAACTTCATTCGGGTCGTATAGCGGCGCTGTCCCGAATGAAAAGATCACCTGGGGAAAGTTGGATGCCACGACGCCGAGCTATGTCATCGAATCAGATGCGTCGATTGTCGCCCCCCTCATCTTCGCTTATGTCACAGGATGACGCAACAGGATAAGCAAACAAACAGGGATAGGCAGAATAAACAAAAAAACAGGATAGGCAGGATCGCAAGCGGCAGGATGGGCAGGATAAAAAAAGATGAGAATAAGATAGAATAGGAAAAAAAATATTTCAAAATTTTGAATCATAAAAGGCTTGATCGGGGTGATGAAGCCTTTTATATTCTAATTTTCTATTTCCAAAATTAATCAACAACCCAACTAATAAACCTGAGGTTTTCAGATAATTGATTAATTGAGCTTGATGGGCGCCAATTAATGATTCGCAGCATTTCAATTCGACAATGATCATGTTTTCAATAATAAGATCTGCCACATATACCCCAACACGTTGACCTCTAAATATAACCTCAAATCTCCTTTCCAGTTCAATCTTGAGACCTTTTTCTTCAATTGCCATGAAAAGCGCCTGTTTATAAACCGCTTCTAAAAATCCAGATCCAAGTTCATTCATCACTTCAAAACAACACCCTAAAATCGTTTCGGTTATCGCAGAATACATGTTCAAATTCATATGATCTTGCATATTTTTACTCTCTTTTCCTTAAGTTTATGACATTTTACATAAACATCACAATTAATCAAGTAAAAATAAATAAAACACAGAACTTTAATTTATAACATAATGATAATCAAGAAGATACATTTTATCCTATCTTATCCTGCCTATCCTGCCGCGAAGCGATCCTGCCTATCCTGTTTTTTTTGCTTATCCTGCTTATCCTGTTTTGTTATCCTGTCTATCTTTGTTGAGGTCGCAGGAAGTAGAGGGGAATGCCGAGGACGAGGGCGCTAGAGCCCCAAAGGAGCTGGTGGCCTGTTGCATGAGTGAGGAGCCAGCCAATGCCGATGAGCGCAGCGATAGGGATCACAATAGTAAGGGAGCGCCTTAAACCATTGTGGTTTGCTCCAATCTGTTTGCGAAGTACAATGACCGCTAAACAAGTTGAGATGTATTGGACAAATCGGGCGACAACACTGACGACAGCTAACTGAGAGAAGCTACCTGAGAGCGCGAACAGCCCTGTGAAACTGACGGTGATGATGATAGCCCAGATGGGTGTGCCAAAGCGCCCTTTAGAGGCGATCCATTTCGGGACCATGCCATCTTCCGCTAAAGCGACGCCACTGCGCGGCGTGATGAATGAAGAGGCGATGTTGATGCCTCCAATGGAAATCAGCATCGCTGCTGCCACAATCCATTTAGCAGAGTCACCCAGAAATTTGTTTGCTGCGTCAGTAAGCGGGGCAGAGCTATCAGCCAGCGACTCCCCTAGCAATGCCATTGCAGTAAATTGGATGAAGAAATAAAGAATCGAGCAGAGGCTGATCACTGTCATCACTGCTATCGGCAGATTTCTCTGCGGATTTTTCATTTCTCCAGCAGCGATCACTAAACATTCAAATCCTCCAAAAGCATAAAATATCAATAGAGCCGCCCCGCCAAACGCTGTCGATTCGAAGCTATGTTGGATGGGAGATAGGACGAAACTTTCTTGGGCGTAGAAGAGTCCAATCAGAATGAAAACCATTAATGAAAGAACTTTTGCAACAGTGACAACATTATTCAGGAATTTCAGCCCTTTAAGTCCGACGATATTAAGTAACCCCAACAAACCGACGAGGCTGAGAATCACCAGAGAGCGGTACGGCTCATTCATCACTTCGGGCCAGACGGAGCTCAAGGCCGTGACAAAACCAACGACAACAGCAGCCCAGGCAAAAATCCCTACCGCCCAACGCATCAATCCGATTTCGAATCCGATGAAATTGCCAAAAGCCTCTTTAGCATAGATATAAGCCCCGCCGGAACGAGTAAATAAGGAAGCACATTGAGCAAAACACCAGGCAATGCCAAGAACAAGGACGGAGACGACGAGGTAGACAGCACTGCTCCACTCTCCTGCCAAAGCGACAACCTCTCCAGGAAGAAGAAAAATCCCCGAGCCGATGATGCCATTGATTCCAAGCAAAATCATACTCGTTAAACCTATCGTGCGGGGTGCCCCTTGACTCATTAGTTCTCCTTAAATTATTATTAACTCTTGCCCTATCTTTTCGCAGCATTGACGAAGCCATCAAAAAGCTTCTGCATCACTGGATGATGGCGGTGCATCAGTTCTGGATGCCATTGAACGCCCAAAGTAAATCGGTCTCCTTCCCGCTCGATCGCTTCTATCAACTGGTCGCCTGTTTTTGCGGTGACAGCGAACCCCGGCGCGACCGCTTTGACCGCTTGGTGGTGGAACGTATTAGTTTCGATGGCAGAACTCTCTAATAAGGTGTGGAGCAATGACCCTTCAACAATATGGACAGTGTGTGCAGGAGTTTCTGGTTTGCTCTTTTGGGAGTGTTGAAGCACTGGCTGATGGTGGCTCGCAATATCTTGATAGAGCGTCCCCCCAAAAGCAATATTGAGCACTTGAATCCCGCGGCAGATGCCGAGAATGGGCTTGTTCATCTGGTGGGTCATTTTCACTAATGCAAGTTCATGCACATCCCGTTCGAGCAACACGGCTCCTAAAGAAGGCTCAGGTTGTTCTCCATAATAGCTCGGCGCAACATCTTGTCCGCCAGAGAGAAGCAATCCATCGATCAATTCGACTTGAGCCATCACTTGCTCATCGGAGTCGACGATAGGTAAAATGATAGGGATCCCCCCTGCCAATGCAATGGCTTTGACATAATCATAAACAACCGTGACTTTTTCCCGTCCGGTACAGGTTCCTGTTTCGATCATTCCCAAATTTGAAGAAATTCCAATCACAGGTCGAGTAAATTTAATATTCTTGCTCATATAACATTCACTTTAATTTAGATACGTTCGTTCATTAAATAATTTATTTTAGCAAATAAATTTTATAAAATCAATATTAATTATATTGAAACATATAAAACCAGCTATAATGACAGTGTTTTCCATTTTTCCCCGCGGAAGCGTAAAAAATAGATCGTCGCAGCAGCGATTGCATAGAGTGCAATGCACATCCATGTAATATTAGGAGGCGCCCCTAAATGATAGACAAAAAGGTAAACGGGTAACAGAGCCAATACAATAGGAACCGATCCACCCACCTTCATGATGAAGCGGGTATCCCCTGCTGCGGTCAATAACCCGATCAGCAGCCAGCTGATGCCATCGAAGAGAAAGTAGATCCAAACCCAAAAACAGGCTCCTTTCAGCGTTTCATGCACTGCTGGGGAGATCATATCCGCTTCAGGGATGAACCAACGGATAAGTGGATCCGGATGCCATGCAAGAAGGAACCCAAGGACAACGAAGGCGATGCCATAGAATTTCACCCCTGAACCAAGCAGCTTCCACACAAGGTGGTGCTGATTTGACCCAATAAAATTTGAAGCGATCGCTGTCGCTCCCTTAGACATCCCTTCAGTCATAAAAGTAAAGAGGAAGAGAATACTCTGGGCAATGGTAACCACGGTAATATAATCTGAACCTAAACGAGTCATCAGATCGAAGATCATCACCCATGCAAAGATTTCGACGCTATGGGCAACAGCATTCGGCAAACCAATGAATAAACATGTATTGAACAGCCGCTTATTAAATCGCCAACGCCCAGTTCCATATTTCTCCCGATTTCGCCGACTGAGGAAAACATAAAGAAGGAGTCCAGCTTGGAAGGTCTGGGAAATCCCTGTTGCCCAAGCTGCCCCAGAAATTCCTTGAGCTGGGATGAAAGGATCGATGCCGAAAATCAAGATCCAATCTAAGGTGATATTCATCACATTAGCCATTAGCATGACATAAGTGACAAATCTGACCTTCCCCCTTCCAATGTAGAAAGCTGAAAGAGCCGCCGATATCGCGGCAATGGGGATGAAGCAGGTGAGGATTTTAAAATATTGGATTTCGAGGGATAAATAGGTCTCATTGAAGAAGAGATACGGACCGGCAAAAAGTCCAATCGGAATGTAAAGCAGCGCCGTTGCCACAGCAAGCCAGATCATTTGCCACACCGGCTGGCCTAGCTTGTGATAGCGTTGAGCGCCGTTGTAACGGCCAACGAAGACTTCAGCGATGCTCGCCGTTGCAATGGTCCAAAACTGAAGAAACTGTGTCACCGCACCAGCATGTGCAGAAGCGTTTAACGAATCGAGGGAATAGTGGGCGAGAAATAGCCGATCCAGAAACAGCATCAAGCTCACAGACATCAACGAGATGACTAAGGGGAAGGCGATATGCCAGAGTTCTCTTAATGAACCCTGCGGATATGTTGTCAATTTTTTTCCTGTTATCGCAACAGCTTGACTTTCAGTCATCAAAATTCCTAATCAGTAAGATGGAAAAATTCAGGCGGGTGTCAGCTTGAGTGATGTTGTACCGACATCCCTATCAGCGAACGTAGAAGGTATCAAGTCACTTAATCATCGTTTCCTCATCTTAGATGAAATGGCTCTACTTGTCAACTAGAGAAGGGACCTAAGGGAAAGGGACAAGGGACCTAAATGACCTAAGGGACCTAAAAAGGGACGTAAGGGACAATATTACACTTAAGTGAGCAACCTGGTCTAGCGACATTCGCGAGTCTGACCAGTAAGAAAGAAATCTCGTTAAATTTGATGATCTGTCCCTTATGTCCCTTTTTAGGTCCCTTTGGTCCCTTAGGTCGTTTAGGTCCCTTGTCCCTTTCCTTTAGGTCCTTTTTATGTGTTATCATCACAAGTCTTAATCAATAATTAACAATAAAGCAATAATTAATTATTGAAACACTATTATTATTAATTACATGTTTTATTTTATAATCAGAGGTTTTATGAACAATATCCTAAAAAAATTAATCCTATTTTTCTGTATAATCTTACCAACCATTCAGCTACCAGCAATGACAACTGAACAAGACAAAATCGTCAATTCTGATGGGGAGGTCATCGAACTTAAAGGGGTGAATTGGTTTGGTTTTAACAACCAGCAAACGATGGTTGATGGATTATGGGATAGCCATCCACTCAAAAAAGATTTTGCTCTCATCGTTCACAGAATGAAGGGACTTGGGTTCAATGCAGTCAGACTTCCCTTTAGTTTCAAAGATCTCTATTCAGTCCAACCACGACGCTTCAATGTTCCCTGTTCATCTCTACCCTCCCTTGCGGACATACAGTCAAGCATCACTCCCCCATTCTATCAAAATCATGGAAACACAATCCCCCCTTTAGCCTCTCCTCCAGATCGTTCATCAGGACAATGCAACGGCTACCTGCCTAATGACAGCACATTCAACCGCTTTGTCTGGGTTGTCGACTTCTTCGCAAGGAATGGATTCTATGTCCTCATCGACAACCACTTAAGAGAAGATCAAACCGCCCTCGAGAACCCCGATCTATGGGTTCACCAATGGGTAGAACTCGTGACAGCTATCGAAGCTAGTCCAGCAGCAAGAGGCCGTTTAATGATCGATCTCTTGAATGAGCCTGATAACTATGGACTCCGATGGGAATCTACCGACTCTCGAATGGGATTAGGTGACTATTATCTCAAAGCCATGGATGCCATCTATGCAGTCAACCCTTCTGCCTTATTCATGATCGAAGGGACGGGTCAAAGCGGACTCAATGCCAACTGGGGAGATGGTTTTGCAACAGATCCTCAGCTCATCGCTCAGAAAGGACTAAGCGATCCAAACCCCTTTTTTACAAAATTAATCGACAAACCTTATGTCAACCAGGTCGTCATCTCACCTCACATCTATCCCCCATCGGTCACACATGCAGGAAGCGATTTTTCAGGTGCTGACCTCGCAGGACGATTAACAGATTCTTTTGGATATCTCACTAAACAAGGATATTGCACGAACAGCCAATGCCACATCTTCCCAGTCGCTGTCGGCGAATTCGGCTCTAAATTTGATGATGCAAAGGATCGATTATCTATGAACGACATCGCCCGCTACTTTAACAATCAGGGTGCACTTAACGACGGGAAACATATGCCGATCACCGATTGGTTTTACTGGTCCTGGAACGCCAATAGTGGAGACACTGGCGGGATCGTGACAGACGACTGGTTGACGATTCAATGGAATAAGATCGACTATCTAAAAACAGTCGGCTTGCGGCCTTGGTACTCAGAGGATTCAATGAAATAGGGTGACAGTTCAGATACGCCCCATTTTTTAACGCAAAGAAGCAAAAGAGGCGCAAAGACCCAAAGAGAACTGAAATTATTAATAATTACGAAATAGATAAAAAAAATGCCTTCAGAAGAAATTCCGAAGGCATTTGTATTTTCGAACGATTTGCATTGCAGGCCGCACCAGGTGTGGCAGCAAGCAGTTAGGAAGACGACCGTTGATCTAATTGAGCCAAGATCTCAAACGCTTCAGCAGCTGAGATTGTTCCACTGCATTCCGTTTCGCAGCTGATTTCCCGATCACGAGAACCAGCAAAAGCATTTGAGAACGATAAAGAGTAGTTTTCTGGCTGATAGAACAACACGTTGTCTGCAGCAGAGCTTCTTCTGTCATGATAACTTGATGATGGATATGCTTCCCGATCGATTGGATTAAATCCTTGGATATAAACATGAAGTCGATAGATTGAAGGGGTAACAACACTGACAGATGGATTCTGAGCATATGTTGAATGGTTATAACCATCTGTTTGAACAGTGATTGGATGTTCTTTTTTCGTCGATATCCCTCGAGCGATAAAAACTTTCCTGCCATCCTTCGTTTCCCCTTGATAGAATGGCTCGGTTAAATCGTTCCATTTCAATCGCTTAATTGCATCACAAATCGATTCGTTTCCTTGATTAATTCTGATGCGAGGATGTTCTCCCTTAAACAACTCAACGAGAGGATCTTTGCGGCAATTCGAGAGAATGATTTTCGCGAGCATCAAAATCCCAACAATGAGTAGAGGCTTCCGTAAGACAGAAGATCTAAATACCGCCTGCGCTAATCCCATCAAGGCTAAAACGACAATGCTCCGTATCGCCACAGCTTTTCCATGCAATAGAGTGGTGTAATTGTTTTTAGGAAACCATTCGAATTTAGGGTAATTTGAATGAAGGTGAGTGAGAGGACGATTAGAAAAATTAAGATAATTTTGTTGTTGAATCATAGATAATCCTTTATTGGGTTATTTTATAGTTAAAAATGAGAGGATAGCATGCATACAAATTGCTGTCTAATAAATTTCGTGCTCAATGTATCTTATCATAATCCTTCCCTTTTTCTCCTCTTTGCGCCAAATCACATGTGCTTGTCAACAGTGTTCTCCGAAAAAGCGGAAGAGGGCTTCCGCACTCCAAACGCTTCGCGAAAACAGAGAAAAAATTGAATACATGAAGCCTTGGAACAGGCGTCTCCAAGATTACTCAATGGCTTCGCGAAGCGTTTGGAGTGCGGAAGTCCTCTTCCGCTTTCTCGGAGAACACTATTGGCAAGGATCTGTAGGCATAGCTGTTATTGCAATTGAGCGAAGATCTCAAATGCATCGGCGCTTGAAATTGTACCGCTGAACTTAGTTTCACAATTAGCAGTTGATACGACTGAACATTCAGGATTGACAAAGGAATGCCCAGCGCGTCTCGGAGAAAAAGTATTTCCTTGAAAGGGGGAAAAAACCGCATGAAGCCGTTCCTCAGTTCTCGCAAACATCTTTGCTTCAGGACCATTACCAAACTTATGGCTAAGACCTACGGTATCGCTTGGGCTAAACCTTTCAATATAAACTCTTAAACGGCTGCTTGGGAATGGGATGTCTGTAGCTCTAGGTTTCTGTTTTTTGGTGAATCGAACACCTGTGGTCGTACGCTCCAGCTGTTGAGGATCTGTGGTCACTCCTCTGATGATGAAGACATTTCTTCCATCCAACGTTGTCGTTCGATAAAGCGGCTGGTCTAGATCTTCCCACCGTAAGCCTCTAATCGCACTGCAAATGGATTGGTCTACCCCTTGTCTAAGATCGAGTTGCGGTAATTGGTTCAACCGAGTCTCAAGAGACTGCTGATTAGTGGAATTAGCAGATGAGTTTCTTGTAGGAAGATGCTTGCAGAAGAATTCGACGAGAGGATCTTTAGCGATGAGATGGGTATAGACTGTCTTCAAAGAAAAAAGGACGCCTACAACAGCGACAAAGCGACGTAAACGCGGATATGATTTGAGCAGAAGCATCGCTAAACCTGTCAAAGCTAATGCCACAACAGTACGGATCATCACAACATTTTTTGGCAATCGTGTGGAAAACTGTTGATCAAACGCATATGACCACTGAAAATTTGGGTATTGCGCTTGAAGTTGTTGGGGAGTTGCGCCGCTAAAAGTGAGGTGTGCAGGAGTCATATAACAATCCTTATTGTATTATAGGTTAAACAAAAAGATTCATAAAACGATAAAAAGTGATTATAGCATTCGATATAAAGCTTGTCTAGATTTAAAAGTAACCACTTATTGCTCTAGCAATTGGTCTAACATATGATCTTGCGCCGCTCTAGCATACTGCTCTAGCATACGATCTAGCGCAGCCCGATCACCCTGTTCGCAGTCCGCACCAAAATCGATGACCAATGCACGAGTACGCAGTAGTCTACCAAAATGACAATCACCCTTAGAATATTCATGAGCAACAAAGCTATCAGGGAACCTAATCAAATTTTGCACTGCTGTCAAACCATCCGAATCAATCGCATTAATGTCAAAGCCATAATTGACCAGCTGTTGAATCGCCTCTTTGCTTCCGGCCATCGTCCAAAGTCTCACTTGCTCGTTTGGAGAAAAATCTTCTACTTTAACTAAACGCCTTTGTAAAACATAAGTTAAGTAAACTGGAGACGATCGACTGACTATTTCTTCAAAGCCAGACCAACCTCCAAATTGTCTTCCATGATATAATCTACAACGAGGATTTCCGGGGTTTGAGGATCTGGCTCTTAAATTGATTCCATGATCTATCAGCAATTGAAGCGTCTCAATATCCATGTTGTCACTAACAACACCAATCCCTCTTTCACTAAATTTATTGAGATCTGCGTGAGAGTCTATTAGTCTTCTAACCAATGTAGGATCCCTAGTAATATGACCCCACCTAATATGCTCCATCACCTCATTCGATGGCTGCTCATCTGACATATACTGACGAAACGCGTTCTCATCGATAGCCTTATCTGCTCGCCTAGTTTCAATTTTCTCTGTTAACAGAGCTGCCGCTATAAATAAGATACCAGTTAAAACAACAAGCACTTTTTTCAGTGTAGTCGGACGATGGATCAATGCAAAGGCAGAAGCCACTAAGGCTGCTAATGCAATCCTCACGATTTTAACATAACGACTCTGAATCAACTTTTCATCTCGGCTAAGCAAACCCGCCCGAATAGCTGGTGCCCAAAATGATCGACTAATTTCCATGATAACTCCAAAAAATAAATAAAATCTAATTTTATAGATTAATTAGATTCCGTCAACAATAAAAACTTACCTGTTAAAATAAATAAATATTAAAAGAGACTATAATAAACTATTCAAGTAGGTAGATGGACTGTATGGACTATATGGACTGTATGGACATGAGAGAAACATGAGATAGTTACGCAGCCTTGCAGGAATTGCTGTGCAATGAAACGATTTTGTTGAAAAATAAAGAAAAAAAGGAATAAACTCTACTCTTTTGATGTGTCATTACAAAATTTTAGGATCTTGCATGAGCCTTTTTTTTTCAAAATTGTTTCGACTCTTCGTCGTAGTCTCTTTTTTAGCCCTTGCTGCCGTCTATTTTCTCCCCTCCATCGCCAACACTGAATGGGGTCGTCAGCGCATCGTCAACCTGATCAACCGCTCCATTCCAGGTAACATTGAAATCCGCCGGTTGGAATTAAACTGGGGCAAAGGACAGGTGATCGAAGGGCTGTTACTGAAAGATCCAGAAGGACACTCGATCTTAGAAATCGACAAGTTCTCTACCGACGCCACCTTGATTCAGCTGATCAGAAAAGAAACGCATCTTGGCTTCACCCAAGTCCAAGAGCTCAATGCCGCCGTCATCACCGATGAACATGGCCTGACCAACATCCAACGGGCATTGGGGATCAGCCCCAGTCCAGATACCCCACGGCTTGTTCCCTCGACGATATTGCTGTCCGACGTCAACGCCGACCTCTATCTATTTTCTGAAAACCGCCCTCTTTCTGCTGTGATCAATGGACGAACCAAACAGGACAACTTAGCGGGATCGTTCGAAGTCAACATCGCTCTGAATGGGTTGAATGGCAAAGACTGGGACTCCCTTGTGGCAGATGCCTACCACTATCTCAGCATCGAAGGAAGCAAAGAAGCGCGCATACAAGGACGTATCGTCAACTTCCCCGTCGACCTCATCGACCGGATCGCTGCGTTGAAGAAACCGGAATTAAATGGTTTTTTCCATGCGCTATTAGGCGACAGACTTGACCTTTCCATCGATAAAGAGCCAAGTACAGAGGGCTTAGCCTTCAACTTGACAGTGCAGTCTCCCTTCATGGAAGGGGGGATGAAAGGGTTGATCAACGATGAGGCATTCAACCTCATGCAGCCTGCCACGCTGCATTTTACACTGAATCCTGAAGCCATCAACTCCTATCTTTCCAAGTCAGTTGAACTGCTGACTGAAGCCCATTTGAACCTGTTCATCGAGGAGTTTTCTGTCCCGTTGGCAATCTTTGAACACCACCAGAAAGACAATAACTGCCTATTTGGGTTAAAAGGAAAAGCTGAATTCAGCGATACTGATCTTGAAGTGGCCTCAATAGGAAAAGTGACGATCGATGGGATCAAAGCCGCAATCGAATCGTCTCAATGTCAACCTACTATCCAATTCGACGTCAAAGGCTATGCACAATATGCACGGCAACCGTTTGAATTCACCTTAGCTTCAAAGCTGAAGAAGCCGAAGTCCCTATCAAAATTTTTCGTCGAAGTCATAGAGAATCCGCAGGCGTCTTTTAGCGTTGTGCATTTGCCGTTGAAACTGCTTCCCTTTCTTGACAGCCAACCCTCTGTGATTCGAGCCATCGGCGCCTATGCTGATATCAAAGCAGCCGTTGATCAGTCTCATCAGGGCGATTTACTCTTGAATCTGCAGCTAGAAACGCCTCTAGCAAGTCTTGAGAAGACACAACTGTCGATACACCCGACAACCCATCTACTGTCTCTGGTCAATCCGACAACGATTCGATGGAAAGGCTTAAACAACTGTACAGACACTTCTGACTCTGTAGGCGCATCGCCTTGCGCTGTCGATGTCGGGATCACTGCCTTCAAAATCCCTCTTAACATTTCTGATGCAGGGAAGCATCTTCTCAACGTTTCTGTTAAACAGGTCAAGCTGCCAAACATCATCGAAAGCCATTTCTTTCAATTTGACGATTTTAATGTTAAGATTGAGGGGCAGTCACTTGAGGAACTAGAATGCCAAACTCAAGGGAAGATAATGCTGTTACAAGACAATGGGAACCCTTCTCCGTTCTTGCGAGAGCCTCTGCAGCTTACGCAACAGTCAACATGGAAAGTTGATGAGCGTGGTGGAGTGAAAATGTCTGCTGGAAAACTGCTGTTAAAAAACAGTTTCAGTAAAATCCAATTGAATGGACGTTATAGCTACGAAAAAGGATTAGTCTTATCAGAGCCAGCACTGGCCAGCTATAACATCACACCTGAAGTTTTTTCCCTATTGCAAAAGCAACTGGCCGGAACAAACTTTATTCTGCAGAAAGATGCAAACCTCAAATTAGAGATCGATGCTGCGACAATCGGTTTTAAGTCAAACACATCCCCTCTTGCCCAATTGAGGGCTAAAGGAGCTTTGGCTATCGATCAGTTGTCGTTTCAAAATGGGTTTAATTCCGATCCAACACTCAATCAGATTGCCCTGCCCTGGACCATTGATGGAGAGCTCAACGCTGCCAACATCAATTTAACTGCCCTTGCGTCCCCATCTCCTCAAGAAAAACCCGGCAAGCTATCAGTGCACATCGAACTCGAACGCTGGTTGAATGGAGAGGGAAATTTTGATTTAAGCCATTCGAAAGCAGAAATCCAAGCCGATATCACCAATTTGTCTACCTCGGCATCGAGCGTGATGCTCACTTCTTACAATTTAACCCCACTCCTTGGCCCTGTCCTAGATGTGACCCTGCAGACATTATTCGATCTAGACCACGAAGTCCCTGGCTATTGGACGATGAATCTGGATAGCTCTAAATTTCATGCGAGCGCCCGCTTTAAAATCGCTGATGAGCTGACCTTGTATGACCCTGTTAAACCAATTAATTTCAGATGGACCCTCTCTCCGAAGGGTTTCGAGCACTTAAAATACCTTCTCAGTTGGGATGAAGATAGAGAATTAGATTCATCTGCAACGTTGACAGGCAATGTCACAGACATCCAAATTCCTCTGAAGGACCCTTCGGACTGGATAAAACGCTCTTTCTTTGATATGAACTTCCATACTGATGATATTGTTTGGAAAGGGTATAGGGACTTCCCAATCCGTCTTGAAGGGCACATCTCAACAGAAAAGCTCAACGATTCTCTCGATGCGGAAGTACAAGTACATACGACGTCAGCGCCTCCTTCTACAATTAAAGGAAAAATATGGGAGCTATTAACCCCATCCGGCACATTGAAAAATTGGAAAGAAATGCATCTGGATCTTTTGCTGAAATCAAAACATCTTAGTCCATCCTTTTTGCAGGCACTGCTATTTCTTAGCGATAAAACAAAATTACAGCTTAAAGCTATCCTTGGAGACCTCTTCGCCATCAGAGGGGAATTGCACTTAGAGAAGCTCTCTGGTCCAACAAGTTTATCGATCAATGGTTCTAAAGGGACGGCCAACTTGGAGGGGAACATTGCCAGTGGAGTGCTCACACTAAACTCCCCTCTTCGCTGTGCCATCACGATGACTCCATTGCTCAGCCAAGTGTTATTTTCCAACAACCTGCCTCTTTTAAATTCGGGGATATCAGGAGAGCACCCGATCGAAATCACCATCGACCCTGATAAATTCAGCTTGCCGTTGATTCCTTTTGAGATCAATAAACTCTCAATCAATAAAGGGGTATTGAACCTTGGCAAAATGTTATTTAAGAACGAAGGGTCGATGCAGTCTGTATTGAATCTCATCTCTCCTATCAGAGAACAGCAATTTTCTATCTGGTTCACCCCCATCTACTTCCGTGCATCAAATGGCCTCGTCTCTTTTGAGCGGTTAGATATGCTCATTGCAAATACTTATTCGTTGGCGAGCTGGGGCACAGTCAATTACATAAAAGACCAAGCCGACATCTTTTTGGGGATCCCTGCGCAGACGCTTGATCAGGTTTTTGGAATCAGTGGGCTTGACAGCCAATACCTTCTGCAAGTGCCTCTGCGAGTGAGAAACAGAAAAGTTGATATTGACAGCAAGAAATTGGCTGCCCAAATTACAGCGTTAGTGGCACAGAAAAAACTTGGCTCAAAAAAAGATCTGTTAGGCGGGGTATTGAATCTGGTGATGCCAGATCTTCAGGGAACTTCTCCACAACCGACAACAACCCCCTTTCCCTGGACCACACAACAATGATAATCAAGATAAACAAAGATAGGCAGGATAAACAAAAAAAACAGGATAGGCAGGATCGCTTCGCGGCAGGATAGGCAGGATAAAAAAACAGGATAGGTAGGATAGGAAAGACAATAAAAGTATGAATAAGATCCAGTAGACTTCTCTTTTCTATTATCGTCTATTTCCTTCTTATCCTTCCCATCCTACCTATCCTGTTTTTTTATCCTGCCTATCCTGCCGCGAAGCGATCTTGCCTATCCTGCTATGTCGCTTTTGTCTATCCTGTGTTGTCCATCCTGTCTATCTTGTTGCTAAGGAGTGCCTATGCCTGAACTGACTGCATCGTCCCCGCCGCCTCTGACTGTTTCAGAGTTAACGCAAGCCATTAAACTCCACCTGGAATCAAAATTCCTCTTTATTCATCTTCAAGGGGAGATGAGCAACATCAAATTTCAGACTTCAGGCCATCTTTACTTCACCCTTAAAGATTCACAAGCACAAATTGCAGCGGTGATGTTTAAAATGGATCTCTCTAAAGTGAAAACACTCCCCAAAGATGGAGACCATGTCATCGTCAGAGGAGAGATCAATGTCTATCCCCCAAAAGGAAATTACCAAATTATCGTGAGAGAACTCTCTTATGCTGGGATAGGCGAACTCCTGCAAAAACTCGAACTGCTGAAGATAAAACTTCATCAGATGGGATGGTTTAAGGCTGCGAGAAAAAAACCTCTCCCCCGCTTTCCCAAACGCATTGGCGTTGTCACCAGCCCTACTGGCGCTGTGATTAAAGACATTCTCCATGTATTAAGCCGCCGTCACTCAGGATTTCACCTCATCCTGAATCCGGTCAAAGTTCAGGGGGAAGGAGCTGCCGCTGAAATCGCTCAAGCAATCCGGCAGTTGAACCAGTTCAACCTTGTCGATGTCATGATCATCGGGCGTGGAGGAGGGAGCTTAGAAGACCTATGGGCTTTCAACGAAGAAATCGTTGCCGAAGCGATCCACCAAAGCAACATCCCCGTCATCAGCGCTGTGGGGCATGAAACCGATCATTGTATTGCGGACTATGTCGCTGATGTCCGAGCGCCAACCCCCTCCGCTGCAGCAGAGATCGTTATGGCCGAACAAAATCAGCAAATTGAATATCTCAACGTTGCCCGCAAGAGGATTCAACAACATCTCCACCTCCTCGTCAAACAATACCGCTATCGGTTTGAAGGGATCGTGAAACAGACGCCTTTTTCCAACCCATTGGTCATCGTTGAAAGGCGGATGCAGCAACTAGACGGCTACCGTAACGATATCGACCACGCGACCGAGCGTCTGCTGCTGAAAGCAAGGCACCAATTAGAAAGCCGATCGCATCAGATGCAGTCGCTTAAACCCATCAACCAAATTGCTCATTTAAAGCAAAATCTTTCTCGAGCTGACAAAGACTTAGAGGAGCGGCTGCGCCAAAGACTGCAGCAAATGAGGATGAACCTCTCCCGCAAACAAGAGCAGTTGGACCAACTTTGGCAAAGGCAGCAAGAGCGGAGGCGGCATCTGTTTGATCAACGGAGGCTACAGGAAGTTTTGCAACAAAAAATCTCTTACCTCATTGAAAAATCCCGCCACAGGCTTTCTGCTATGGCTGAGATATTATTCGCGCTAGACCCCACGACGACCTTGAAAAAAGGGTACAGTATTCTATTTGCTGAAAAAGATCGATCGGTTATAAATACAGTCCTTAAATTAACATCTGGCCAGCAAGCGAGGCTTCTTCTCTCCGATGGGGAAGCGCTTGTAACAATTAATGAAGTATACCCAAAAAATGAAATCTCAAAACGAAACAAATGAAGCAATCTCTTTCGAAGCAGCTTTTGGCCGGCTTGAGGAGATTCTGGAAAAGTTGAGTTCAACAGCCATCAGCTTAGACGATTCGCTAAAATTATATGAAGAGGCTGATCGCCTGATTGTTTTATGCAATAAGCGGTTGACTGATGCTGAGCGGAAGATCGAAGTATTAGTGAAAAATCGGACCGGAGAACTGGCTGTTGACGCTGAAGGAAAACCTCTAACACAAGACTTTAATGCCTTATAAATTCTTGCCACAGATTCATCAACCAGAAGACATCAAAAACTTGTCTATTGGAGAACTCGGCGAGCTGGCAGCCGAAATCAGACATCGAATCATTGAAGTCCTTTCCGTCAATGGAGGCCACCTTGCCTCCAATCTTGGTGTTGTCGAATTGACCCTCGCCTTGCATAAAGTCTTTAACTCCCCTCAAGATAAATTCATCTGGGATGTGAGCCATCAAACCTATGTGCACAAATTGCTCACAGGGAGAAATGACCGGTTCCATAAAATCAGGCAGTTTAAGGGGTTATGCGGCTTCTCACACCCTAAGGAATCCCCTCACGACCATTTCCAAGCAGGCCATGCAGGAACCGCTCTCTCGCTGGCTTTAGGCGTCGCCAAAAACCGCGATTTAACTAAAAGAAAGGAATATATCATCCCCATTATCGGAGATGCAAGCCTGACATGTGGTCTCACCTTAGAAGCCCTCAACAATATGTCGCGAGAGCTCAAACGTTTTATCATCATCCTCAACGATAATGCCATGTCCATCTCAGAGAATGTCGGAGCCATCACCCGCATCTTAAGCCGCCTGCTCAGCAATCCAACGACAACAAGAATCCATCAAGAACTTGACACCATCGTTTCCAAAATCCCAAGTTATGGTCCGATGCTTGCAGAAAAAGGGCATAAAATTACTGAATCTCTAAAAAATCTCGTCAGCCCTGCAGCCTACTTTGAACAATATGGACTTTCATACATCGGCCCAATCGACGGACATGATCTAAAAAAACTTGTCGACGTCATGGAGAGGATCCAAGATTCCACATGGCCTATCGTCCTCCACGTCCTGACGCGCAAAGGCGAAGGGATGGAAGCAGCAATCAAAAACCCTGTTTCCTATCATGGCGCTCGCCCTTTCAGCAAAGATACCGGAAAATTTCTACCAGCCCCATCGACAGCGTTGACTTTCCCCAAAATCTTCGGAGCGCACATTCTAGAGATGGCAGAGAAAGACCCAAGCGTCATCGCCATCACACCGGCCATGTCGGCAGGTTCTTGTTTGGATGAATTCATGAAAAAATTCCCCGACCGGTGTTTAGATGTCGGCATCGCTGAATCCCATGCCGTCACCTTCGCGGGAGGGATCGCCTATGGCAGCAAGATGAAAGTATTCATGTCCATCTACGCGACATTCTTTCAACGCGCCTTTGACAACCTCTTCCACGATGTGTGCCTCCAAGAGCTCCCTGTCGTCTTTGCAGTGGACCGAGCTGGAATTTCAGGCCCTGACGGCTCTACCCACCATGGCATTTACGACATCTCATTTCTCAATGCGATGCCAAATATGGTGATTACACAACCTCGTAATGGGCAGGTCCTGAAAGAATTGATGGAGTCATCGTTTTCCTGGAAAAGGCCAACAGCGATCCGCTATCCGAATATGGCAACCGAAGATGCGACTGCTCCTCTAAAAGAGAGAGAACTAGGGAAAGGGGAAGTCTTGATTGAGGGTGATGATCTCCTCATTATCTCGCTAGGCCATATGAATACCGTTGCACTTAAAGTGCTCCCCTTGCTGAAAGAACTCGGAATTAATGCAACACTGCTTGACCCAGTCTTTGTCAAGCCGCTCGATGCAGATTTATTATGCCGACTGCTCATCAACCACCAAAAGATTGTCACTCTAGAAGAACATAGCATTGCCTCTGGCATGGGATCCATCATCAACAACTTCTTGATGAGACAAGGCTTTTCTCATGTCCAAATCCTCAACCTTGGCATCCCAGAAACCTTTATCGAACATGGCAGCAATCTAGATTTATTGACCGAAATCGGTTTAACCCCTGAACTCATCGTCAAGAAGATCCAAAGCCACTTTAGCTTGAAGCCTATAAGAACATCTCATGCATCGACATTAGAAGGAACTTACAAATGATCTTCGCATTGTTCCCAAATGAGATCAAACAACACTCTTTGCAAATTGCATCGGAAATTGCGCAATTTCTGAAGAATCATCAAGCCATCGTCTTTGCTGAAGACCGCCACGCCTCTCTGATTGGTGCACTTCCCCTCTCGCAACTCGGAGAAGAGAAAATCGACATTCAAATCTCCCTAGGCGGCGACGGCACCATCCTCCGCCTCCTACATCGCCACCCTCACATCGATGCCCCCCTATTAGGCATCAACCTTGGAGGTTTAGGATTTCTTGCCGACATCCCCCAGAATGACATCTATTCAAGTCTAGAAGATCTTCTAAATGGGAAATATTCGATCCAAAAACGGATGATGATGGATGGGATCACTTCTGAAGGGAATTCTTGCTTTGCATTCAATGAAATCGTTGTCCATCGGGGTCAAAACCCTTCTCTTATCGATCTATCGATCTATGTTGACGGCACCTATCTCAACACATTCTCTGCTGACGGCATCATCATCTCAACCCCGAGCGGCTCTACAGCTTATTCATTAGCTGCTGGAGGACCCATTGTCTCGCCTGAACTCGATGCCTTCATCCTCACGCCGATCTGTCCACACACAATCTCAAATCGCCCTATCGTCCTTATGCCAAAAAGCGAGATTCTCGTGAGATATCACAGCCCTCTTCCTGCTGCTGAGGTATCCTATGACGGCATCTCGACGCTTTCTTTAGCAACCCATTCGACGCTTACAGCAACGCTTTCGCAAAGACGTTTTCAACTTGTCAACCTAGCCAAACATGACTATTTCTTCACTCTTAGAGAAAAATTAGGCTGGCAGGGGCGGCTGAAGACGTCATAATTAAGAGATGTGGCCAACCATGAAACGGTAAACAAAACAATTATCTTTTTGTTCGAGCTCCGATTCTAAGGCTTTATCTCTTGTAAAGTGGGGTTGCACAGCTTCAGGTAGCTCCTTAGCTGACAAAAACTGTCGGAGGCAAAACCGGGCGCCGGGCTTAGCAGTCTTTATCATCGCTTGATAAAGCCTCATGTGTTGAGGGGGCTTTAGGTAAGAAATCACGTCAGACAAAGAAAAGGCATCAAAGGTAGGCCCTTCGAGAGATTCTAAGTACTCAATCACATCCATCGTCTTAACTTCGAGCCGATTCAACCTATCTCTGATTGCTTCCGTCCCATCCTCCAATAGATATGGAGGATAAGCCTCAGGAGAAACCTTTCCTTGCAACAGCATAGATAAGAGAAGGTTTTTCTTTGCAAGATCCCGATGTAAACTTTCATGCATCCGATGATAGATATACTTCCCGGGTTTAATGGATGAGGCGACATTAGTCAAGCCTGGATCTTCGATAAAAAACCAGGAGATCAGCGGATTTAACAAAATTCTAAGCAGCGATTCCCAAAGCCTTCCATTCCACTCCTCTTTCAAAAACCTTTGCTGTTCTTCTAGATTATCCATCTCGAATAAGCGCTTCAATTTTTTCCTTTGGAGTAATGAAGCTCCCTTGGCAACGACTTTGGACAACCGCTCCACCTCCCCCTGATACAGAATCCCTTTTTCAATCATTTTCAAACGGCTTTTCCAAAATTGAGCAGCTTCGTGATCCATCGACGACGCTAATTTTTGCAAAATAGCTGTCCGTCCAGAGAAATCAGAGGCGCCTAGAAATCCTAAGTAGTCAGGAAAAGACAACTCCTTCATTGCCGCTGCTTTGAGATGAAGGAGGTGATTTTGAATAGGGTTTGCATCTATACTCACAATCCTCTTACAAGGCTGATGAAGAAGGTTTAGAGGGCGGTCGCCGCTGGCTGTGATGCATAAGACCTCATCATTAGGCTGAATGCGCAACGCAGCACTTTCAGTCCTCCAATCCTCATTTCCAAAGCTGTAACTCAATCGGGAGAAGAAATTCGACATCCTATATCCTTAGGTTATTCTGTTGTCGTTATACGTCGGCATGCACTATCGATTTGTCTCGGTTATAACAACGTCTTCTACTACATGTTATATCGAGAAGGGTCATTCTTCCTTGGAATGGTATCGATTAAGAGTTCAACAAAACTCTTCCACTGACAATTGTTTAATACAGGTGAAATCAAATTAACATCAAGATTTAATTTTTTGGCGAAGTCAGCGAGGAAGGGAGAAAGATTGTGATGCTGATGTTCTTCTTGAAGTGTTGTGGTAATCCCGCCAAAAAATCTATCACTGACTAACCCAGAGCGATCTCGGATGGCATGTGCCCCGCATTTCAGCTCCTCGTCGCAGAAGATGCAGAGAAGGAAATTGAAGGGATGAAGATTATTGATGCGATCGCCCGCTTTATTGAGTGATGTGGTGGAAGAACCGATGCTGATGAGAGACTCACGAGCTAACGTATTCACGATAAACGCAATATCTTCTTTATCTTTTTTGCTGTAACCGGCTTTGTAGCTTCTCCAAGGCTTCTTCTTCGATCGGACGACAACATCAGAATCGGAGACAGAAAAGTCGAGTTGTAAAGCCCCCATCGATTCTCCAACTTGGAGCGCTTCTGACTCTTCGCCAGAGAAATACTCTTGAATGTAATTCATGACGTCAAGAAATTGATCTTGAGGTGCAATTTCAATCGTTGACTCATCTCCTGATCGATTCACGAGCGTGATCGTTTCGCTGTATCCCATCGGAGAGGAGATAAATCCCATCAACATTAGTCCTACAAGCAATTTTTTCATCATAATCTCCAAAGTTTAACTGTGACTTCCACATCTCTTGTGACTTCTTAAATGCAAAGAAGTAAAGAAGGGAAGGGAAATGATATACCGAAACTGAAAGATTGAATCAAGAATAAAAAGCCTCTAGAAAAGATAACACAGCTTCAAAGTGGCTCCATAAAGCCGAAATGTCGTCGCATAAAAATCAAAAGGGAAATTTGCCCGATGCCCATATTCCCGATATTCATAAAATGGAACTAACGAAAGCGCTGCCTCTGTAGCCCCCCAACAGAAAAAAGAGGTCAAGGGCAACTCAATTCGGTACTGAAATTTTTCATTATAATATTGAATGACGCTATCGTGGTCAGGGTCGTTTGAGACTTTTTGGTCACCTTCAACTAAATATCTCACCTTGAGATTAACACCCGCTGAAAAATTAGGGGTGAAGAAAATTTGTGAGAGAAACCCAAAAGGAATATATGTGAATTGATTGTCAAAGTGAATGGTTAATGGGGAAGGATGACGATAAAAATTTTTCTCCTGAAAATAGCCTACTCCAAAGAAAGGCGTCCAAAGCGCAGGTTTCCATAGTTGAGTTTCAAACGTATATCCTAGACGCAACTCAATATTTGCATCAGTCAGCTGGGATTTAATCTTCGCTTCATTCGACTTCCCTTCTAATGTCCCTGAGGCCCAAAGAACGTCGGCCCCCCAATAAAAGCGCCAGCTTTTGATATGATCAAGTCCCAATCTAAAGCCATAGAGAGTTCCCGACTGCTCACCGCCGCCCTCTTTTGCCCGTTTAACATAGTAAATTTCCGGCCCGATGAAGACATTATCAAAAGAAAGATCTTCAGGATGACCTGAAATCAGTGTAAGGGGGAATAAAATAATCGCTAGGATCGCTGCAAAACTATGTAAGGTCATTATCAACATCAATCGGGTTAGAAATTTGGAGAATACAAAAAAGGTTTGCTGCTGTCCAGCATTTTCCACTCAAGCAGTCATTGTGTGAAAAAGAAAAGGGACAATACAGGATAGGCAAAAAACAGGATGGGCAGGATCGCAAGCGGCAGGATAGGCAAGATGATAGGTCAATTCAGGCAAACATCGAGTGAAAAATAGTAAAATCTATCTTACTTATCTTATCATCACTATCTTGCTTATCCTGCCGCTTGCGATCCTGCCTATCCTGTTTTTTGCCTATCCTGTATTGCCCCTTTTGTTTTGTCCCTTAAAAATTCGAATAAGTTGAGAAGTGAAACAATTAATCTTTGATTTAAAACTCAAAAATTGTATATTAGTTGCAAATAATCACACGTTCAAAGCCATGAACATTTTTAATAAAATCAATTTTTATTCTCTGTCAAATTATCTCCCTTCTATCCCATTCTCTTCCTTAGCCCCGCAGTTAAAAAAAATTCTCATCATTGCTTCGCTTGCAATCGGATTTCTAGCCGCTTCCTATGCATTGATAAAATGCCGCCAGATCAAAGCTCGGCCTGTTGTGGATCATGCCCTAATAAATATGAAATTATTGGAAGACCCCGTCACCACAGCTCTTCGAGGATTGCACAACAGCAATTGTTCCGGAATTGTTCATGGAATCTATCTATCTACCAATGAAACCGATCTTCAAGTGACGCGAGATTTTTTGACAGCGACTCCTACACCTAACCAAGGATGCCATATTGGATGCGCGGGCTGGCACAATTTTGATATCATGGCCACAAGAATGTCAGCCTATGGGTTAATCCTTGATTTTAATCCACAAAACAAAAGATTGATCGAAGCAACATTAAGTGTGATCACTCATTCCAGTACAAGAGAAGAATTTGCGACAAAAATGGGGGCTTACCTCGATCGAGGGCTAATCAAATTTTGCCATAAATCCCCCCCGCTGAATCAATCCCTCACAGCCAAAGAAGAAATGATGATTGAGTTCAATCGCGAAGGAAGTTGGCTGTCCAAAGAAGAAACCTATCAGTACATTAGATCGTTAGCTTTGAATGATAAAATTGCTGCGATCACTGAAGATATTCGCAATACCCGTCGTTTTGTCGATATCCCTGAATTATTGAACCAGTTCGGAATCACGATAGACACGATTTATTTAAGCAACATTTGCATCTTCATGAAAGATGGAGAAGACAAACAAGCATTCGCATCAACTTTACAAACACTCATTGACCCCAACACAATTGTCATCAATTGTCCAAGTAAAACTGAGGCCTCTTTTGCCGGGGAAAATATCTCAAACCCGCTTCAACAATTTGCGATGCTAGGGGGAGAATTTCAAGGCGATCAAGGTGAAATGAAATTCTTTATAATAGACCACAGGGGCGTCACTTAGGAAAGGGATAAGGGACCAAAAATTTTGGCTCTCTGTTTTGTGATTTGACATCAACTCGTCAATAAAATAAAAACCATTTAACAATTGGAGTTTTTCGAGAACTAAAAGCAAGAACAGAGCTTAGACAAAAATCACTCTCTTTCCAGGCATAGGACTTATTCAATTGCAATAATCTTCACTATTTATTATAATTGTTTATTATTAATTAAAAGAGATAAGATCAATGTGTAATAACTGCTCTTTTCCTTCATTCAATATCTTCTCTAATTTTGCCTTCAGGTGGACACCGCGCATCGTTGTATCGACTGTTGCGGGGTATTATAGCTTAGGTGTGGCTTATGAAAGAGGGGTGATGGCACTCATCGACCGCGTGGCCATCCAGATTTTGCTTCCTCGTGTCGGATATCTCGGACTGGGAGCCGTCATGCCGACAGTGCAATGGTATGCTGCTTGGGCAGTCCGAATCGCCGTCACGATTGCTGTTGCTTTGCTTTATGATCTTTGTGAGAGGATGCTGATCGCAGCTTACCGACGGTTCTGTGCTCCATCGCCTAAGAATCAAGTCATTGAAGAGTTGACAACGAAATTGACTCCGGCACCAGCTACTGTAATTCCAAAAAGTGGAACTCCTCCAAAACCTGAAGAAACTCCTAAATAAAAAACAGACAGGTAGGCATTCCCACCTGTCTGACAAACAAAGCGCTGATTAATAAGAAGCAGCGGTGTCACCTGTTGGGCAGCATCCAGTTTCTGGATTGCAGCAAGTACGTTTGTAGTAGTACTTAGGAACATATTTACAGCATTTTTCACATGTGTATTTTGGACAGTATGTGCAGTTGCATGTATAGTAGTACTCAGGGCAATATCTGCAGCATGTTTGACAGTAATACTGTGGAACATAACGGCAGCATTGTTTCTGATAGTACTGAGGAACTTGACGACAGCACTTTTTGTAGCAATACTTTGGCTCGTAACAGCAATTCCATTTGTTGTAGTAGCATGGTTCCCAGTGAACATATTTACAAACGCAGTCTCCAACAAATTGATCTTGAGGAGCGCAGCATCCGTCAGCAGCAGCACCATCAGTAGCGCCATCATAGCCTTGTCCAGCATATTCAGCTGGCTGAGCAGCACCGCTATAACCGCCATCGTAGTTTTGTGCATAACTATATGATGAGAGCATCACACAAGCAAAAAACGTAAAAATTAGGCTTAACTTCTTCATATTCAACCTCCTTTAAGTTGATTGAAACAATAATGACTCGATAAGAGCAAATGCTCTTCAACGATATCAATTTTAAGGACCTTGCTTTATACACCGCCCTCAGCCTATTGAGGTTGGTATAGTAAGCACCTGTTAAGCCTTACTCTGTTTATTTCTGGGATTTTTATCAAATTATTTTTTTACAACTAACGCTTCAACGGAAGAAATTTCGTGTTTTTCCGAGTAAAAAGTCGGTAATTTTTTTGAAAAATAGCTTGCGCTATCTTTGATGATCTCTTGAGAAAGAGCAAGAATGCCAATGATGTTTGCTGTTAACATCAAAGAAATAGAGATGTCGGCCAAACGCCAAATGAGGTCGACATGCATTAAAGCTCCTAGAGGGATAAGAGCGATGAAGAGATATTTAAACCAGTAAGCAAGGCGGTTGCCACCTAAAAAAGCAATCGCCTTTTCCGCACAGCACGCCCACGCTAAAATCGTTGTATAGGAGAATAAGACCAATGCAATAATGACAATATAAGCAGCAAAGGGATGTCCGATGCCTTGTTGAAAAGCCTCGGTCACCATGTTCGTGCTTTGCAGATCGGTATTTTGCCATACCCCAGTCACCAATAGGACAAGACCTGTCGTTGTACAAACCAGCATCACTAAAAAGGGGGCTGCTAAAGTGACAACCCCATCAATAACAGGATTTGTCGTTCGTGCACCTGATTGTAAAATTGGAACGATTCCTGTTCCTGCATCCGTTGCAAAAATGCCTCGATCAAAACCTGATGAAATCGCTTTCACAGCGCTGAACCCAAGGATGCCTCCTAATGCTGATTGAGGACTGAACGCAGCTTCGATCATGAGTTTAAAAGCAGGGATAACCTGATCAGCATGGAGCGCTAAGATTGTCAGAGCGGTCCCTAAATAAAGGATGGCTTTCAAGGGAACAATATAAGAAGCAAATTTAGCCACACGTTGGATCCCTCCTAAAATCACAACAGAAACAAGGAGGGCGATGATAGAAGCCCCTAAGAATGGGTGGATTCCCATCTTTTCAAGCGGGAGGATCACTGAGTTGACCTGGGCAAAATTACCTACCGTCAAAGCCCCCATGACAGCGAAAAGGGCAAATAGAATCGCTATTTTCTTATAGCCTAAACGATCCCTAAGATAATACATGGGACCGCCGACATATTCACCCGCATCATTTTTTATTCGATATTTTACAGCTAACAGGCAACTTCCATACTGAATTGCAGCTCCAAGAAAAGCCATTACCCACATCCACACAAGTGCACCAGGCCCCCCGGTAGTGATAGCAACAGCCATTCCAGAGATATTTCCTGTTCCGAAATTCCCTGCTAAAACAGCTGAGATGGCCTGATAATGGCTGATGTTCCCCTGGCTTTGACTCTCATTTTTCAGAAGGGAGGCAAAGCTCATCTTCAGTTTAGTGATTTGGACGAAACGAAGGCGAATGGTAAGGTAAAGACCGAAGAAAACGATGATAGGAAAAATGAAGTAAAAAGTGAATAGTTCATTGATTCCAACTAAAAGAGATCTCACATCAAGATCATTTAAATAGGAGAGAGTTGTTTCCATTATCACCGTTTTGATAAATATAAAAGAATATTTTATCACATTTAAGAATTATTTTACAATAAACAATCTTCGATTTTCACTGAACCCGGTCAGGGATAGACAAGATAAACAAAAAAACAGGATAGGCAGGATCGCGCATCAGGCTAACTCGCTTTTCGTGCCCGTGCCCCTGAGCGGGTTCGTTCAGGATTGGGCAGTGCGGGCCATTTGAGATCCATAGGACGACATTCTCCACGACGCTAAGACAAAAAAAATGGCACTGATAGTGATCACTGCCGAAGATCCGAAAGCGGCGAGGCAGAAGGCTCCAAAAGTGGGGATAAAGATCCCGCGCACTCCGACAGCCATCACATTGACGCTGCTGAATGGAGAGCTGTCTTCATTTCTTGCAAAAATCGGACCAGACAAATTCCAACTCAACTCATTGCCCGCCTGCATTAATCCATAGACGATATAGGCGAAAAACAGGCAGACGACTTCTGTCTGTGCGGCCAGCAAAAAGAGGGTGAATAGAGCTGCCAAAGAAGCGATGAGAGCACCAAATTGAAAAAGATTTACCCTCTGCATCCATCTTACCCACAATGGAGAACCTGCGGCGAAGCCGACCCCTTTACATAGAGTGATTGCAACCCCTATCTCAGTATACGAAAGATTAAGGTTGTCGACAAAAAACACTGGTAGGCTTGGCTGGAGCACCATGAGGCCGCATCCGATCATCATGAACCCAATTTGGAATTTAGCGAAATCTGGCCGTCGCTTTAACAAATCCCAAGCACTTTTCCAGGGTTGAAACAGTGGATGTGTCTGAAAGTTTGGTGGCTTATCTGGCATGTTTGTTGATCGTACGAGAATCAGACGCTGTGCAAAGGATGCCAAAAGGCCAATGAGGGCAGCGCAAGGAAACAGCCAACGCCAAATGCCAACCCATTCATCAAGCATCCATCCAATAGCCAAAGGGATTAAGCCTCCGCCAAGATATCCAAAAGCTTGTGTATACGAGAACACTTTATCTCGCGTTTTATCAGGGAGATTTTGTTTTAAAAGCTCCATCCAAGCAGGCATCATTCCAGCCTGAAGAAACATGAATATGCCAAAACAGCTGATGAGGTACCAGATATCTTGGATAAATGGAAAAAGAAGAAAGGGAAGATAGGCAAAAAGGCGAGCAATCGCAATGCTTGGAACGAGGGATAGACCGTAACGCTGGACTAGCGATGGCCAATAAGAAGATAATATCGACACCAGCGGTTTCAACGTGATAACCAATCCTAACTGAAAAGGAGTGGCATGCAAATCTTTATACAAGATAATCGGGAGCAAGTTAAAAATCCCCCAGAAGGGAGTATCCAGAATTCGTGTCCAGACGTAAGCAGACCGAGTTCTTGAGAGGTAGGGATCGACAACAGATTTAGAATCTTCTTTCATAAATTTTAGGGTTGTTGAGACTTACGATTTAACTTCGGAGTGGTGCGGTTCCATAAAGTGAAGGAGTTTAAATAACAGTGGGTTAATAGAAATTGAAATCAATGCACATGCAACAATGATATCATAACCTTCATCAGGAAGCACGCCTAATTTATTGGCCTCTTCAGCTAAAATAAAAGAAAATTCTCCAATTTGCGCCAAAGCCAATGCAATAATCACAGCAGTGCGATTAGATTTGCCTAGCAGTTTAACAATGGCTAACGCCGCGGCAGGTTTGACGATGAGGATGATCGCGAGCACACTGAGGAAAAGAGAGAAGTTCTCTATGATCGCCATCGGATTAAATAACATTCCAACAGAAAGAAAGAAAATGACGACAAACGCATCTTTAATTGAAGAGGCGTGCGCCGATGCCTGATGCCGCACATCAGTTTGACCAATCATCATCCCCGCAATAAAAGCCCCCAATGCTATCGACGTGCCAAAGAGATAAGAGGAGCCAACAGCAATAGAAAAAGTTAGAGCCAAGACAGCAAGGGTAAACAGCTCTGAAGAACGGGTTTCTGTAATCAATAAGAGAATCTTAGTCACCATTTTCCGTCCCACAGTGAATGCAATACCCGCAAGGAGAATCAATTTTAGGATCACCTCCCCTACAGCTAAACTCACCCCTTGAGCCGAAATTTCACCTCCCTTTAAAAAAATCACAATGGTCGGTAAAAGAACCAATGCCAACACCGTAAAGAAATCCTCTACAATCAACCATCCTATCGCAATCAATCCCTCAGGAGTTTCTAGCAGATTCTGATCGGAGAGAACACGGACTAAAACGACAGTACTCGCCACTCCAATGGCTAAGCCAATAATCAACCCTGCCTGCCACGTCAACCCAATGGCATGGATGAGGACTGCCGAAGCCACCGTCGAAACCACCGTCTGCACAATCGCCCCAGGGACAGCAATCTGCCTGACGTTGATTAAGTCCCTCCAACGAAAATGCAATCCCACCCCGAACATCATTAATATCACACCAATTTCAGCAAGCTGTTCAGCAACTTGCAGATCAGCAACAAATCCTGGTGAAAACGGACCGATGACAAAGCCAGCCAGGAGATAACCTAAAATGGGTGATAATTTACATCGTTGGGTGAGGTAGCCCAAAAGGCAAGCAATGGAAAAACCGACAGTGAGAATCATGACAATCTTAAAGCTGTTCTCATTCAAACATAATGGTTCAATGTGATTCACCGGCATTTCAAATTCCTATCCATGATGGGTAATCTCACCATACTGACGATTCCTCATAAGAGTCAAAAGAAAAGCATAAAGCAGACATAAAAAACACGGTGCGCAGAATCGCACTTCCCAGAACAAAAAACAGGATAAGCAAGATCGCAAGCGGCAGGATAAGCATGATGATAAACAAAAAAATAAGAAAAAATTATCTCATCTTTTTTATCATTATCATCATCCCTATCCTGTCTATCCTGCCGCTTGCGATCTTGCCTATCCTGTTTTTTTGTTCTTGGAAGTGCGAGTGCGGTCCTTCTTATCCTGTTTTTGTCCTGGAAAGTGCGATCTTGCCCATCTTGTTAGGGCTCAGAATTGTGCCGCAAGACTCGCAGCCAGTTCCTTTCCCTGTTTGACTGTTTGATCTTTGAGTTCCGGGGTCGCTAACGTCGGTTCAATGACAATTGAGCGGGTATCTGTAAATCCTATGAATTTCAATATCGCTTCTAAATAACTCTTCTGGAAGTCAAACCCCTCTGCTCCTGTCCCAGGACCATAAGCCCCCCCTCTGGAATAGATCGCCAATACAGGCTTTCCAGTGACAAGTCCTTTATAGCCCTCATTAGGGGAATAGCTGAAGGTATAAGAAGGTTGGATGAGAAGATCGAAATAATGTTTCAAACGGTAAGGAATTCCAAAGTTCCACATTGGCAGAGAAATGACATACTTGTCTGCTTTCTTGAAATCATCAATGATCAGCTCAACCGCTCGCCAAGCTTTCCTCTGAGCTTCGGTGTGGGCTTGTCCATGCATAATCGCATATTTTGAATCGATAATATCTCCATCAAATGGAGGGAGATCTTGATGCCAAAGATCGATCGTTTCGATCTGATCATCTGGATGATGTTCTCGATAGGAATCTAGGAAGACATTAGCCACTTCAATCGATGAAGATCTTTTTTTTCTAGGCGATGCTTCGATATAGAGCAAGTGTGTCATAATCTCCCCTTAACTAAATGATACATAGATATACTCTTTTCTATTGCATCTAGAGTTCTCACTTGTCAAGAAGAAAATCACCTGAGTCAAGGAGCAAAAGAGGTAATTGCAAAACTCCCCCCCGATTGTCAATCTAAGGCGTTCGAAAAGGGACAGTGGGGTGAGATTTTGAAATGGTGTAAATTAAAACGCCTCACGCTGGCAATATGTGTTTATTGCTGCGCGAGACGTTTGGATGCGAAAGTTGAAGATTATACCCACAACTTGGTGGGAAATTCCTTTAACGTTTTGAGAATTGGAATCGCTTACGAGCTCCAGCAAGACCGTATTTCTTACGCTCTTTCTTCCTTGGATCCCGTGTTAAGAAGCCTCGTTCTTTGAAATCATGGCGAAGATTTTCGTCATTAGAAACTAAAGCTCTCGACAATCCTAAGCGAATCGCCTCTGCTTGAGCTTCAACGCCGCCCCCTTTAACACGAATAATCATATCATACCGACTATTCCCGCCTAAATTTTCAAAAGGGGCAAAAACTTTCTTCCGTTGGATTTCTGAATTGAAATACTTCTCTAGTTCACGACCATTGATATCGATATTGCCCTTTCCACTTCTGAGTCTGATCGATGCAACCGCTGTTTTGCGTCGTCCCTTTGCTACTGTTTCTTCTACCATAACTAGTCTCTTTCTTCTTTAAATGTTAACGACAATGGGTTGTTGCGCTGCAAGATCATGTTCTTTCCCTGCAAAAATACGCAATTTCTTAAGTTGTTGCTTTCCTAGACGTGATTTAGGCATCATCCCTTTGACAGCATGTTCGATGATATATTCAGGTTTTCGTGCCTTCATTGTGCGATAAGGAATTTCTCGAAGTCCGCTCATAAAACCAGTGTAATACCGATAGACTTTTTGAGCTTCTTTTGAACCGGTGACCTTGATTTTTCCAGCATTGATCACAATCACCCCATCCCCGCAATCGAGGTAGGTGGTAAAACTGGGTTTATGCTTGCCTCGCAAGATCTTGGAGATTTCTGTCGTTAAACGTCCTAAAGTTTTGCCAGTTGCATCTAGCAAGAACCAATTAAGCTTACATTTTTCAGCTTTTGGAATGAACGTCTTTTGAGGAGTGGCATTTTTTTGCATATTTCATAACCTTCTGATTTCAAAGGAATAACACCCGATTCTTTTTCGAGGTGAATCCAGTCGAGCTTTAAATAAAGAACCATCATAGGAGTTGCCAAGATTTTTGCCAAGCTTTTTATTACTCCTTTTTTAACGCAAAGAAGCAAAGGCGCAAAATGTGAGAATGCAAACATTTGTGAGTGCAGAGCGGTCCGTAACTTTGATTAAACACGGGGATGGACGGGCTGCAGCAACTCTTTAGGAATTTCATGCAGGAATCGAGAGGGGCGGGATCCCTCATCTTTTCCCATCCGCTTTCTTTGCTTCGCCATACTTAAGACAAGGTTTTGTTGCGCGCGGGTCATCCCGACATACATCAATCTGCGCTCTTCTTCCAAACCTGTCTCCTTTAAACTTTTCTCATGTGGAATAATATGATCTTCCAGACCAATGAGGAAGCAGACGGGAAATTCTAATCCCTTAGCACTATGAAACGTCATTAAGTGGACCCGATCATTCTGTATTCTCTTTTGACTCATCTGCTGCCGATGTTGGTTGAGAGTGATCTGAGAGACAAAATCAGCAAGAGAACCCCTTGTAGAATCCTGTTGATTTTCTTGCTGATCAAAATCGGCCAAGGCGTTGACAAATTCTTGAATATTTTCTTCTTTAAACAGGCGCATCTGATCGCTTTTGACCTCTTCTTTAATCGCCCGTTGGTAATCAATCCGCGGAATGAGCCACTGAAGGGCCTCGGCAAGTTTTCCTTTAACAAAACGACTCTTAGACTCTTCTAAAATTGCGATGAAGTCTTGCATTCCGCTCAAAGCCTTATTCGAAATATCCAGATGTTCAAAAAGGGCATCACCGGCAGCTCTGCGCATGAGAACTTCCAAGAGGGGGATATGATGCTGCCGATTGTAAGTCGTCAGTTTGTCCAAAGCCTCCTCTCCAATACCTCGACGGGGTTGATTGACGATTCTAAGGAGAGCTTCCTCATCCGAAGGATTGACCAAAACTCTGAGATAAGCACAGAGGTCTTTGACTTCCCGCCTTTCATAGAATTCAAGTCCGCCAAAAATTTCATAGGGGATGCCTTGAAGCCATTGATCTCCTTGCCGCCACGCATGCTTCATAAGAGCCAATTCAAATTGTCTTGAAAGGGCATTAGAACGATAGAGAATGGCGATATCATTCCATCGAAGCTTTAAACGCTCTTTCAAATGAACCAGATGGGCGACCACAGCAGCCGCCTCTTCGGATTCATTAGGAGAGACGATCACCCCTATAGGCTCCCCTTCTCCCCGCTCACTCCACAATACTTTTAGATGGCGCTGTTGGTTGTTTTTAATGACGGCATTTGCAGCTTTTAAGATGGTATTTGTCGATCTGTAGTTTTGTTCAAGCTTGATCTTCACAGCATTGTCAAAACACAAAATGTTTTTAATTTGCGCACCTCTCCATCCATAAATGGATTGATCATCATCTCCAACCACGCAAAGATTGCTGTACTTAGCTGTCAACAACGAGGCTAACCGATATTGAATGGGATTGGTATCTTGATATTCATCGATCATGACATAGCGAAATCGCTCTTGATAGTAGTGAAGAAGATCTGGACATTGTTCGAGCAACTCTGCAGTCAATCCCAATAAATTATCGAAATCCAGTGCATTATGAGCTCGCATAGCAGCTTGCAAACGGATATAGACGGTTTGAGCAAACTCATCATGCCATGTTGAAACTGCGCCTGCGATTTCATTTGGCGTCAAACCCTGGTGATTGGCTCGACGAATAAGGGCAAGGGTAGGCTCCAAGGAGGGTAGGCTTCCCTCGTGCTGTAGAATATCTCTCGCAATAGCTTTGATCAGCCGCTGCACATCTTGTTCATCATAGAGCGTGAATTGTTTCGTGTAGCCCAATCGATCGATATCTCGACGCAGCACCTGCATGCAAAAGCTATGAAAAGTACATAGCGTGACCTGTGAACAAATTGATTCCGAAACGAAGCCTCTTAAGCGATGCCGCATCTCAGCAGCAGCTTTGTTTGTGAAAGTGAGTCCCAAAATAGTTTGTGGAGAAACTCCTAATTCCTCTATCAGATAAGCCATCCGCAGTGTTAGAACTTTCGTTTTTCCACTCCCTGCACCGGCTAAAATCAGCAGCCTCCCATTGACGTGTTGAACAGCGGTTCGCTGTTGAGGATTAAGCTGATCCATTTCTTGTTTTAAATACACAAAAAAATCCAATTAAAATGATACAATGAAAAAGGTTTTGCAAATATATCTCTATCCATTCTAATCTTTGGGGAATTAAAAGTGAAGGAACCGGTAGATGCAGACACAGATTCAAGGGATCACATGCACGGTGGCGCATCAACAATGGATGGAGCTATTAAGAAGAGCCTTTCCTGAATTTGCTCCACGAGCAAGCTATATCACCGTCAACAACCTGGGGCAGTTATTCAATTCCACCCCCGCAGAACTGCAGCCAAATCAATCCACTCTAAGAGTCAGCTGCATTATTGCAACCTCTCGACTTGTATTTGCTTCATACAGAAATTGTTCTGACAATGAAATCCGGGACCTTCGAGAGATTTATACGAAAATGATCCCTCGAGCAAGCAATTCCTGGTGTTCGATGTTCATCCACTTGATGCTTGGATTTGGTTTTCGGACAACGCTGGACCTCATTGCCCAAGAACTTGTCGCATTAGAAATATCAGTAAGTACACGTAGAATCCACCAGACCATCACCACCGAACTTGTCACATTCCAGTCAAATCTCACCACCATGGAGACAGTTGCCCAACGGATCCACGACGAACGGTTTATAAACGTCTATCGAACGTATTTAGAAGCTTTTAATGCCTGGTCAACACGCTTCGAAAACTTCTTCCAAAACACTTTTGAAGAGTGTCGACACATTGAAGCTGGTTTACAGGATATGCACCGTGTGATAAATGGAAGTATTGCCTTGTTCAACCGCCTCTACAATTTGGCTGTACGTAATGTTGCGCTGTCAGAAAACCTGACCCATTCTGATACAAACAATTCGGACTCGCATGAAATTGGAGATCAAGATCACACTCAAACACTCCTTGATATTGAAACAGGAATGGTTGATTTTGTAGAGAGTCTTTTTGCGAATGGGAATCTCAACCTTGGCCATGAAACAGAAACTCTTGATCGGTTTGAACGTCAGCTCACCACCTTGGAAGAGCGCTTACCCCCCTCAAATCCACCGCCTCACTTAGAAACATCAAGCACACAAACTTTCAGGCAATCGCCATTCAGAAGATCTGTCAACCCCTCTCGCTTAGCGCCTATGGATGACCAAAATCCAACCAGACGATCATTGAATTTTAATTCCGGTGAATAAAGCGCTTCAGTGCATAAGTCGTGCTCTAGGAAAAGGACAAGGGACCTCAAGGACCTAAGAGACCAAAGGGACCTAAAAAGGGACGTAAAGGATAAATAAAATTTCCTTCTTAATTGTCATGGGCTCACGAATGTCGTTAGATGTAACAAAAATCTTGTCTAAGAGATTTGTCAAATGGTTAGTCATTTAAGTGCATATTTTGTCCCTTACGTCCCTTTTTAGGTCCCTTTGGTCTCTTAAGTCCTTGAGGTCCCTTGTCCCTTTCCTTTAGGTCCCTTGTCCTTTCTATAAAGTTCTCTTAACCCGTTTACGATCAAGTATTTTTGAGACGAAAAGCGAGTTAGCCTGATGCGTATGCCTGCCCATCCTGTTTTTTGTTAGAAACTTCATGGACCAGTCGAATAAGTTCTTGTTGAATGGTGTCTCGATCCGCTTGCAACGCATAAGAACGTGATTTGACAACAATATTATAATGTGATTTAAAATGTGGGGATGAAAGCCGAAAAGACTCTCGAACTAGGCGCTTAAAACGGTTTCGTTTCACTGCGTTGCCAAAACGGCGAGTGACAACAATTCCTAAACGGGATTGGTTTAAGCCATTAGGCTGGAGCTCGACAATGATCCATTTTCCAATTTTTTTATACGGAGCGTCGGCCATACGTTTATATTGCCGACGGGTCCGTATACGCATCTCTTTTGTAAATGGATACTGCCTTAGACTCGAGTTAATTGCTTGCGCCCCTGTCTTCTGCGGCGATTGATGATTTTCCGACCGCTCGCAGTACTCATTCTTTTGAGGAACCCATGTTCTGAAGATCGTCGTCTTTTGCTTGGTTGATAGGTACGTTTCACAGCAGCCTTCCTTAATGTATGAAATTTTGTTAACTTGCCACCAGGATATCGATTTAGAGAAATAAATGCAAGACCTAGGAAAAGGGTTGAATAAAATTGGTTTTTTGCCGTATAAATAATGCTTGCTAACTTCTCCTTCTTTTTTATCATGGGAGGAGATAGCTTAAAGACTGTGCAGAACTAAAGGAAAAACTCATGAAAAGCAAAGCATCGGTTAAAGCTGACC
This sequence comes from Parachlamydiales bacterium, assembly GCA_020051075.1. GTDB lineage: Bacteria > Chlamydiota > Chlamydiia > Chlamydiales > Parachlamydiaceae > JAGVJP01. Next base: position 89,835 of record JAGVJP010000011.1, read on the forward strand.
CCTCAAAAGGCGATATTCTCGTCAGACGAAGCGGTCGCTTATATGTCATTAACAAAAAAGATCCGAATCGAAAGCAACGCCAGAAAGGGCCAGCCCGCAAAAAATAAGGAATTTAAAGCATGGCAAAGAAGTCGAGTATTGAAAAACAAAAGCGTCGAGAGCGTCTTGTTCAACTCAAATGGGCAAAGAGGCAAGGTCTGCGCGAGAAGATTTACAATCTGAACCTCAGCGAAGAAGAAAGAGAACAAGCAAGGATAGCACTGAATAAAATGCCTAGAGATTCTTCTCCAATCCGCTTAAGAAACCGTTGTCAACTGACAGGTCGTGCGCGGGGCTATCTCAGAAAATTCAAGATGTCTCGCCTTACATTCCGCGAACATGCTTCTATGGGACTGATCCCTGGCGTAACAAAATCCAGCTGGTAACATCTTCTCATCAATCATGCCCGAACCTATTCTTTTCTTGAATGAGTTCGGGCTCGCCTTTTTCGTAACAAACCTGTGACCAACATGTTCTTACCAATATCTTTCCTAGCAAAAGCGAAAACACATCTCAACTTCCCAAAATAAAAAAAACAGGATGGGCAGACATACGCATCAGTTGCTATGCTGGATTTCGAGTCGATCTTATAAAGATCTTTCTTGAAAAAGAGCGAACACTCCAATTAATGTGTTTATTCACAAAAAC